>DATKYN010000100.1:0-13249 GCA_035528435.1 Burkholderiales bacterium
ACCAGCTTGCAACGCGGTTGGTGGTGTTGCTGGTGGTGTTTCACGTGCTGCTGTTTTTCTGGCCCGGGTCCGTCAGCGACATTCCGATGAAGGCAAACATGCTCACGAAAATGCTGGTGTCGGATTATCTGCTCAGCGGCACCATCGCGCTGGCGGCAGTCGCCTTCATGGTGATGGCGGGCATATGGCGCCACAAATTGCCGGTCCGGTACGAGGTCTGGCGGGCGAGCCACATACTCGGCGCGCTTGTGATTGCCATTGCCGGCGCGCATCACGTGTTCAGCGTCGGCAGTTACAGTCGCGACAACTTGCTGAGCGCGTTCTGGTGGGCGCTGCTTTTGATGGCGCTGGGCGCACTCTGCTACACCTACCTGCTCAAACCGTGGCTGCTCGCGCGCGGCGCCTACCGGGTGGAAAGCGTTCGTGAACTCGGCGAACGCATCTGGGAGGTCGTCATGCAGCCGGCCCGTGGCCGCGCCATCACGTTCGACGCCGGTCAGTTTGCCTGGGTGAATTTCCGGGATCCGGCGATTCCGTTGCTCGACAACCCTTTTTCGATCAGTTCCAGTCCCGCCGAACTGCCGCAGGTGCGTTTTCTCATCAAGGAAAGGGGTGACACCACCGCACGCCTCGGCGAGCTGCTTCCCGGTGCCATCGTCTATCTGGATGCGCCGCACGGAAACTTCACCCTGGCAGGCCGTCACGGCGAGGCGATCTATCTCATCGCCGGCGGTATCGGCATTGCGCCGGTGATCGGCATACTGCGCGACCTGGCAGCGAAGCAGGACAAGCGGCCCATCTCGCTCATCTACGGCGCACGCAATCCGCGGCAATTGACATACGCCGATGAAATCCGGCAGCTGCAGAATGTGCTCGACCTGAAGGTGTTGTTCTCCGTGGATGAGCCGCCGCCCGACTGGAGCGGCGGTGTTGGTGAAGTTGACGCCCCGACGATTCGCCGTCATCTGCCAGCGAAGGCGAATCAGTGCATTTGTCTGGCTTGCGGCCCAACACCGATGATGCTCGCGATAGAGCAGCATTTGCTCGCGGCTGGCGTGCCACCGCCGAACATCGTCTATGAGCGCTTCGAATATGATTAACATCACAGTCAAATGGCAAGCGTCTGATATGCCCATTAAGGCGCGTAAGGCGCGCCAGGCGAGGGTCGAGCGTATGACACCAACCGGCCTCATGCGCGAGTGGGCAATGTGGCCTAGAATTTCACCCTCGTAAAATTTTCGTATTCAAAGGCATAAACAATGAAGAGCGTTCTGTCCGTTCTTGTTCTCGCGCTTGCGCTGACCGGCTGTTCTGAAACCGAGCCGGAGGGCGTGTACGTCGAGATCGATCTCGAAAACTCCAAAAACATCAACTCCTACATTCTGTTCAATCCGAACATCAAGACCGTTGAAGAATGTGAAGCGTCGATGGATGGCGCTTTACCATCGGTCATGGCGAACCTGCCGCCGCAGGTACCGAAAGACTCCAGGGCGACAGGGTGGAAGTGCTACCTGACCGATCCAAGAAAGGGCAAGCCAACAGAAACCTGAAGGCCGGCGCAAGGCAGGGCTGTGCACGGCTCCCGCAATCTGGAGACTGAGTGTATTGAGCAATGCTAAAGCGCAGCTTTGCTATCTCTACGTGATCAAGGTGTTCAAGCCCAGGGATACCAAACGCCGTATTGCGGGCGACACTGTCCTCCGCGCCTTGGCGGTGAGCCCCCAAGCCCTTAGGGCTAACGCGGTTGTTTGCCGTTTCGTAACGCCGTAGCATCCGATAGTCTGATGATTCAATCACTTCAATTCGACAATCGCTTCGTGCGTGAACTGCCTGCTGACCCTGAGTCCGGGTCACGCGTGCGCCAGGTGCACAAAGCGCTTTACTCGCGCGTTGATCCGACACCGGTAGCCGGCCCGAAACTCATCGCGCATTCACGGGAAGTCGCTGCCTTGCTCGGCATCGACGAGCGGGACATCTGCACACCGGAATTCGCGATGGTGTTTGGCGGCAACGCGCTGATCGAAGGCATGGAGCCATATGCCGCCAACTACGGCGGCCACCAGTTTGGCAACTGGGCCGGGCAGCTTGGCGACGGCCGCGCCATCAACTTGGGCGAGACCGTCAACGCACAAGGCGAGCGCTGGGAACTGCAGTTGAAAGGTGCCGGGCGAACGCCTTACTCGCGCAGCGCCGATGGCCGCGCCGTGCTGCGCTCTTCAATTCGGGAATTTCTCTGCAGTGAGGCCATGCACCACCTCGGCGTGCCCACTACCCGCGCGCTCAGCCTGGTCACCACCGGGGAAGAAGTCGTCCGTGACATGTTCTATGACGGCCGTGCCAAAGCCGAGCCAGGTGCCATTGTATGTAGAGTGGCGCCATCATTTATCCGACTTGGCAACTTCGAACTGCCGGCCTCGCGCGGCGATGTCGACCTGCTCAATCGACTCATCGACTTCACCATCCACCGGGATTTCCCGGAACTTTCAGGCACCAGCGAAGAGCTGCGCGCCGAATGGTTTGCGCAAGTCTGCGAGCGCACCGCACGCATGATTTCGCATTGGATGCGCGTTGGCTTCGTGCACGGCGTGATGAACACCGACAATCTTTCCATCCTCGGACTCACCATCGACTACGGACCGTACGGCTGGATCGACAATTTCGATCCGGACTGGACGCCAAACACTACTGATGCCGGTGGGCGGCGTTACCGGTTCGGCCAGCAGGCCGAAATCGCCTACTGGAACCTCGGCCAGCTCGCCAACGCACTCGCTCCTGCGTTCGCATCCGCCGAACCACTGGAAGCCGGGCTGCAACGCTACGTCGACGTTTACAACGAGACAACGCGCAGCGATGCCGCTGCCAAGCTCGGCCTCGCCGAATGTCGCGAAGAAGACCTGCAACTGCTGCAAGGATTGCACGGATTGATGAAAACGGCCGAAGTTGACATGACCATCTTCTTCCGTGCGTTATCAGAGGTCGACATAGAACAGCCGACATTGGCGCCGCTCGAAGGCGCGTTTTATGACGAATCCAGGCGCAGAGAGGCTGAATCGCAATTCAAAGATTGGCTTGAAAGCTACGCCGGGCGTCTGCGCAACGATGTGCTCACGCCAGATCAGCGGCGCGAGAAGATGCACAAGGCCAACCCCAAATATGTGCTGCGCAACTACCTTGCGCAGCAGGCCATCGACCGCGCCGAGCAGGGCGACTATGCCGGCATTAACGAATTGCTCGACGTCATGCGCCGCCCCTATGACGATCAGCCCGGCCGTGAGGCTTTTGCCGAACGCCGGCCCGACTGGGCGCGCACCCGCGCTGGTTGTTCGATGCTCTCATGCAGTTCCTGAGCGCAGCGTAGAATCATTTTTGCGTTTCCGCAGGCTGTGGGGAAACGTCTGGAGCAACCTTAAGCCGGGAGCAACGGAGCGCGTCATCCTTGGCCGGGACGAAGAGAAAAGCGCAGCGATTTGCTCGAGTGCAACGAGCCGTCTGTTCCTAATCCGATTTGCCGCTTTCCGGTTGTGGGAAACGCCGTTGTAATATCTCTTCCGATGACCCGAATCATTCAACGACAATTCAGTATCGGAGGAAGACTCAATGGCACTCTATGAACTGCGCACCTATACCTTGCACGTAGGCAAGATGGCCGAGGCGGTCAAGCTGTATACCGATTTTGGCTACCCGGCTCTGAATAAGGGCGGTTTCGACAAAAAACTGGTGGGCTACTTCCAGGCGGATACGGGCATGATCAATCAGCTTGTTCACATGTGGAAGTTCGACGACGACGCGGATCGTCGGTCGCATTGGGCAACCTTGTTTGCCTACGCGCCGTTCATCGAGGGGTTTGCACCCAAATTCCGGGCGCTGGTGGCTACGCAGGAGGTGAAACTGCTGAACGCAGCGCCCTGGGGGCCGCATCCCTGAGGGTACGTGCAGTAACTCCGCGACGGCACCTCGTCGACTGGCGTGCTGGTACATGGAGTTTTCGGCGTCAACTTCACGTGCAAACGACGGCTTGAACTGATCAGGAATCGCCGGGTGTCAGCTTGAGCAACCGTCCGCCGCGGCCGTCCTCGAGCAGCCAGATTGCGCCGCCCGGGCCCTGTCTGGCTGCACGGATTCGCTCGTTCATGTCGAAGCGCTCCGCTTCAGAGGCAGTGTCGCCTTCGATCGTGATTCGCAGCAAGGCCCTGGCCGACAGGCCTGCAACGAATGCGTTGCCTTTCCATTCGGGAAACAGGCCGCCGGAGTAGAACATCAGGTCACCGGGCGAAATGACAGGCGTCCACCAGGCTTTCGGTGCTTCAAATTCGGGCCGCGTTTCATGATCAGGAATGTCCTTTCCGCCGTAATGATCGCCATTCGAGACGGTCGGATATCCGTAATTGGCACCACGAATCACAAGGTTCAGCTCGTCGCCGCCTCGGGGACCCATTTCCACATTCCACAGCCGGCCTTTTTCATCGAACGCAAGTCCCAGAGGATTCCGGTGACCGAGTGACCAGATCTGCGCGCTAACGCCGCCCTGATCGGAAAAGGGATTATCCGCGGGCACGGATCCATCATCGTGCAAACGCAAGATCTTGCCGAGGTTCTGCTCCATGTCCTGCGACGGGTCGAACTTCTGACGCTCACCTGAGGAAATGTAGAGGTAGCCATCGCCCGAAAAAGCGATTCTGTGGCCATAGTGACCGCGGCCGGAAACTTTAGGGTGCTGGCGCCAGATGATCTCTGGATTCTCGAGCCTTCCGCCGCCGTCAGTGTTCAGGATGAGTTTTGCCCGCGCGACGGCTGCTCCTCTAACCCCGCCTTTGCCGGCTTCGGCGAAGCTGATATAGACAAGCTTGTTCGAGGTGAAGTCCGGGTGCAGTACGACATCGCCCAAACCGCCCTGGCCGCCGTAGTCAACATCGGGCACACCGGACAGTGGCTCCGACTTGCTGCCATCCTGGGTCAGGATGTACATGCTGCCTGGCTTCTCGGTCACAAGCAGCCGCCCATCGGGCAGAAAGCTCATGGCCCATGGCTGGTCGAAGGACGCGACCTCCGTCGCGATGAACGGGGCACGTGCGCTGGCGACCTTTTCTGTACTGCATGCGGTCAGTAGCAAAATGATGAAAAAAACGAACGGGCTGCGCACAGCAGATCTCCCAGCACGAAATGAAGTCAAGCCAAGTATAAACGGGCGACGGCTGACGCGACACCTGTGGCCAACACACAGGGCCATGAACAGGAAGCAAATTGCTTTTTGTCGGCCTGCGCGAAGAGATCAATCGCACTGCCTCTTGCGCCTCGTTTGCGACGTTTTCAATGTTCCTTCTCTGCTGAACATCTGTTTGATCATCCGGCACAACGTGCGACCTGCAACAGTGAGACCGTAGCTCGCGCTAGCGCCGTGTTATCGTCTTGAGCGGTACAGCCAGAGTCTGGTCATCTGTGGAGACCATGGATCTGTTTCGGAGCAAAGCAGGTTTTGCTGTGTGCCGATCCGGTGATGACCGCCGGAGACTCAAAAACCGGTTACGTGCCGCCAGCCTGACTTTCACCTGACCAGGAAGAAATCAGCACAGGAGCAGAAAACGATGCCAGACGAAGAATTTCACAATCGGACAGTTTTGGTGACTGGCGGGTCACGCGGCATCGGGCGGGCGATCTGTGTGCGTCTGGCCGAGACCGGGGCGCGAATCGCCATCAATTACTCCGGCAACGAAGAAGCAGCGCAGGAAACACTGAAGATGGTCACAGCCGCCGGCGCGACCGGGGCGGTATTCAAGGCGGATGTGTCTAACCTGGATGCAATGAAACAGATGTATGCGGAAATCGAAGACCAACTCGGTCCGGTTGACATGCTGGTGAGCAATGCAGGAGTCGCGCGTGCCGGGGACAAGCTCGATATGTCGTTCGAGATCTGGAACGAGATGATGCGGGTCAATCTCGATGGCACCTTCCATGCAATTTGGCTTGCAAAGGACGGCATGCTGGCGCGCGGTTTTGGCCGTATTGTTTGCATGGCGTCGGTTGCAGGATTAGCCCGGAATCCACTCGCTGCGGACAGGCTGCTTGCTTACGGTACTTCGAAGGCCGCAGTCATAGGTTTGTCCCGAAATTGCGCGGCTGCCTTTGCCCCGAACGTCCGCGTCAATTGCATCGCTCCCGGATTTATCGAAACCGATATGACCGCAAATGCTTCCGAGGCGGGACGCAAGCTTCTGCGCGATGCGACACCTTTGGCTCGCCTCGGCAAACCCGAGGAAATCGCTGAAATGGCCTATTTTCTACTCAGCGACCGGTCCAGCTATACCACCGGACAGACCGTGGTTGCCTCTGGCGGTATGGTTACCCTGCCTTAACGTCAAAACCATGAAGCGGTCCGGTTACCCGGCCGCTTAGAGCGCGGGGCGTTGGATCACAAGCGGCGCCCTCATGGAAATCGCGTGTCAGACGTCCGGAATCTGCCGCCGGAGGCAGCGCACGGACGTGCAGCTGTGACGAGTATTCCACGTCTTTGTACTGCACTTCGACGCGTTCTGTTTTCACCGTCGGCGCTGCAGCGCTTTTTTGGTGCCGTTCTCGATGAAAAGCGAACTGATAGCGCACTGAACCCGTGGCAGGCAAATTGCAAAGGGTTTGACTGAGGAGTGGTGCTCGGGAGTGGTATTGCCAGTGCCCGTGAAGACGCTACGACTACTTTCAGGCGCGATCCAGTCCTTGGTGGCGGGAAAGTGCTTGTATCCCCGGTCAAGCTGGAGGTGAGGACATAACGATGCGGTGCCCCAAGTGTGGATCCGACCATGCGCGGCGTTCCTACCGTCGATGGTGGGAAAAACTCGCGACGTTGGGCTGGAGCGCGAAGCGTCCTTATCGCTGCAGGTCGTGCTGGCAACGCTTCTGGGCGCCAAGCGATTTCTCCGAATATGCTTCGCCGCGAAGAGCTGCGCTAAAGGAAAGGGCCGAGGGTTCTGGCGCAGGATTCTCTCTTCGACCATCAGAGCACAAGCAGTAGCGATGCCTTCGGGGGGGTAAAACCGCATAGCTCCCGTGCCATCAAACGGCGCTGACGAATCATGATTCCGTTGCTTTACCGCGACGCATTATTCCAAACAAGACTGGCTGGTGAATGGACCAGAACCCCGTTTATACTTCCTGTATCCCGGTGTTCGATCGGTATTGCGGTCGGTTTCTTCTTTCGGGAACGTCAAATTCTCGAACCGGTAATGAAGGATGCTGCTCAAGCAGCAGGAGCCCGGGGTAACAACAGCGTTACAACAACAAAGAACAGAGGTTACACATGCTGAGCGAAGCACAAGTCGCCCACTATCATGAGAACGGCTACGTGATTCCGGATTACCGGCTGTCAGAAGATACTCTGGCTGCGATCCGCGAAGACCACGATCGGCTGTTGCGCCGTCATCCCGAATTTCACGACTATTGCCCACAGTTGCTTGCCTGGGATCTTTCCTTCCTGAACTATGCGCGTGACCCGGAAATTCTCGACATGGTCGGGCAGGTCATCGGGCCCGATTTTGCGCTCTGGAATTCGAGCTTCTTCGCCAAGCCGGCGTTGAACGGATACAAGACGCCGTGGCATCAGGATGGCGAGTACTGGCCGATCCGGCCGGTTGCAACGTGTACGGTCTGGATGGCAATTGACGATGCTACTGTGGAAAACGGTTGCTTGAATTACATGCCGGGATCGCACAAGCGGCGCGAGCTGCGCGCCCACAAGGAAAACCCCGCGCAGGGCCTGACATTGAACCAGGAGCTGTCTCCGGATGAGTATGACGAAGACAAAGCCTTTCACCTTGAGCTTGAGGCGGGCCAGATGTCTCTGCACGATGTTTTTCTGGTGCATGGGTCGGAGGCTAATAATTCGCCTAATGCTCGCCGGGGTATGACGTTACGCTATATGCCGACAACGTCGGTGTTTGATCGGGAGCTCGCGGACCGGCAAACCAAAGAAAAGAATCTCATCTACAACCACCGCGATCGTACGTTATATCTGATGCGCGGCGTCGATCGAAGCGGTATTAACGACTTTCAGATGCGCTTGTGACGGGCTCTGTCTCGGCCCGTCATTTGGTGCCGTGAAATTTGCAGTACCGTGCGTTTGCAATGCTGGAAGTTCGTTCCCGAACCGCGTTGTGATTGGGCTTCCGCTGGAACTTGTGAGCGGACTCCATGAGCGCAGAGTGTAGGAATTTCCGAGCTGCCAGGCCGGAACTGTTTTTGACGCCCTGAACTTTTGCGATCTGATGGTTGCATCGGAGTGTGGCTGGGGCTAGCAATCCAAAGAGGTTCGGGGTTCTCGGTAGACCCATGTACTCGGGAGCGTGACCGATCGTCTGGTTGGTGCGTTCCTGAGTAGTTGGTTCAATCAACAGTTCAGGACAGAGCTAATGCAACTCTACGTCACGCATTTTTCACCCTTCGCCCGTATTGCCAGGGTGGCGCTTCGGGAAAAACAGTTGGAAGATCGTATCGAGGAAGTTACTGCGATCACCCGAGAACCGGATAGTCCGTACTACAAGATCAACCCGTCCGGACGAGTGCCGTACCTTGTGTGCGAAGACGGGGTCGGGATCGAAGGGTCGCAGCCTGTTTGCTACTACCTGGACCATCTCGCCGGCGTGCCGGTGTTGCACGCGCCCGAGGGTGAAACGGGGGTGGCGCGTCGCAGGCTTGAGGAATACGCGCGTAGCGTCGTCGACAATGTTTCAGTCTTGATACGCGAACTGGCGCGTCCGCCGCAAGACCGGTCGGCGGTGATTCTCGAGCACGAACGCCAGCGCTTGAAGCGGCTGGCGGATTTCTGGGACGGCGAAATCGATCATCCCCTCATGCGCGGGGATCTCAACATGCCGCAAATTTCACTGGCATGTGGACTGTTATTGGATGAATGGTATGCCGGTCTGAACTGGCGGGAAGGGCGTCCACGCCTGGCCAGCTGGGCCGATCTGCACGCGGCACGAACGTCATTCATCGACACTCGCGCTCACGGACAGTTTGAACCCTGAGGCGGCACACGCATCGGTTTTTGGTTCCGGGGTCAGGGCGCCTGTGCGCCTTGTGCCTGGCTTGGTCTGATCGCACGGCACCTTTCAGAAAATTGGCGCCGAATCAAAGGAATGAACATGAGTAAAGGCTCTTCAAAGCCCTATGTCATCGGATACGATGAAGAACACGAACGGCTCGAGCGACAGGCGCGTATCGGGAAAGTTGAAGATCATTTGAAGAAGTTCTCGTTCGCGACTGACGCCCTAATACTGGACGCGGGATGCGGATCCGGGTCGATGACGAGGTTGCTGGCAAAAGCAGCACCCAATGGCCGTGCGACGGGGGTTGATGTCAGTGATGATTATCTGAAGTACGCCAGAGCGCGCGCTCAGGATGAAGGAATTGAAAACATTCGTTTCGAGAAGGGTGATGTGTTCGCGTTGCCGTTCGAGGACAATACATTCGATCTGGTCTGGTGCAAGTACGTGTTGCAGTGGGTAAACGATCCGGTTCACGCTGTCGCGGAGTTCCGGCGCGTGACGCGTCCTGGTGGCAAAGTCGTGTGCTGCAACTTTGACGGCTTCTCTATTACGCATTATCCGGTTGACGAATCCTTTCAGAAGGATGTCGAGCGGGTATTCAATCACCTTGTAGACCCGAACGTCGGGCGCAAGATGTTTTCGATGTTTCACAGCTCCGGGCTGACAGACATCAAGGTGAATTTCGAACCTGACGCTACGTTCACGGTTGCCGGGTCGATCGACGACGACCGGCGACAAAACTGGGTCGACCAGTTTGGGGCCGCGTTTAATGCAATCACTGAATGCCTCGGGTCTGAACAGGCGGCACAGTCTTTCGTTGACCGCTTTCTTGAACACCATGACCGCGAAGATACGTTTACGACCTGCGCCTTGTATTTCGTCGAAGGTGTCGTACCGTAGACTCAGGCAGCTGCAGATTCGGGTTCTGGTGCCCGGTCCATATCAGTCACGCTGATGGGGGGGGGCGCAATGGGCTGCGGTGTGTTCTTTTTCACCCTGCGGGTCGCAGGGAATCTCATCTGAATGACGGTCGGCGTGTTTGCTGGATGTGGCGTCGCCAGAATTGCGACAGCTCGCACCGCAGCGTCAATCCGGACCGGTCTCAGTTAGACTAATTGATGTAAACCGCGACGATCAACACCGCATGCGTTCAGCTCGGGGGTCATACATTGCGCGTAGTGCCGCCTTTGCCGGAATACGTTCACCAGCAACATCGATTTCAAAGTGGCCCGAGTCGATGTATTCCTGGGTGATTTCCTCGTCGATCTGAATATACCCAAGCCCGACCGCGCCGCCGAGCGTGTGCCCGTAATCACCTGATGACAAATGTCCGACCGTCTTGCCATCGCGCACGATGGGTTCGTGGTGGTAGAGCGTCTTTTCCGGGTCCTCCAGAAGAAACTGCACCAGACGCTTTTTCATGAACGCACGGCTCTCCTTTTGTTGGAGAATTGCTTCGCGGCCGATAAACGCAATGTCTTTGTCGAAATTGCAGACGAATCCCATGCCGCATTCGAGTGGCGTATCGTGGTCGGCAACGTCGTGGCCATAGTGCACGAATTTTTTCTCGAGCCGGCATGAATTCAATGCGTGCATTCCGGCGAGGATGAGCCCGTGGCTTTGACCCTTGTCCCATAGATAATCGAAGCCGTGGCGCGCCTGGTCGACCGGTACGTATAGCTCCCAGCCGAGTTCGCCGACGTAGGACACGCGCCCGGCGTAGGCACGCGCCATGCCCAGTTCAACCGGCTGGAACGATCCATACGGAAATGCTTCCGTGTTCATATCGTGGTTCAGGGTTTGGGCAAGCAACTCGCGGCTGCCGGGACCCATGACACCGAGCATGGCCCAGGCATTGGTGATGTCACTGATGCAACAAAACTCGCCTTCCGCGACGTGTGATCTGAGCCAGTGCAAATCCTTGATCGTCTGAGTGGCGCCGCTAAGCACCCAGAACTCGTCCTCTGCGATTCGGGTCACTGTCAGGTCAGCCTCGATGCCACCATGGTCGTTCAACCAGTGGGTGTATACCATGCGTCCAGGTTCGACATCGACATTAGCGCTCGAAATCCGTTGCAGTAGTTTCACCGCGTCACGCCCCTGCACGAGGTACTTGGAGAAAGAGCTCTGATCAAACAGCGCGACATTTTCGCGCGCAGCCCGATGCTCGGCGGCGCTGTATTCGAACCAGTTCTGCTTGCCAAAGCTGTATTGGTACTCTGGTGGGACGCCTTCTGGCGCGAACCAGTTGGCGCGTTCCCACCCGGCGGCCTCGCCGAAGCACGCGTTGTGCTCCGTAAGGCGCTGGTGCAGGGGCGAGAGTCGCAGGTTGCGCGCAGTCTGCATCTGTTTGTAAGGGTAGTGATTATCGTAGAGCAAGCCCAGGGTTTCGGTGACGCGGTTCTGGATGTAGTGCTGTGTCGACTGGAATGGAAACATACGGCGTATGTCGTTACCCCACAGATCCATCGGTGCCTTGCCCGTGTGCATCCAGTCTGCCAGGGCGCGCCCGAGTCCGCCGGAGGTCTGGATGCCGACCGAGTTCAATCCGCAGGCGACATAGAAACCCTTTAGCTCGGGCGCTTCGCCAATGTGGAATTGATCGTCCGGGGTGAAGCTCTCCGGTCCGCAGAAAAAACTGCGCCAGCCCACCTGCGCCAGCATCGGTACCCTTTCCAGCGCTTTTTCGAGTACCGGCATGAACTGTTTATCCGGGTGCCCTTCAAGTTCTTCGAAGGCAAAATCCAGGGGAATCCCGTCTTGTCCCCAGGGCACGGCATTAGGCTCGAAAGCACCGACCAGCAGGCTGCCGGCGTCTTCGCGGTAGTAGGCGCAATTGTCGTGATCGCGTAGCACTGGCAGGCTGGACGGCAGATCATCGAGTTTTTCGGTATGGGCATAGTAGTGCTCGCACGCATGCAACGGGATGTTTACCCCGGCCATTCGGCCGATTTCGCGCCCCCACAGACCACCGCAGTTGACCACGAAGTCAGTCCGGATTTCGCCCTCGGTCGTGATCACACCGGTGACATGGCCGTTGGCCCGCTTGATGCCGGTGACGCGTACGCCTTCCAGGCACCGGGCACCGCGCCCGCGCGCACCCTTGATAAAAGCTTGAGTGACGTCTACCGGGCTTGCAGTGCCATCCTGTTCCACCCAGCTACCACCGAGCAGGTCGCTGGTTTCGACAAAGGGGTATCGTTCCCTGATTTCATCTGGGGTGATGATATCCACCCGCGTTACCCCGAATGCATTGTTCATTGCCGCTACGCGTTTTAGTTCTTCGAAGCGCGCCTTGCTGTGCGCAACGGTAACGGAGCCCACTTGCTTGAAGCCGGTTGATTGTCCGGTTTCGGTTTCGAGCTCGGCCAGAATCGCCATGGAGTATTCACACAGGCGCGCGTGCGGCTCGTTGGCGCGCATCGTTCCGACCAGACCGGCGGCATGCCAGGTCGTTCCACACGTAAACTGGTTACGCTCGAGCAGGACGACGTCATTCCATCCAAGCTTTGCGAGATGATATGCAACACTGGCGCCAATCACTCCACCGCCAATGACCACCGCGCTAGCGTGCTGTGGAATCTGAACAGGCATTTAGTTATTCCTCTGGTTAGCTTTGATCGTAATTAGGCTCAATTCCGGACCGGTTCGGTCTGTGTCGCCCGATACAGACTGTCTGCCTGAATGATTCTCTTCCCGATGCAGTGGGGGACTGGTTTTTGAGTTTCGGTCACGCGAGTTCGGTGGCCTGCAATTCTGCAGAGAGCATCGTTCAGTAACATTCATGCTCCGCGTCATCGCGGCCGTTCGACTGCATGCTGACAGCTTGCTCAACTGAAGGTCCAGGGTTTCGCGCAGCATTATTCAGCGTGCAACAAACGAGGCGAGCATTACGAGACCCGCAATGAGCAAGGCGGCGCTGACAAGTGCGACGATCACTAGCAAGATTGGGTCGAGTTTCGGTGCAGACGGTGCGAAGTCCCGGCTACGGCCAATCATGATCAGACCGGATAATACGACCCAGACGGTCTGTAGCAGTGAGGCTTTTTTGGGTTGCAGAGGGTGGGAAGGACGGTGATCTCGGGGTTCGGGATTCATTGGATGTTCATGCAGGTACCTTCGGACCAGGCGGTCCTCCGGCACAATGATCGGTAGCAAGTCACACACGCCATGGCGTCAATCAGCAGTGTACTTGCATGCTTTTCAAGGCAAAG
>DATKYN010000101.1:0-18033 GCA_035528435.1 Burkholderiales bacterium
AAGTCGGTTTTGTAGCGTGACTTTACCCCGGCGTCGAATTCTTCAATCTTTTCGGACGCCAGTGCGCCGCGCTGTGCGATTTCCTTGCCGAAGGAAATATTGATCGCTTCCCGCCAGGTTTCCGGTTTCCATAACTCGGCGCGCAGGAATGCCTTGGCGCAGTGGAAGTAAACGGTTTCGATTTCGATGCGCGTCACCAGAAGCGCAGCCGAACCACGCGCGGAGAGTTTCTCGCATAAGGCCGCGTCATCATCCAGTTGCGCGCGACCTTCGATGCGCAGCGTTTCGCAGGTGCCGGGTACCAGAAATATGAGAGCGACCTTCGGGTTAACCAGGATATTCTCAAGCGTGAAGGCAAGTTTGTTGCCTTTACGTTCGGGGATGATCAGAGAGCGATTATTTTCAATCTGAACGAATCCGGGTGCATCGCCTTTGGGTGAGACCTGCGGCAGACCATCCTTTCCGCAGGTGGCGAGAAACAGCATCGGTGAGCGCGCGATGAAGTCGCGCGCCGTTTCGTTTAGCTGTGGATGAATTTTCAGGCGCACCAGTTCGTTCGGTGTGCCGATTAGATCGCGCAACTGTCGCGTTGATTGAATGACTGCCATGGATGGGCTCGCTCGAGAGCGGGGAGGCGAGAGCCTCTCCGCTGCGGCCTCCTACTTCATTGTCGGCATGACGAACTCGGCACCCTTGCGGATACCAGTTGGCCAGCGCGTGGTAACAGTCTTGAGGTGAGTGTAGAAGCGCACGCCCTCGGGGCCGTAGGCGTAGTGATCACCGAACAGCGAACGCTTCCAGCCGCCGAAGCTGTGGAACGCCATCGGTACCGGGATCGGCACATTGATGCCGATCATGCCAATTTGAATTCGCGTGGAGAACTCGCGCGCGGCGTCGCCATCACGGGTGAACAGCGAAACGCCGTTGCCGAACTCGTGCGCGTTGATCAGATTCACAGCCGATTCGAAATCGGGCACGCGCACAATCGACAGAACCGGCCCAAAGATTTCTTCCTTGTAGATGGTCATGTCGGGCGTGACGTTGTCAAACAAGCAACCGCCGATAAAGAATCCCTTTTCGTGGTCTTTGACTTTAAGTGCGCGGCCATCCACTAGCAAATCGGCGCCTTCTTTCACGCCTTTATCTACATAACCGGTGACCTTGTCGAGATGCTGTCTGGTCACCAGCGGTCCCATATCGGGATCGGCAGTGCCGTTATCGATTTTCAGTGATTTCGCGCGCGCAGTGAGTTTTTCCACCAGCTGGTCGGCAATATCGCCGACCGCAACACCAACCGAGATCGCCATACAGCGCTCGCCCGCCGAACCGTAAGCTGCACCAATGAGTGCGTCGACCGCCTGATCGAGGTCGGCGTCGGGCATGACGACCAGGTGGTTCTTCGCGCCGCCGAGCGCCTGCACGCGTTTGCCGGCTGCAGTGCCGGTGCGATAGACGTACTCGGCGATCGGCGTCGAGCCGACGAAACTGATCGCGGCGACGCGCGAGTCGTTGAGCAGGGTATCGACGGCGACCTTGTCGCCGTGGACGACGTTGAATACGCCGTCTGGCAGACCCGCTTCCTTGAGCAGGTTGGCGATGTAGACACTGGCGGAAGGATCACGCTCGGACGGCTTGAGTACGAAAGTGTTGCCACAGGCAATGGACACCGGAAACATCCACATCGGCACCATTACAGGGAAGTTGAATGGCGTGATGCCGGCGCACACGCCCAGCGGCTGCCGCACCGAATAGCTGTCGATGCCGGTGCCGATCTGCTCGGTGTATTCGCCCTTGAGCAGCTGCGGAATGCCGCAGGCAAACTCGACGACTTCGAGGCCACGAATGGCTTCACCTTTCGCGTCGGAAAGGACCTTGCCATGCTCGCTGGTGATGATGGCAGCGAGCTTGTCCATGTCGCGCTCGAGCAATTCCTTGAACTTGAACATCACTCGCGCGCGTTTCAGTGGTGGCGTCGCGGCCCATGCCGGAAACGCCTTGTGGGCAGCGTCAATTGCGGCAGTGACTTCGGCTTCAGTGGCGAATGCGACGCGACTGGCGACTTCGCCGAGCGCCGGGTTGTAGACATCGCCGTGGCGGCCGCTGGTGCCGCTGACTTCCTTGCCGTTCACGAAATGCTGGATTTCGCGGGGCAGGACGGTTTCCTTGGTTGCGGGTTTGTTCATTGAATCCTCTTGTTCAGTGCAGTGTTGATCTGTAATTAATGTTTGTGCGGGGCGCGATTCTTCGCATGTGGTTCGTTACGGGTGACGCACCATTGTTGTCACTTCAGAACTGCTCGTCCAGGGGGTAAATGGGGCGGCGCAGGTGTTCATAATTGAACATGCGCCAGTCGGACGAGCCGACGCCGACGCCGTCGCAATAGACCATGCCTTTGGCAATGGGCATGAATACCGGACGAAAATACATGCGCGATTTCAGCAGAAGGTATTTCTTGCGCGTCGGGTCGATGCCGACGCTGGTAAATACGCCGCGGTCCCATGGTTCCTGCAGGCGTTCTGTAATGACAATCTCGGCTGCGCCGGTATCGAATACCACGGTGCGACCCATCATGGCGCGCACGCCGGTGAACTGGGGTCCGGTAATGGTGTATTCGCCGTCGGTTATGGCTCTTACGATGCCGGTGAGTTCAAGCGGCTCGCCTTTGCGATTGATTGCGGGCATGTCCATCTTGCCGCCGACCGGCAAGGTGACTTTGGCGCCAATGCCGGCGCGGATCAGTTGGTCCACCGCTTCGGGATCGCGGATCGGTCCGACCGCGATATCGCTCAAGCCCTGGCGCAAGGCCTCCTTGAGCACGTGCATGGTGTCCTGGGTTGCACCAGTCGCACAGTTGTCGGGATGGTCCAGCAAAAGGATCGGGCCTTCTTTCATCTGCTTCGCTTGCGCGATGGCCTCGTCGAGTGGCTCATCGTGCCAGATGAAGTCCTCCTTTTGCGACCAGGCAACGGCAAGGATGCGATCCCGTTCAGTTTCGGCGGTGGCGCGATCGCCGTTGGTGACTATCACGGTGCTCATGCCGGCCTGCGGAATGTCCGCCATCGGGAACCCGCCGAACGCCGATGCTGCCAGCATACCCTTTCGCTCGGCCTCGTGCGCGGCGTTGGCGTAATCTTTCATGGCGCCTTCGGCGGTATTCATCTTCAGCGTCTGTGCAAGGATCGGCACATTGCCCCAAACCATCACCGGCTTGATCTCGCCCTTGATGGCACGCAACAGGATGCTTCCGGCGAGTTCACCGGTTTCGTACATGTCGATGTGCGGGTAAGTCTTGTAACCGACGATGACGTTGCAATTGGAAACCATGGTGTCGGTAACGTTGGCGTGCAGGTCAAGCGACACGGCGATGGGTGTTTTCGGGGCTGCCGCGCGGACTTTTTCAAGCAGCGTGCCTTCGCCATCCATTGTTCTGTCTTTCACCACCATCGCGCCGTGCAGGTCGAGAAAGATCGCATCACAGCCTTTTGCCGCCGCATCGCAGATCAGGTCACAGAAGCGATCATACGCAGCAGGGTCCACCGGCCCGCTCGGGTAAGCGAAACCCGCTACCGGCGTGACGATCTGTGCTTTTTCTTTTTCGGCAAGATCGATAAAGGCACCGATCGGCGTGCGTGTGCCTTTCATGGCCCGGTAAGCATCGTCAGCCACATAGGCACCGTTCGGCCCGAATGATTCCCATGGTGTCGGAACCGGCGAGAACGTATTGGTCTCGTGTTCCATCTGGGCGATAACGATTTTCATGTAGTGTGTTTGGCGTAAGCGTCTACGGGTCTATAAACCTGGTCAGCGGCTGTGCTGCCGTAGCCTGGAAGAGCACATGGTCAGACAGATCAACTATTTCATTTCGCGGCCTTGAGCGCTTCGCCGAGAGTGCCGACGATTTGGTCGACGTCTTTACGGGTGGCGATCAATGGCGGCGTCAGTGCAATCGTTTCGCCCGCAGAGCGCACCAGCACGCCTTTGTCATAACACTTCAGGAAAGTTTCGTATGCGCGCTTGCCGGGGTGGCCGGCCGCCGGTGCCAGTTCGACGCCGCACATCAGGCCGAAGTTGCGGATGTCGATAACGTGCGGCATCCCCTTGAGCGAGTGCACGGCCTCTTCAAAATAGGGCGCCAGTTCCTGGCTGCGTTCGAACAGCCCTTCCTGGTCGTAGATGTCCATGGTGGCCACTGCCGCGGCGGTCGCCAGCGGATGCCCGGAGTAGGTGTACCCGTGGAAAAACTCGATCTGTTCACTCGGCCCGTGCATAAAGGCTTCGTAAATCTCCTTCTTTAGCAGCACACCGCCTAGTGGGACGGCGCCGTTGGAAACACCTTTCGCAAAGGTGATCATGTCGGGAACGACGTCAAAGGTGTGAGACGCGAAAGCGGATCCGGTTCGGCCGAATCCGGTGATCACCTCATCGAATATCAGCAACAGGCCATGCTTGTCGCACAGTTCGCGCAGCCGTTGCAGATAACCCTTTGGTGGCACGAGAACGCCGGTCGAGCCGGCAACGGGTTCGACGATGACGGCTGCGATGTTGGATGCGTCATGCAACGCCACGATTCGCTCCAGATCATCGGCAAGATGGGCTCCCCATTCGGGTTGGCCCTTGCTGAACGCGTTCTTTTCGAGATTGTGGGTATGCGGCAAATGGTCGACGCCGGGGATTAGCGCGGCGCTGAATGCCTTGCGGTTGTGCGTCATACCGCCAACCGATATACCGCCGAAACCGACACCGTGGTAGCCGCGTTCGCGGCCGATGAGTCGATGGCGCGGCTTGCCGGTTGCGTGATGGTAGGCAAGCGCGATTTTCAGTGCCGTATCGACGGCTTCCGACCCTGAGTTGACAAAAAACACGTGGTCCAGGCCCTTTGGCGCAAGGTCGGTGACCATTTCCGCCGCCTGGAACACAGTCGGGTGGGACATGTTGAAAGCGGTCGTGTAGTCCACCGTCTCGGCCTGCTTCTGGATGGCTTTGACGATGGGTTCGCGGCAGTGCCCGGCGTTCACGCACCACAGGCCAGCAACGCCGTCGAGCAGAGTGCGCCCGTCACTGGTGGTGTAGTACATATCTTTTGCGCCCGCGATCAGGCGTGGTGCGGCCTTGAATTGGCGGTTCGGGGTGAACGGCAGCCAAAGCGGCTCCATATTCAGCGACTGGTTAAGTTCCTGAACAGCAAGATTGTCACGAATGTTCATTTTGATACCCCCATTTGGCGAAGGCGGTCGCCTTGATCAGATTGATGTCGGCCTGTGCTGGAAAATCCAGCGCCGGGAATCATTACGGGTGAGGCCGGAAATCACTGGTAACAGCACATTATAGTAGTGCTCCGGGCGCTATACCACTGTGGTTGCCTGTGGGTTGTGCATACCTTATGCTCGCGCCTTCCCTTCTGTCGCTTTTCCGAATCAATCGGCCTATGGACCTCACATTTAACTCCGAAGAGCTGGCTTTTCGTGACGAAGTACGTTCCTTCGTCGATGAAAAATTGCCCGGCGATGTCGCGCGCAAGGTGCTGGAGCACAAACGTCTTGAAAAAGACGATGTTTATCGCTGGCATCGCGCGTTATACGAAAAAGGCTGGATTGCGCCGAACTGGCCTGAACCCCACGGTGGCGCCGCCTGGAACGCCATACAGAACCATATTTTCGATGAGGAATCCGCCGCCCGCGGCGCGCCGCGCCTGTCACCTTTCGGTTTGAGCATGATCGGCCCGGTGTTGATCGCTTACGCGAGCGAGGTGCAAAAGCAGACATACCTCCCCGGAATTTTGTCCGGGGATACGTGGTGGTGTCAGGGTTATTCCGAGCCGGGCTCGGGTTCAGATCTGGCATCACTGAAAACGCGCGCTGAACGCAAAGGCGATGTTTATATCGTCAACGGACAGAAAACGTGGACCACGCATGCACATTGGGCGGACATGATTTTCTGCCTGGTTCGTACCGAAAGCACGGGCAAGAAGCAGGAAGGCATATCGATGCTGCTCATCGATATGCAGACGCCGGGTATCGAGGTGCGGCCGATCATCACACTGGACGGCGAGCACGAAGTCAATGAAGTCTGGTTTGAGAACGTAGAAGTGCCCGCGGCGAATCTGGTGGGTGATGAAGGCCGGGGCTGGAGCATTGCCAAGTTTCTGCTGTCGCACGAACGCACCGGTATCGCCGGCGTCGGTGTGTCAAAGCGTGAACTGGCGTACCTGAAGAATCTGGCGACGCAGGAACAGGTCAACGGCAAGCCGCTGATGGATGATCCGGTGTTCCGCGACCGTGTGGCGGAACTTGAAATCGATTTGCTCGCGCTCGAGATGACGGTGCTTCGCGTGGCTTCGGCCGAGAGCGAGGGCAAGGCGCCGGGCCCGGAGGCGTCGATTCTCAAAATCCGGGGAACGGAAATCCAGCAGACCCTGACCGAGCTGCAAATGGAAGCCGTGGGTCCGGGTGCGTTGCCGTTCTTGCCGATGGCATGGGGAGATAACTGGATCGGGCAGACTCCCGGGCCGGCGTACGCGGCGCCGCTGGCGGCGCGCTATTTCAACATGCGCAAGACGACGATCTACGGCGGTACCAACGAAATACAGCGCAACATCATTTCCCGGCAAGTGCTGGGTTTGTAGTCGAGGTAGTCATGGATTTTTCACTGAGTGAAGAACAGCAGATGCTCCAGGATTCGGTGGAGCGCTTTCTTGAAAAAAATTATTCGCACGAACTTCGTCGCGATATGGTCGCGAAGCGTCAGGCAATGTCGGAGGAAGTTTGGCAGGGCTTCGCGTCGCTTGGGCTTCTGGGCGTGCCGTTTTCCGATGAATATGGTGGCTTTGGCGGTGGTGGTATCGAGACCATGCTGGTGATGCAGGCGCTTGGCCGCCATCTTGTTCTCGAGCCTTATTTGCCAACGGTAGTATTGGCTGGCGGTCTCGTCGATCTCGGCGCGGCGGACTGGCAAAAAAAGATTCTGCTGCAGGGCATTGTCGACGGTTCGATGTTGCTGGCCTTTGCGCATGCGGAGCGCGAGGCGCGTTACGACACCGGATATGTTGCCACGCGCGCGACACCTGACGGCAACAACTGGGTAATCGAAGGAAAGAAAACACTGGTTCTGCAAGGGCCGGTTGCGGAGAAACTGATTGTTTCCGCGCGTACTGAAGGCAATCCGGGGGACCGCGACGGCGTGACGCTGTTCATTGTCGAATGCGAAGACGAGAATCTCGCTGGTCAGGAGTACCCGCTTTTTGACGGTACGCGGGCGCTGGATGTGCAGTTCAACGGCGTGCGTGTCGGACCGGAGTCGGTCATTGGAACGCTCAACGGTGCCATGCCGTTAATCGAGGTGGTTGCTGACCGGGCGATGGCCGCGTTGTGCGCCGAGGCGGTTGGCGCCATGGAAACGCTCCACGCCATGACGCTTGAATATCTCAAGACACGGCAACAGTTCGGCATGGTCATCGGGCGTTTCCAGGCGTTGCAGCATCGCGCTGTGGATATGCTGATACATGTTGAAGAGGCACGCTCCATGGCGACGCTCGCTGCTGGAAAGGTCGATTCGGATAATGCGTACGAGCGCCGGCGCGCAGTGAGCGCGGCAAAAGCCCTCATCGGCCGCGCCGGACGCTATGTCGGTCAGCAGGCAATCCAGCTGCACGGCGGGATGGGGATGACCGAAGAATTGCCTGTCGGCGCTTACGTCAAGCGCCTCGCGGCGATTGATGTCCTGTTCGGTGATGCGGCTTATCACCGCGCGCAATTCGCCAGGTTGCGTGAAGATGCAGTGCCGGCGGGTTTCGCGCAACCGCGCAAGGCATGGAAGCAGATTTAGGCGGCAGTCTATAAAGCTGTCATCGTGGCAGTCGCAGGTGCAAGACCAAAAAAACAGTTTGAACCACCAAGAACACCAAGGTCAGCAAGAGGACAAAGGCAAGTGGGTGGGGTTCGCTGACTGGTTGTGGCGTAACACAGCAGCTTCCTTGCGGGATCTCTTGGTGTGCTCGGCACGCTTGGTGGTAAATGCCTCTAATCAAGTGCGTAACGCACTGGTTAATTCGTATTCGATCAGCTGCATAGGTTGGGCAGCTGGTTTTTTTATTGCGGAGTTGTGAATATGGTCGATAAGGTCGGTGTCATCGGCGCTGGTTTGATGGGGTCGGAGATCGCCCTGGTATTTGCGCTGGCGGGCAAGGATGTGCTTCTCAGTGATAGCAGTGAGGACGCGCTGGCACGCGCGAAGAGCAAGCTCGAGGGCGTTTTGCAGCGCGGTGTCGGGCGCGGCTTTTACGAAGTTGACCAGGTTGAGTCCACCCTGGCGCGGATTCGCACAACCACCGATCTGGCGACGTATTCCGACCGTGATCTGGTGATCGAGGCGGTATTCGAGGACGAGTCGGTCAAGGCAAAGGTATTCGAAACACTGGACGGCGTGGTGCCCGCTGACTGCATCATCGCCAGCAACACATCGAGCATTTCAATCACGGCGTTGTCGTCACACGTTAGCCCGGAGCGGCGCGGCCGGTTTGTTGGCACCCATTTCTTCTCTCCGGTATCGCGGATGAAACTGGTCGAGGTGATTCCGGCGATGGATACCGCCGCCGAAACGGTGGAGGCGACGATCGCGCTGTGCCGTGAAGCCGGCAAGACAGCGATCAAGGTGAAGGATGTGGTCGGTTTCGCAGTCAATCGCGTGCTGCACGCACTGGTCATCGAGGCAATACGCCTGGTGGAAGAAGGTGTTGCCACGCCGGAAGATATCGACCTCGCGTGCAAGCTCGGACTGGGTCATCCCATCGGGCCGTTTCAGCTGCTGGACGCGACCCAGAACAGCCTTTCGTTGCAGGTGCAGGGCATCCTGAATGAAGCCTATGGCGAGCGCTTCAAGCCGAGGCCCTTGCTCAAGCAGATGGTGCAGGCGGGCTACAACGGCAAGCGAGCCGGCCGCGGCTGGTACAAATACGACAAGAAAGACTGACCCGCCGGATGGCCGGATTGGTTTTGATGAACGGAAGGGCGGCGTGCTGGTGGTAAAGATGTTTGAGCGAAACTGAATGGACGCACAATTCAAGACTTATTGGGAAGACTTCAAGGCCGGAGGGCGGGAGTCGATCGGTTCGGTCGTTGTCGACCGGGACGAGGTGATCGAATTTGCCGAGCGCTACGACCCGCAGCCGTTTCATGTCGATGAAGAAGCGGCGAAGGAATCGATTTACGGAGGATTGATCGCAAGCGGTTGGCACACCTGTTCAATGGTGATGCGATTGATGTGCGATGCGTATCTGCTGGAATCGGCCAGTCTGGGGTCACCGGGATTGGAAAATGTTCGCTGGCTCAGACCGGTTCGTCCTGGCGATACGCTTACGGCCTATCGAACGATCGAGGAAACGCGCTTGTCCGGCAGCCGCCCCGACCGGGGAATCGTAAAAACGTTGTGGGAAGTCGAGAACCAAAATGGAGAATTGGTACTGACCATGTCGGGCGTCAATTTCTTTCTTAAACGCCAACCCGGATAATCAGATGAGCGAGCATTTCAAACACAAGGTTCACGTCCTGTTCTCGAAAGAGGACCTCGATCACCAGCGACTCGAGGGCAAGGTGGCGGTGGTCCTTGACGTATTGTTTGCGACGTCGACAATCATCAACGCATTTGCAGCCGGAGCAAGTGAGGTTATCCCGACACTGGATGAAGCTGGCGCGAACGCTGAAGCCCAGAAGCATCCTGAAGGAAGCTATGTGCTGGCGGGGGAGTTGTATGCTGTGACACTGCCCGGCTTTGCGCCGCCGACGCCGCTGGCGCTGGCCGAGCACGGCCTTGCCGGACGCAAGGTAATCTATTCAACAACCAACGGAACAGTAGCCTTGAAGCACTCGGCGAAGGCCGACCATGTCTACGCAGGCGCGTTGGTCAACGCCAAGGCTATTGTGAGACGGGTGCTGGACCAGCATGCCGGCAAAACCGTGCTGATCGTCTGTTCCGGGTCGATGGGCAGTCCCAACCTCGAGGATATGTACGGAGCAGGATATTTTGTGGAGCTTCTGTCCGAGGCGATGGGCGACGAGGGCGATACGTTTTCCGATGCCTCGTTGGCGGCGCGCGCACTGTTTCGCTCGGAACCTTCCGAGCAGGCTTTACTCAGATCCCGGGTAGGCAGGATGATGATCGAGCGCGGGCTGGTGCACGAGGTGCAGTTCGCGTCGCAACTCGGCGTGCTTGATGTCGTCCCGGTACTGACCGACGGGCGATTGACGGTTTAGGTTGCGGGCGTTTTCATCGCGGCGGTTGCTCACGTGATGGCAGTGACGGAGGAAGAGACTAAATGCGGCTGAAGTGGTTGCTGGTGTTGCTGTTTGCAGGGGCTATGGCGGGCACTGCGTTGGCAGCAGTCGACTGCAGTCGGGCCAGGACCAATGTGGACAAGTTGATTTGTTCCAGCAGCCGCCTGAGCGTAGCGGAGGAGCAGATGGCCAAGTCATACCGCGCCGCTATGCGGCGAGGGGTCGATTTGCAGGAACTGCAGCGCACGCATATCGAATGGTATGAACAGGTCCGCAATGCGTGCAACGATGTTGCCTGTCTGATGCGGGCATTTGACGATCGCAACGCGGAACTCGATAACTATTGATGAAACGGCTGTTAGCCGACCTTCAACGGTGCCTTGATGTCCGCGTCCGGCAAAAGGCTGTCGACCAATTGCGCCAGTTGCTTACCGGTATCCGGGTTTAACGGCGCACCGGGATGGCGTACGCGGTTAGTGGCAATCGCCCCCCGCTTGCGCAATATTTCTTTACGTACTGCGACGCCGGGCTGCTGCTCGAATACGATGAGCGGCAGGAATCGCATGTAGAGCTCGCGTGCCCGTTTCCAGTCAGCCACTCGGGCGGCTGCCACCATCTCCATCAGCACTTCGGGAAACGCAAAACCGGTATTGAATCCGTCTGACCCTGCTTCGAGATCGAAAAGACCATACAAGGCCCCCAGTCCGGTTAGTATCGGAATTGAACGCTCACCCATCCCCGCCTTGAGTGCGCGGATCTTTGGTGCTGTCGGCACGGCTTCTTCCTTAATGCAGGAAATTGACGGCAGCTCGCGCACCATGCGCAGCATCAGGTCGATCGGCATGTGCACTCCGCTCGATGCCGGGTGGTCCTGCAAAACGACGGGTAGTGCGGTCGCCGCCGTGATAGTGGAGAAGTGTTTGAACACGCGCTCGTCTGATGGCGTCGCTTCCGCGTGCGGAGTGATCATCACAGCGGAAGCTCCCAATGACTCGGCCATATGAGCGAGGTCGCAGGCGGCGCGGGTCCCGCTGGCACTGGCGCCGGCGATGACCGGAAGGCCGTCGGCGGCGTCCACTGCGGTGCGCACCACGGCTTCACGTTCGGCATCGTTCAGTCTGTTGGCTTCCCCCAGCACGCCGAGCACAGTAATGCCATCGACACCGATGCGCTTCATCAGCCCGACAAGACCAGCCATCGATTCGGCATCGAATGATTCGTCTTCGTGAAACGGGGTAGCGAGAATAGGAATGACACCAGAAAATTTCATGTTGAATGCGCCCCTTATGCAGATAACCACAGGATGATAGCGGAGCCGGTAGAATCCGGCATTGTTGATATAAGGTAAAAACACCGAGAGGGGTAGTAATGGAGATGATCAGGAACCAGCTCAAGCTGGCGTTACTCGACAAGCAGTTGCAGGTCGGTTGCTGGATGAGCCTTGGCAGTCATACCGCTGCTGAAATATGTGCGTCCTCAGGGTTCGATTGGGTGCTGGTCGATATGGAACACGCCCCCAACGATGTTCCGCAGGTGCTTCATCTGCTGCATGCCGTTGCGGCCTACCCCTGTTCCGTAATGGTGCGCGCTTACTGGAACGATACGGTTTTGATCAAACGGTTGCTTGATCTCGGTGTGCAGTCACTGCTGCTGCCTAATGTGCAAACGGCAGAAGAGGCAAAGCGCGCGGTCGAAGCGGTGCGTTATCCGCCGCGCGGAGTGCGCGGCGTGTCGGCTAACTCGCGCTCGAATCGCTTCGGGCGCATCAAGGACTATTTTAAGCAGGCCGATGAGGAGATTTGTTTGATGGTGCAGATCGAGACGCGCAAGGGACTCGAAAACCTTGATGCAATTGCTTCGGTTGACGGGATAGACGGACTGTTTATCGGTCCGCAGGATCTCGCTGCCGATCTCGGGCACCTCGGCAATCCTGGACACGCCGAGGCGCGTGAGGCGATGGGCGAGACGTTGCGCCGCATCGAAACGAGTGGAAAAGTGCCGGGCATTCTTGCGTTTGCCGAAGCCGATGCCAAGCACTGGATCGGCGAAGGGGCCCGATTTGTCGCGGTCACGGGTGATTCATTTCTGCTTGCGCGTTCTGCTGAAACCGTCGTGGCGGCGTTCAAGGCTTGATCCGGGATTTTTTGAACAATGGGGTGGTGGAATGGCAAAAGTACAAATAGAAGCGGCCGCGCTTGCGGACCTCAAAGGCAAGGAAGTGGCGGTCAGCGACTGGCTGACTGTCACTCAGAAGATGATCGATCAGTTTGCCGAAGCGACGCATGACCACCAGTGGATACATGTCGACGTTGAACGGGCAACGAAAGAGTCGCCGTTCAAGGCGCCGATTGCCCATGGATTTTTGACACTGTCACTGCTTTCGCATTTTCTGGGCGAGTCGATCGAGATTACCGGATCCCGCATGGGGGTTAATTACGGTCTGAACAAACTGCGTTTCACCGACCCGGTGCGGGTAAATTCGCGACTGCGGGCCCATTTCGTACTGGATGATCTGCAGCAGATTGATGGTGGTGTTCAGATGGTGTGGAAGGTGACCGTAGAGTGTGAAGGCTCGGAAAAACCGGTGTTGATTGCGGAGTGGCTGGGTCGCCGCTATCTTTGATGTCCATGCTTAATGCTGATGAAGCAGCCCGATGGCGGCGCCGGGTCGGCGCGTACCCGATTTTTCATTGCCTAGGGTGCAGTGCCCCGCGTGCATGCGGCTCGCTTTCATTGTCTTTTGGATGCGAGAAGATACAGGGCAGCAATGCGCCTGGCTGCTGATGTCGCCGACGCACATTTCCGTTTGCTCGTAACCGTGGTTGTTAGCTAAGGCATCGAGAGTATGGCCAGAACTGATTTTCGTTTCGTGTACAACCTGCGTGTTCGTTGGTCCGAGGTGGATAGACAGGGCATCGTTTTCAACGGCCACTACCTGACATATTTTGATGTCGGCGTAACGGAGTACTACCGTGCTATCGGCATGCCATACCCGGATGCCATCGTGTCCGAAGGCGCCGATTTGTATGCGAAGAAAGCAGAAATCGAGTACCACGCGTCAGCCGAGTACGATGATCTGGTCGACGTGTGTGTGCGCGTGGCACGCATAGGCCGGTCGAGTTTCGAGTTCCGGGTGGAATTGTATCGGGGTGATGAGTTGCTGGTTTCCGGCTCTCTGATTTACGTCAACGCCAATCCGGAGACCCGCAAGTCAACCTCGCTGCCAGAGTTTTTGAAAGAGGCCTTCAGGCTCTTCGAGACGACGTTGCCTGAGGAGGGCAGTGCCAGGCGGTAGAATGCGTGTCTTGCGCCCCACATGGGCCGTTCGGACAATGAGACCGATGCGGCGCGGCGGCTGTGACAGATCGCCGGCATAACAACCAATCACCATCTGACAAGGACCAAAGATGAATTTCGAATTTTCCCCGCAGGTGAAAGAACTGCAGAAACGTGTATCCGACTTCATGGAAAAGCACGTCTATCCCAACGAGGCGCGGTTTCTGTCTGAGGTCGAAGAGAACCGGCGCAACGGCAATGCGTGGATACCGACCAAAGTCATCGAGGAACTCAAGCCCAAAGCACGTGCCGAGGGACTGTGGAACCTGTGGCGACCAAAAAGCCACGGCGGTGAGTTGACCAATCTGGAATATGCACCACTATGTGAAATCATGGGGCGGCTCTCCTGGGCGCCGGAAGTGTTCAATTGCTCGGCGCCGGACACGGGCAACATGGAGACAATACTGCGCTACGGCACACCGGAGCAGAAGAAGCAGTGGGCGGAGCCGATTCTCGAGGGCGAGATACGCTCGGCGTTCCTGATGACCGAACCGGAAGTGGCGTCCTCGGATGCGACCAACATCCAGTGCCGGATTGAACGTCAGGGCGATGAATATGTGGTCAACGGGCGCAAGTGGTGGTCCTCGGGCGCTGGTGATCCACGTTGCAAGATCATGATTGTAATGGGCAAGACCGATCCGGATAGCGCCGACCGTCACAAGCAGCAGTCGATGATCCTGGTGCCGGTGGACGCCAAGGGCGTCACTGTTGAGAGGGCATTGACCGTGTTCGGTTATGACGATGCGCCGCACGGGCACATGGAGGTCTCACTCAAGGACGTGCGTGTGCCGGCATCCAACATCCTGCTTGGCGAGGGTCGCGGTTTCGAAATTGCACAAGGGCGGCTTGGTCCGGGGCGCATTCACCATTGCATGCGCATCATCGGCCAGGCGGAACGCGCGCTGGAGTTCATGTGCAAGCGTCTGAAGTCGCGCGTCGCTTTCGGAAAACCGGTCGCCGAGCACTCTATCTGGCACGAGCGCGTCGCCGAGTCGCGCATCATGATTGAGCAGGCCAGGCTTTTGACCTTGAAAGCGGCCTACATGATGGATACGGTCGGCAACAAGGAAGCACGGATGGAAATCGCGATGATCAAGGTCCTCGCGCCGAATATGGCGCAGCAGGTCATCGACTGGTCAATTCAGGCGCATGGCGGTGGCGGCGTCTGCCAGGATTTTCCGGTGGCGGCGATGTATGCGCACAACCGCACGCTACGGCTTGCCGATGGGCCCGACGAAGTCCACCGGGCGCAAATTGCGCGCCTTGAGTTGCGAAAGTACGCCTGACGTCAGTGATTCCGCTCACTACATATCTATCTCAACCAACCGGGGCTGCACGTTATGTGCGGCCCTTTTTTTGTCGGCGTTGCGCATCCAGTGAGCCAAGCCGAACGTAATTTCCGATCGTAGCCGTGAAAGGTGTCTGCTTGTCGCCAGTTTTCGCTTTTGGCGGCGGGTGAGTGCCCCTTTTGTGGATCGATGAACCGGCGATGTCCCGGGGGCTGGCTCCGCAGGATTGCCGTGCTAGAAATTTTCAGGGTGTCATGGCTCGGTGAATCTCGCGGCTTTCCCTTGAACAATGTGTCGTTGAATCGTCCCGATGTCAGTTGTCAGAATTTTTTCCGCAGACGCATGTCCTATGAATTCAGCTTTTCTCACGGCATGCTTCGCCCCGGTAACAGGTGTGGCATTTGTCGAATGTTTTCGGAAGCGCTGAATATGCTGCATAGCATCAAAGAGTGAAAGGTAATGTATTTTGATGGAACGAAGTTGCGGTGCACCATGAGGCCGGCGTCGAGGCTGCGTTGCTTTGTGTCGAAGGTTCGTTCCGCTCACTGAAATCGTTTTTATGGGGGTCCGCAAGGCGCTCGGATTTCCAGCCCGTTGTCAAACGTTGACCAAGCTTTTTTTTCTATTGAACAAAGGCTTGTCGAGGCTTGAAACGGGTATCTAGTTCGTGTATTTTGCGCCGGTAACTTTAGTTGTTACGTTCCCTGTACCTACAAGCTTCGAAAGGGGGAGTTTTGTAATGAAAATCGCGTTCCAAGTAAATGGAAAAAGGACGAGCGTAGATGTGGCGCCTGATACGCCACTGCTCTGGGTTCTCCGTGACACGCTGGGTATGACCGGCACGAAATTCGGTTGCGGAAAAGCTCTATGCGGTGCGTGTACCGTTCATCTGAATGGTATGGCCGTACGCTCTTGTCAGACACAAATCGGCTCGGTTGCGGGCCAAAAAGTCACCACCATTGAAGGTCTGGGTGGTGATCACCGAGTGCAGCGCGCCTGGATGGCGCTGGATGTACCGCAGTGCGGCTACTGCCAGCCCGGTCAGATGATGTCGGCGTCTGCTCTGCTCGCCATGAACAAGAACCCTTCTGATCAGGATATCGATGCCTTCATGTCGGGCAACATCTGCCGTTGTGGCACGTATCCGCGAATTCGCGCTGCCATCAAGGCCGCTGCGAAGATGTCCTAAGGAGGGGGCTAGACATGGAAAATATCGTGAAAAACGAAACTCGTCGTGACTTCCTGAAAGTCAGCGGCACCGTCGCGGGTGGTCTTGCCCTCGGCTTCTATCTACCCAATGGTCCCAAGGTCGCTCAGGCTGACGGCGGCGGTGGTTACGCCAGCCCCAATGCCTGGGTCCGTATCGGTCTCGACAATGTGGTCACCATCATGGTTGCCCGCTCTGAGATGGGTCAGGACGTTTATACGTCCATGCCTATGCTTGTTGCGGAAGAACTCGAAGTGGACATGGACAAGATCAAGGTCGAGTTCGCACCGCCTGCCGAGGTCTACATCAATGCTCTGCTCGGTGGTCAGCTCACGGGTGGTTCGACTTCCGTCCGTGATGCGTGGGAAAAGCTGCGCAAGGCCGGTGCTTCGGCCCGCATGATGCTGGTTGCTGCGGCAGCCGATGACTGGGGTGTTGCAGCGGATTCCTGCAAGGCGTCGGATGGCGTTGTGACCGGACCTGGCGGCAAGCGGGCAACCTACGGTGCTCTGGCAGCGAAAGCGGCCCAGATGGAAGTGCCTAAGGATGTGCCGCTCAAGCCTTCGAGCCAGTTCAAGGTTGTCGGTAACGTTCGTCAGAAGCGTCTGGATACGGCTGCGAAAGTGCGTGGTACCGCTCAATACGGTATCGACACGCGTATTCCTGGAATGGGTTACGCCGCGGTGATCATGGCGCCGATGATTGGTGGCAAGGTTGCTTCATATGACGATGCCCGCGCCAAGAACTTCCCAGGTGTGAAGGCGGTCGTTCAGTACAGCCGTGGCGTTGCAGTGGTTGCGGACGATTACTGGACAGCGAAGAAAGCGGTTGCCACGCTCAACGTGCGTTGGGATGCCGGCAAGATGGCTGCCGTCGACCAGCGCTCAATCTGGAAAGGCCTGGAAGAGGCTTCACAGCAGCCCGGTGCGGTGTTCCGTGAGCACGGTGATGTCGATGCTGGTATGGCCGGCGCAGCGAAGACGATTACTTCCGAGTATCGTCTGCCGTTTGTGTCGCATTCGCCCATGGAGCCGCAGAACACCACGGCTGATGTGCGTGCCGACAAGGCAATTATCATCACGCCGACCCAGTTCCAGCAGCTGATTCCTCACGTTGTGGCTGGTGCGACAGGCCTGAAGCCGGAGCAGGTTGAAGTGCAGACGACATTCCTCGGCGGTGGCTTCGGCCGTCGCGTGGAAGTTGACTATGCTATCGATGCCGCGGAAATTTCGAAGGCGGCCGGCATGCCGGTCAAGATGGTGTGGAGCCGCGAAGATGATATGACGCATGACTCTTATCGTCCCGCGGGTATCTTCAAGTTCTCCGCCGGTCTGGATTCGGCTGGCAAGCTTAGCGCGTTCCGTTTCCATTCGACCAGCCCGTCGATCTCGGCGCGTCTTTTCCCCAGTATCGTCAAGGACGGCATTGACCCCTTCGCAGTTGAGGGTATCGATAACTTCCCGTACGTTGCTGACGGTGGCATGCGCTTTACCTACCAGATGCACGATACCGGCGTAACGGTCGGTTACTGGCGTGCGGTGTCCCACAACCTCAACGCGGTTGCTCTCGAGTCGTTCATCGATGAAATGGCTACCGCTGCCGGCAAGGACCCAATCCAGTACCGTATCGACATGCTCGACATGGGCTCGACCAAGCACCAGTGGTCAGGTCTGTCTGCGGGTGTGCCGGTAGGCGCGCGTATGAAGCGTGCTCTGGAACAAGTCCGCCAGAAGTCCAACTGGGGCAAGAAAATGCCTGCTGGACGCGGTCAAGGTGTTGCCGTGATGGAAGGCTACAACACGGTCATCGCGATGGTTGTTGAGGTTACTGTCAGCGACAGCTACGACGTGCAGATTGACAAGGTGACGTCAGTTGTCGATGCCGGCACCCTGATTCACCCGGATCAGGCTCTGGCACAGATGCAGTCGTGTATCAA
>DATKYN010000102.1:0-27187 GCA_035528435.1 Burkholderiales bacterium
CCCGACCTTGTTGAAACTGTTCTCCAGTGCGATACAGCCCTGGATTTCGTGGGCCTTGATCATGGCGGTGAGCACGTCCTGCATGGTCAGCGGTTTCTTGCCGGCGGCGACGGCATTTCGAGACAGCCAGTCGGCAGTGGCGAGAATGCCGCCAAGATTGTCCGACGGGTGACCCCATTCGGCTGCCAGCCAGGTGTCGTTGAAATCAAGCCAGCGAATCATTGCACCGATGTTGAAAGCCGCTTGCACCGGATCGAGCTGGAACTGCGTGCCCGGCACTTTGGCACCGTTGGGCACCACTGTGCCCGGTACGATCGGTCCGAGCAGCTTGGTGCAGGCCGGGTATTCCAGCGCCTCCAGCCCGCAACCGAGGGTGTCCATCAGGCAGTAACGCGCGGTTTCGTAGGCCTGTTTACTGGAGATTTTTGCCTTGGCGGCATAGTTGGCGATATCCGTCAGGACCTTGTCGGGTTTCGGGCGGACGTTGGAGATATGTGCTGACATGTTTTTAATGTTCCAGTTATTTACAAGATAAGTGAACAACAAAGGACCAGAGGCGAGGAGAAGGTCAGTACCGTACTGAGTTACCCGGACATCAGGTCTGAAAGATGCGCCGCATCACAGCGATGCGGTGGATGTCCTGTGCCCGGGTTCGTCTTTCCGTGTGTCTCTGTGTCTGCGTAATGAATCGGTTTACAAATTAACCGTGTGGCTAGAGTTTGCGTTTGCCGATCGGTTGCCATTTCAGGTTTTCCGGACCGGTGTAATTTGCGCTTGGTCGAATGATCTTGCCGTCCTGACGCTGCTCGATGACGTGAGCGGCCCATCCGGATGTGCGTGCAATCACGAAGATCGGAGTGAACATCGCGGTCGGAATCCCCATCTGGCTGTAGCTTACCGCCGAGAACCAGTCGAGATTGGGGAACATCTTTTTCTCGTCCCACATCACCGTTTCAATGCGTTCGGCGATGTCAAACAGGTTCATGTTGCCGGTGTCCTTGCACAGCCGGCGGGACACTTCCTTGATCACTTCGTTACGCGGGTCAGAAATCGTATAGACAGGGTGGCCGAAGCCGATAACGATCTCCTTGTTGGCGATGCGTGCCTTGATGTCTTCTTCAGCGGCCGCCGGCGTGTGATAGCGCTGCTGTATTTCGTAGGCGACTTCGTTCGCGCCACCGTGCTTGGGTCCGCGCAAGGCGCCAATGGCCCCGGTGATGGACGAGTACATGTCAGACGCCGTGCCGGCAATGACGCGGCCGGTAAACGTCGAGGCGTTGAATTCATGCTCGGCGTACAGGATCAGTGAGGTGTGCATCGCACGTTCCCACATTTCGGAAGGCTCTTCGCCATGCAGCATGTGAAGGAAATGGCCGCCGATGGAATCATCATCCGTCTCGGTTTCGATGCGCCGGCCGTTGTGACTCCAGTGATACCAGTACAGCAGCATTGAGCCGAAGGAGGCCATCAGGCGATCGGCAATATCTCGCGCGCCTTGTACGTTGTGGTCGTCTCTTTCCGGCAGGGTGGTGCCCAGTGCCGAACAACCGGTGCGCAGCACATCCATCGGGTGCGCCGCCGCCGGCAGCCACTCGAGTACTGCCTTGACGTTTGCCGGCAGGCCCCGCATCGCCTTGAGCTTGAGCTTGTAGTTTTTCAGCTCGGCGCTCGTGGGTAATTTGTCATGAACCAGGAGATACGCGATTTCCTCGAATTCGGCCTCTTCGGCGAAGTCCAGGATGTCGTAACCGCGATAGTGCAGGTCGTTACCGGTGCGCCCGACGGTGCACAGGGCGGTGTTGCCAGCCGGAACACCGGACAGTGCTACGGACTTCTTCGGTTTGGGCTTGGCCTGTTCGGCGTTTTTCATGATTTCTTTTCCTTTGCGAAGAGTTCGTCGAGCTTGTGCTCGAACTTGTGATAATCCAGGTAATCGTAGAGTTCGTCACGCGTTTGCATGGTGTCGACCACGTTCTTCTGCGTGCCTTCCTGTCGCAGCGTCTGGTACACGTTGAGTGCGGCCTTGTTCATTGCGCGGAATGCCGACAATGGATACAAAACCAGCGACACATTGACCGAACGCAATTCATCCACGGTGAACAATGGCGTATGGCCGAACTCGGTGATGTTGGCAAGGATCGGTACTTTAACCGCATCCGCAAACTTCTTGTACATCGACAACTCGGTCATCGCTTCGGGAAAGATCATGTCGGCACCCGCTTCGACGCAGGCGCAGGCGCGCTCAATGGCGGCATCCAGTCCCTCGACTGCCAGTGCGTCGGTGCGCGCCATGATGACAAAATCGGGATCGGTGCGGGCATCGGCAGCGGCCTTGATGCGGTCAACCATTTCTTCCCTGGAAACGATCTCCTTTCCGGGGCGATGGCCGCAACGCTTGCTCTGCACCTGGTCCTCGATGTGCATGGCACCAGCGCCGAATTTGATCAGGGATTTCACCGTGCGGGCGATGTTGAAGGCACCGCCAAAACCGGTATCGACATCGACCAGAAGCGGCAATGAGCACACGTCCGTAATCCTACGTACGTCGGTGAGCACGTCGTCCAGGCCCGAGATGCCCAGATCGGGCAGTCCCAGCGAACCGGCGGCAACGCCACCGCCGGACAGATAAATTGCCTTGTAGCCGCTGCGTTCGGCAAGCCGCGCATGATAGGCATTGATTGCACCGATGACCTGCAGCGGTTGTTCCGCAGTGACAGCGTCGCGGAATTTCCTGCCTTGGGATTGGATAGATGTCATGTTGGTTGGTCCTCAGGGTTTCGCATAATCTCTGCGATCTAAAGATCGATTGCAGATGGTTTGCCGAGTGTCGGGAAATCTCTCGGGAAGAATGCCTGCTCGGCATTGCGCGGCAGTTGCGCGCCGGTGGTGCGGGCGCGCTTGAGCAGATCCCAGAAATAGCGGTAGCTGGCCCGGTCGTGCATTTCGCCGTTGTGGGATATCGGCCCCCAGTCCGCGGACTGGGCCGCAAGCAGGATTTCCGCGGCGCGGGAGATGTCGCTCGCGCCCGGGCGCATTGATTCGACGATTGGCTTGATCTGTGCCGGATGGATGCTGTACATCCGCAGAAAGCCGAACTCTTCGCGCGCAATGCGCGCGTCCTCGCGCGGCACTGCCTGATCGTCGAATACCAGGCAGGGGTTGTGTGTCGGCACCAGACCGTTGACAAGCGCTGCCGCAGCGACCTCGGTCTTGCCGCGGGCGATCAGGCGGTGCTGGAACTGCCCCGGTGATCGCATGGCGGAGGCGGGGACGGCGCCTCGATGATCGCTGACGAAATCGAGTAAGCCGAATACCAGTGCCTGCAAACCGGGGAGAGCGGCAATGTCGAAAATCTCGCGTAGCGCGCTTTGCGTTTCGATCAGGATGTGAACCGGCGGTGGCGCGGTTCCGGCGGCGGCGGCCCGACTGTGAATGTAATCGACTGCGCGTGCGGCGTCGTCGCGCGAGACTGGTTTGGGAACGGTGACGTAGGCGATGTTTTCGCCAGCCTCGCCGATCAGAATGTCGACGTCGTGCTTCCAGGCATCATGGAGAGGGTCATGTATCCGAATGCCGGCACGCTTGAACGTGTTTTCCGGGTCGTTAAGCAGGCGGGCAACCATTGACGCGTGGCTGCGCTCCTCTCCGGCGGGTGCGCCGTCTTCGCAGTCACAGGTGATATCAAAAATACCGCCCAGTTCCGCTTGCAGCGCAAAGGCCTTGCGGATGAATTTTTCATTGCCAGCGAAATGTTCACACGCGGGCAGGGCGGGGAGTGCTTTTTCCGCCTGGAACAGGACCATGTCGGGATGTTGCATGGTTACTGGCCCGGCTCAGCGCGGCATTGCCGCGCATGCTGCTGGTGATGTGAAGTCCCGTCGCCGCATGGCGGCTTAACCGACAAGATGCTTGATAGCGTCGCGCTCTTCTGCGAGTTCCTTGAGCGTGAGATTCATCTTTTCACGGCTGAAGGAGTCAATCTCGAGACCTTTGACCATTTCGTAATTGCCGTTGCTGCAAGTTACCGGAAAGCCGTAGATGATGCCGGCGGGAATGTCGTAGGAACCGTCGGACGGGATACCCATGGTCGTCCATTTGCCACTGGTGCCGAGCACCCAGTCGCGCACGTGATCGATCGCCGCATTGGCGGCGGATGCCGCCGAAGACAGGCCTCGCGCCTCGATAATGGCGGCACCGCGCTTTCCGACCGTCGGGATGAATGTGTTCCGGTACCACGCTTCGTCATTCACCGCAGCGGCCGCCGGCTGCCCGGCAATGGAAGCGAACCGGTAGTCCGGATACATGGTCGGGGAATGATTGCCCCAGACCACAAGTTTCTCGATCGAATCAACCGGTTTGCCGGTCTTCGCTGAAAGTTGCGACAGCGCGCGGTTGTGATCGAGGCGCAGCATGGCGGTGAAATTTCCGGCGGGCAGGTCCGGCGCACTCTTCATGGCAATGTAGGCGTTGGTGTTGGCCGGGTTACCAACGACCAGGACCTTGACAGAGCGGCTGGCAACTTCATTAAGCGCCTTGCCCTGACCGGTAAAGATGGCGCCGTTAGCCTCCAGCAGGTCCTTGCGTTCCATGCCCTTGCTGCGGGGGCGGGCGCCAACCAGCAGGGCAATGTCGGCATCCTTGAACGCGATTTTCGGGTCATCCGATTGCACGACACCGGCAAGCAGGGGGAAGGCGCAATCATCCAGTTCCATGACCACACCCTTGAGGGCGTTCAGGGCTGGCGTAATCTCGAGTAGTTGCAGAATGACGGGTTGGTCGGGTCCGAGCATTTCTCCGGACGCAATACGAAACAACAGACTGTAGCCAATCTGACCGGCGGCACCGGTTACTGCAACACGGACGGGGGTCTTCATTTCAGCTCGCTCCCTTGAAGAGGTGTGTGAGAACAACGGGCATGCGCATCGAATTGCAGCCGGGTTTACCCTTGTCTGGCGGTATGCGCCAAGCCCGTAACCTGCATAATGCCGCCGCGATATTAATGAAGGGGGTTAACCCTGTCAATAATTCTTATATAAGACATAAGAGACATCTTTTGATGGACGCGCCCGTTTTATTAGGCTTAGAATCGCTATCCATATGAAAGTGGCGACCCCAAACGGACCTGCCTATCAGCCTTTGTACAGGCAGATCAAGTACTTGATTACCGAGTCCCTGGTCTCCGGCGAATGGCGCCCGGGGCAGCCCATCCCCAGTGAAATCGAACTTGCCCATCGCTACAGCGTGAGCCAGGGAACGGTGCGCAAGGCCGTTACGGAGCTGGCGGACCAGAAGTTGCTGGTCCGGCACCAGGGCAAGGGTACTTTTGTTGCCTCGCACTCCGAAGAGCGCACCCGGTTTCCGTTCCTTAGAATGCGCCCCGATACCGGCGATGTGACCTCGCTGTCTGCATCTTTGCTGGACTTCTGGCGGATCAAACTCGATGCAAGATCGGCCGCTGAACTGCGATTGAATGTTGGTGCCAGCGGCTGGTTGCTTCGCCGTCTGCTATCTCCAGCGGGTACGCCTGCCGTGTACGAAGAAATTCGCCTTCCGAGTTCTCTTTTTGAGACCGTCTCCGAGACGGTGATCGAGAAATACGACTGCATGCTCTACAGCATGTATGAGTCTGCCTTCAACGTGCGCATCGTATATGTGGAAGAGCAGCTGAAGGCGCAATCGGCGGAAGGCGAAGTCGCCTCCCGTCTGGATGTCAAAGCGGGCTTCCCGTTGCTGGTGATCGATCGGGTTGCGTATACCTACGGAGACCGGCCGGTTGAACTGCGTCGCAGCTACTGCAACACGGCAGAGCATCACTACCGAAATCATATTCTCTAGGGCGCTGAACGGTACCGCCAGGATAACAAGGACAAAAAGACATGCCTCCGACTAATCGCCCCAAGTATCTGAACCTCACGCAGATACGGCTTCCCGTTCCCGCGCTGGTTTCGATTCTGCATCGTATCAGCGGCTTCGGAATGTTTACTTTCGCCTGGGCCATGCTCTGGCTATTGCAGTTGACGCTGCAGTCCCCGGAAGGCTATACGCAGGCCGCCGGTTTTGCCCAGAGTTGGGTTGGAAAGCTGTTCCTGACAGGAATCGGCTGGGCATTCATGCACCACTTCTTTGCCGGGCTGCGTTTCCTGCTGCTCGATGCGCACATCGGGACGGAGCTTCAAAGCGCGCGCCGCTCGAGTTGGGTGGTGCTGGCACTGGGTATTGCGGGAACGTTGGTTCTGGGAGCAAGTCTATGGTAACGAGAGTCGTCACAGGCGCGCATTACGGGCTGAAAGACTGGCTGATACAACGGGTTTCGGCAGTCGTCATGGCGACCTATGTGGTGTTGTTTGTCGCCGCCATGCTGGTTTGCACGCCAGCAAATTACGAAGAATGGCGTGACGTTTTTGCACCGCAGTGGATGCGCCTTGCAACCCTTTTGTTTTTCCTGAGTCTGTTCTGGCATGCATGGATCGGCATGCGCGACATTCTCATGGATTACGTGAGTTCGGCTGCTGCACGCCTTGGGCTGCAGGTCGTCGTGGTATTGCTGCTCGTGGCCTATGCCGCCTGGGCGGTTCAAATTCTCTGGAGTATCTGAATGACGCTTGCGGTGAGGAAGTTCGATGCAGTGATCGTCGGTGCCGGTGGTGCAGGAATGCGCGCGTCACTGCAACTCGCCGAAGCGGGTTACAAGGTGGCGGTGCTTTCCAAGGTGTTCCCGACCCGGTCACATACCGTAGCGGCGCAAGGCGGCATCGGCGCTGCACTCGGCAATATGGGTGAAGACAGCTGGCACTGGCACATGTACGACACGGTGAAAGGCTCTGACTGGCTTGGCGATCAGGACACCATCGAGTTTATGTGCCGTGAGGCGCCAAAGAGCGTGATCGAACTGGAGCACTTCGGCATGCCGTTCGACCGCAACAAGGACGGTACTGTTTATCAGCGTCCATTCGGCGGGCACATGCAAAATTTCGGTGCCGGACCCGCGGTGCAGCGCTCGTGTTGCGCGGCCGACCGGACCGGCCACGCCATGCTGCATACCCTGTATCAGCGTAATGTCCGGGCGAATACCCATTTCTTCGTCGAGTGGATGGCGCTTGACCTGGTACGGGACGCATCAGGGCAGGTCGTCGGCGTTACCGCGATGGAAATGGAAACCGGCGATGTGTACATTTTCCATTCGCGCGCGGTGCTGTTTGCCACCGGTGGTGCGGGACGGGTGTTCGCTTCCAGCACCAATGCCTACATCAACACCGGTGACGGGTTGGGAATGGCTGCTCGCGCTGGCGTTCCGCTTGAGGATATGGAGTTCTGGCAGTTTCACCCGACCGGTGTTGCCGGTGCAGGGGTGCTGATTACGGAAGGCGTGCGTGGCGAAGGCGGCTATCTGCTCAACAAGGATGGCGAGCGTTTCATGGAACGCTATGCGCCCAACGCCAAGGATCTGGCCTCGCGTGACGTAGTGTCGCGTGCCATGGCAACGGAAATCAAGGATGGGCGCGGCTGCGGTGCTGAATCGGATCATGTGCTTCTCAAGCTCGACCACCTTGGTGAGGAACTGATCGAGAGCAAGCTTCCGGGTATTCGCGAGATTGCACGAAAATTTGCCAATGTCGATCCCGTACGCGACCCGATCCCGGTCGTGCCGACCTGTCATTACATGATGGGCGGCATCCCGACCAACTATCGTGGCGAAGTGGTTGCGCCGAACGGCGGTGATCCCGAGGCGGTGGTTCCGGGTTTCTATGCCGCCGGTGAATGCGCCTGCGCCTCGGTGCATGGCGCCAACCGCCTGGGAACCAACTCCCTGACCGATCTGCTGGTGTTCGGCAAGGCTTCGGGTGATACGACGATCCGTTTCCTGAAAGAGAATCCGACCCACAAGGACCTTCCGGCCGATGCCGGTGACAGAACACGCGAACGCCTGTCGCGGCTGGACAGCCAGGAGAACGGCGAAAGCGTTCATGAGGTGGGTACTGAATTGCGCCGGACAATGCAGCAGCACTGCGGCGTGTTCCGCTTTCCGGATTTGCTGGAAGAGGGCGTGCGCAAGATCAAGGAAGTGGAGCAGCGTGTTTCCCGCCTGGCGATCAGCGACAAGAGCCGCACTTTCAATACGGCGAGAGTGGAGGCGCTGGAGGTCGAGAATCTGATTGAAGTGGCGGTTGCGTCGCTGGTTTCGGCCGACGCACGCAAGGAAAGCCGCGGTGCGCACGACCGTTCCGATTTCCCGGATCGCGACGATGCGAACTGGATCAAGCATTCGCTCTGGTACCGGGAGAACAGCCGGCTCGAATACAAGCCGGTTCACATGAACCCGCTGACCGCGCAAACCATCGAACCGAAAGTGCGAACCTACTGAACCGGCTTTCGCGCCGAAGACGCCAAGGAAAACAGACTCATGCTTTTCAGAATATATCGTTTCGACCCCGACAAGGACGCCAAGCCGTACATGAAGGAGTACGACCTCGAGCTGCAACCGACCGATCGAATGCTGCTTGACGCGCTGATTCGCATCAAGGCGCAGGACGACTCGTTGTCGCTGCGGCGCTCGTGCCGGGAAGGTGTGTGTGGTTCTGATGCGATGAACATCAACGGCAAGAATGGTCTTGCCTGTATTACGAAAATGTCGGACCTGAAAGGCCCGGTCGAGCTGCGTCCCTTGCCGGGGCTGCCGGTGATTCGCGATCTGGTCGTCGACATGTCCCAGTTTTTCAAACAGTATCACTCGGTGACGCCGTATCTGGTCAATAACGACGCATCGGCGGATACGGAGCGCAGGCAGTCGCCCGAGCAAAGAGATGAACTGGATGGCTTGTACGAATGCATACTGTGCGCCTGCTGCTCGACTTCCTGCCCGTCGTTCTGGTGGAACCCGGACAAGTTCGTTGGCCCCGCGGGCTTGCTTCAAGCCTACCGTTTTCTCGCCGACAGCCGGGATCAGGCGACCAGCGAGAGGCTGGATAATCTCGAGGATCCGTACCGGCTGTTTCGCTGCCACTCGATTATGAATTGCGTCGATGTTTGCCCAAAAGGGCTGAATCCGACCAGGGCGATTGGCAAGATAAAGGAAATGCTCGTCAAACGTATGGTCTAGACGCAAATGGGCGAAATCGACCGGGTGCGATGGCATTGCAGAAGGGGTCTGCTCGAACTCGATCTGGTGTTAAACCACTTTGTGGAAAACCGGTATCAGCAACTGACGCCCGATCAGAAAAACGCGCTGACCCGTTTGCTCGACCTGCCCGACAACGATTTGTGGGATCTCGTCACCGGGCGCGCCCGGATCGATGACGAAGCTTGTAACGAAATTGTCAGTATGCTGCGGTAGAAAAGCGCCACCCCCTGTTGCCCGGTTAGTGTGGTTTTGGGACGGTAATTGCTAGTAGACGACGCATCGCTTTTTTTCCGGACTTCGAACCAGTAATCAGAAACAAGTCAGATAAGAAAGTACATTATGGAAAAACAAGAGAACGCATCACTGTCGTTTGGAGACGGTTCAACCGGAAGCGATTTCCCGGTGCTTTCCGGGACGGTTGGTCCGCAGGCCGTGGACATCCGTTCGATGCTCGGGACTACGGGCAAAGTGACCTATGACCCCGGGTTCCTTTCGACGGCGAGCTGCCGTTCTTCGATCACCTTTATCGACGGTGACAAGGGTGTGCTCCTGTACCGGGGTTATCCGATCGAACAACTGGCGGAGAAGTGTGACTTTCTCGAGGTCTGCTATCTGCTGCTCAATGGCGATTTGCCGAATGCAGCGCAAAAGGAAAAGTTCGACGGCACGGTGATACGCCATACGATGGTGCATGACCAGATCAACAACTTCTTCCGCGGCTTCCGTCGCGATGCCCACCCGATGGCTGTGATGGTGGGAACGGTGGGTGCCTTGTCCGCTTTCTATCATGACTCGCTTGACCTCAATAACGAGTCTCATCGCCAGATATCGTCCTTCAGGCTGATCGCCAAGATTCCGACGCTCGCGGCCATGGCCTACAAGTACACCATCGGCCAGCCCTTTGTATATCCGCTGAACTCGCTTTCATACTCGGCGAACTTCATGCGCATGCTGTTCGCCGTGCCCGCCGAGGAATACAAACTCAACGATGTGCTGGTTCGCGCGCTTGACCGCATTTTCATTCTGCATGCCGACCACGAGCAGAACGCATCTACCTCCACAGTGAGGCTGGCTGGCTCATCGGGCGCAAATCCGTTTGCCTGCATTGCGGCCGGTATCGCTTGCCTGTGGGGGCCGGCGCATGGCGGCGCCAACGAGGCCTGCCTGGACATGCTTGAGGAAATCGGTGACGTGTCGCGGGTCGGCGAATACATCAAGAAAGCCAAGGACAAGGATTCGGGCTTCAGGCTGATGGGGTTCGGTCACCGTGTCTACAAGAACTATGACCCGCGTGCCAAGTTGATGCGCGAGACCTGCCACGAGGTACTCGGCGAACTCGGTCTCCAGAATGACCGCCTGTTCAAGCTCGCAATGGAGTTGGAACGTATTGCGCTGGAGGATGAGTATTTCGTCGAGCGCAAGCTGTATCCCAACGTCGATTTCTATTCCGGCATCGTGCAGCGCGCGATGGGTATTCCCAACAACATGTTCACCTGCATTTTCGCTCTGGCACGAACCGTCGGGTGGCTCGCGCAATGGAACGAAATGATCGCCGATCCCGAGCAAAGAATCGGTCGCCCCCGCCAGCTATATACCGGTTCTGCTTTGCGTGATGTCGCTCCCATGTCGGAGCGCAGTTAATTGTGGCACTCCATGTCGGAACGCAAGTGTGTGTGGCACTCCATTTCGGAGCGCAAGTGTGTGTCGTGCCCGAAGCCGGTGCGCAGTTGAGCACGGCTGTGGCCGAATTGGGCCGTCAGGCCCGGGAGAGTGCGTCATGATGAAAGAGTTTCAGAACAATTCCTATCTGTACGGCGCGAATGCACCGTTTGTCGAGGAACTCTACGAAGCCTACCTGGACGATCCGGAAACGGTGGCGCCGGAGTGGCGGCGTTATTTCGACCAGCTGCAACAGGACGATGCCGGGCGCGATGTGGCGCATGCGCCTGTTGTCGAGTCCTTTATCAGGTTGGCGAAGAACAAGAACAGCGCTGCCGCTGCGATTGCGGGTAATCAGGCCGTCACGCAGGAGAAGAAACAGGTTTCGGTTCTGCAGATGATCAACGCGTACCGCTTTCTGGGCGTGCGTAATGCCGATGTGGACCCGCTCAAGCGCTTTGACAAGCCGTTGGTGCAGGAACTCGACCCTGCTTTCTATGGCCTGGGCGAGGCCGATATGGACCAGACGTTCAATAGTGGCTCCCTGGTCGGACCTGAGCAGATGCCGTTACGCGACATCCTGCGCGCAGTACGGGAAACGTATTGCGGATCCATCGGCGCCGAGTACATGTATATCAGCGACGTGCAGCAAAAGCGCTGGATTCAGGCACGACTCGAGGGACCGCGTTCACAGCCGAATTATCCGAATGATCTGAAAATTCATTTGCTCGAGCGTGTTACCGCTGCCGAGACGCTGGAAAAATACCTGCACACGCGCTATGTCGGTCAGAAGCGGTTCTCTCTCGAAGGCGGCGAAAGCGTGATCGTATCGCTCGATCACCTGTTGCAGCGGGCCGGCACCGCCGGGGTTCAGGAGGCGGTGATCGGTATGGCTCACCGCGGCAGGCTGAATGTTCTGGTAAACACACTGGGCAAGATGCCCAAGGACCTGTTTTCCGAATTCGAAGGCAAGCGCGTTGAGCAACTGCCTGCTGGGGACGTCAAATATCACCAGGGGTTTTCGTCAGACATCATGTCGCCCGGCGGGCCGATGCATGTTTCGCTCGCCTTCAACCCGTCTCATCTGGAAATCGTCAACCCGGTGGTGGAGGGATCGGTACGAGCCAGACAGCACCGGCGCAAGGACCGCGACGGAAAGCAGGTGTTACCGATTCTTCTGCACGGCGACGCCGCGTTCGCTGGTCAGGGCGTCGTAATGGAGACACTGAACCTGTCGCAGACCCGGGGTTATGGCACTGGCGGTACGGTGCATGTCATTGTCAACAACCAGATCGGTTTCACGGTTTCGGATGTCCGTGATGTGCGCTCGACCTTGTACTGCACCGATATCGCAAAGATGATCGATGCGCCAGTGTTTCACGTCAACGGAGACGATCCTGAGGCAGTAGCATTTGTCACGGAGATTGCGCTGGACTACCGCATGGAGTTCGCCAAGGACGTGGTGATCGATCTTGTTTGTTTCCGCAAGCTGGGACACAACGAGCAGGACGAGCCGATGGTCACCCAGCCCTGGATGTACAGTCTGGTGCGCAAGCACACGGGGACGCGCAAACTGTATGCCGACAAGCTGCAGCAGCAAGGTGTCATCGGTGATACGGAAGCCGAGGACATGATTCGTGTTTATCGCGATGCACTGGATGCGGGCTATCACACCAACAAGACAATACTTTCCAATTTCAAGCCGCCGTATACGGCGAACTGGGCGCCGTTTCTGAACATCCCGTGGAATTACAAGGCGCCAACGGGTATTCCGATGGAGGCGCTCAAGGCGCTTTCGGAGCGCCTGACGGCGATCCCGGCCGGTTTCCAATTGCATTCACGGGTGGAGAAAGTCATCGGCGATCGCCGGGCGATGGGGCAAGGGAAGATCCCTCTTGATTGGGGCATGGCCGAGAATCTTGCTTATGCCTCATTGCTCAAGGATGGTTATCCGGTGCGGATTTCCGGCCAGGATTCCGGTCGGGGTACGTTTTTTCACCGCCATGCGGTGTTGCATGACCAGAAACGACAGAAAGGTGATGAGGGTACCCACCTGCCGCTGCGCCATATTGTTGAAGGTCAGCCGGACTTCACGGTGATTGACTCGATCCTCTCCGAGGAGGCCGTGCTCGGTTTCGAATATGGCTATGCCACCGCGGAACCGAATGAGCTGGTCGTCTGGGAAGCGCAGTTTGGTGACTTTGCCAACGGCGCCCAAGTGGTGATCGACCAGTTCATCGCGTCAGGGGAAGTCAAATGGGGGCGTATCTGCGGCCTGGTGATGATGTTACCGCACGGCTATGAAGGACAGGGCCCGGAGCACTCATCGGCGCGCATCGAGCGCTACCTGCAGCTGTGTGCGGACTACAACATGCAGATATGCATACCGACCACGCCCGCGCAGATGTTCCATGTATTGCGCCGCCAGATGGTGCGCCCTTACCGCAAACCACTGATCATTATCAGCCCCAAGAGCCTGCTGCGTCACAAGGAGTCGGTTTCGTCGCTGGAGGAACTGGCTGAGGGTGAATACCGCGCTGTCATACCGGATACGGAGCTGGAAAACCCCTCCAAGGTCAAGCGAGTCGTTTTCTGCAGCGGCAAGATATATTTTGAGCTCGCTGCGGCCAGGCGCGAGAAAGGCCTGGACGACGTTGCCATTGTCCGGCTGGAGCAGTTGTATCCGTTTCCCCATGATTCTTTCCAGGAGGAAATCAACCGATACAAGGAAGCAAAAGATGTTATCTGGTGCCAGGAAGAACCGGGTAATCAGGGGGCGTGGCATCGCATCCAGCACTATATAGAGCGACACTTGCTGTCGCATCAGAAACTCGGTTATGCGTTGCGCGCTTCGTCGGCTTCACCTGCCGGGGGATACGCCGCGCTGCATGTACAACGTCAGACAGCGGTGATTGAGGCTGCACTCGGAACAGGTGCCTGAGCAGGTCATCGCGTTATTCGAGGTGCAGTTAAACAGTAGAACAGGAAGGAACGCATGTTAGTCCAAGTGAAAGTGCCAGCCTTGTCGGAATCCGTTTCAGAGGCGACCTTGCTTTCGTGGCATAAAAAACAGGGTGAGTTCGTCAAGCGTGACGAGAACCTGATCGACATCGAGACCGACAAGGTCGTGCTCGAGCTGCCGGCACCGGATTCGGGCGTGCTCACGAGGATTGTAAAAGGCGATGGCGGAGCCGTGGTCGCCAATGAAGTGATCGCCGAGATTGATACCGAGGCCAAAGGTGAGACAACGGCTGCCGCACCGGCGCAGCAACCAGCAAAGGCGCCACCACCGGCACCTTCGATAGCGGCTTCTTCACCAGCGTCGGATACAGTCATCGTCATGCCGGCGGCGCGAAAGCTTGCCGCAGACAAAGGGCTCGACGCCGCATCCCTGAAGGGGACCGGACGCGGCGGCCGCGTGACCAAGGAAGACGTACTGGCGGCAGGGCAAGCAGCGCCGGCGAAACAACCGCAGGCGAAACCGGCCAGCCGGGGACCTTCACCGGTAAATATCGATCAGTTCCTGGGCGATAGGCCGGAGCAACGGGTTCCGATGTCGCGGCTGCGCAAGCGTGTCGCGGAACGTTTGCTGGAATCACAATCAAGTGCTGCGATTCTCACCACGTTCAACGAGGTGAACATGCAGCCGGTGATGGATCTGCGCAAGAAATATCGCGATCGATTCGAGAAAGAGCACGGCGTGAAACTGGGCTTCATGTCGTTTTTTGTCAAAGCGGTGGTCGCTGCGCTGAAGAAGTTTCCGGTCGTCAACGCGTCAGTTGACGGAGGCGATATCGTTTATCACGGATTTTTCGATATCGGGATGGCGGTCGGCAGTCCGCGCGGTCTCGTTGTCCCCATCATGCGTAACGCTGACCAGATGAATTTTGCGGATGTCGAGAAACAGATCGCGGATTTCGGCAAGCGCGCCCAGGATGGCAAGTTGACCATCGAAGAACTGACCGGTGGTACGTTCTCTATCTCCAACGGAGGGGTGTTCGGGTCGATGCTGTCGACGCCTATTATCAATCCGCCACAGTCCGCGATTCTGGGTGTGCATGCCACCAAGGAGCGAGCGGTGGTTGAGGACGGCCAGGTCGTGGTTCGACCGATGAATTATCTGGCGCTCTCCTATGACCATCGCATTATTGATGGCCGGGAGGCGGTATTGTTTCTGGTGGCGATCAAGGATGCACTCGAGGACCCGTCGCGGCTCTTGCTTGAGCTCTGACATCAGGCAGCATCACAGCCTCCGGATGATCGAGGCGAGGGTTTTCATGGCATCGGAAGTGCATTCCGGGCGCCCGCGTATCTTGACTGACTGGATTGGGAAATGGCAAAGAAATTTGATGTAGCAGTGATTGGCGCAGGCCCGGGCGGCTATATCGCTGCAATCCGTGCCGCCCAGCTCGGACTGAACACCGTCTGTATTGATGAATTCAAGTCCGAAGATGGTAAGGCCAGTCTGGGAGGCACCTGCCTCAACGTGGGTTGTATTCCGTCCAAGGCACTACTGGAGTCATCGGAGAACTACGAACGCGCGCTCCACAAGTTCGGTGATCATGGCATCAGGATAAAGGACGTTACGCTGGATGTCGGAGCGATGCTGGCACGCAAGGACAAGATCGTGCAGCAGTTCACCAGTGGAATCGGCCTGTTGTTCAAGAAGAACAAAGTGACATCCATGCACGGGCACGGGCGCCTGACAGGCGGCGGCGAGGCCTATCAGATCGAGGTCAGCGGCAGCGACGGCAGTGAAACCATCAGCGCGACGCACGTAGTGATTGCAACCGGATCGGTGCCAAGGCAAATCCCCGGCGTCGAGATCGACAATGAGCGCGTGTGTGACAACACCGGCGCGCTGGCTCTGAAGGAGGTGCCCGGAAAGCTTGGCGTTATCGGCGCCGGTGTCATCGGTCTGGAAATGGGCAGTGTCTGGAAGCGGCTAGGATCCGAGGTCACCATTCTCGAGGCCTTGCCTGTGTTCCTCGGCGCAGCCGATGAGGGTGTATCCAAAGAGGCCTGGCGCATTTTCACCAAGAGCGTCGGGCTGGACATCAAACTGGGTTGCAAGATCGGTGCGGTCAAAGTCGGGAAGAAAGGGATATCGGTTCAGTTCGAGCACGAAGGCAGTGCCAACAAGCTCGAGTTCGATCGGTTGGTGGTCGCCGTCGGCCGGGTTCCAAACACTGATCGACTGGGCGTCGAGGCTGTTGGCGTCAAGACCGACGAGCGCGGATTTATTGAGGTCGACGAGCGTAACCGTACCGCCGCACCGAATATCTACGCCATCGGTGATGTTGTACGCGGCCCGATGCTTGCGCACAAGTCGTCAGAGGAAGGCGTTGCCGTGGCCGAGACCATTGCAGGCCAGCATGGACACGTCAACCTCAATCACATTCCATGGGTGATCTACACCGCACCCGAGATTGCCTGGGTGGGTCGAACCGAACAGCAATTGAAAGCTGACGGTGTGGCGTATCGCAGTGGGCAATTCCCGTTTATCGTCAGTGGCCGCGCACGCGCGCTTGGCGAAACAGCCGGTTTCGTCAAGATGTTGGCGGACACGCAAACGGATCGCATTCTCGGTGTGCACATTCTCGGCCCCTTTGCATCGGAACTCATTTCTGAAGCGGTGGTGGCGATGGAGTTCGGTGCGACGGCGGAAGACATCGCGCGCATTGTCCATGCGCACCCGTCATTGTCTGAAGCCATTCATGAAGCGGCATTGGGTGTAGACAAGCGGTTTCTGAGCCTTTAGGCCCTGTTTGGTCATGGCAACAGGGTCGCGCACCGGGGCGGCGCAGCGAAAACCGTATCTGATGCACGCGCAGGCCGCAGCACGCAATCACGGCTACCAACTCGATGCCGCGCAACTGCACGCCAGTAATGAACTCGATCGTTTATATCGGGACCTGATTCGCCAGAACGGCCAACGCGGCTTGCTCCAGCGCTTGTTCCGGCGCGCATCCCCGGTATGTGGTGTGTATCTGTGGGGCGGGGTGGGCCGTGGCAAGACTTTTCTGATGGATGTTTTCTTCGAGAACATACCGGTCGAAGCGAAGTTGCGGTTGCACTTTCACCGATTCATGCAACGTATCCACCACCGGTTACGTGACCTGCAGGGCGAAGCCAATCCGTTGCAGATAGTCGGCGCTGAGCTGGCGGCACAGGCAAACCTGATTTGTCTTGACGAGTTTCACGTGACCGATATTGGCGATGCGATGATCATGCGATTGTTGCTGGAGTCGCTATTTACCGAGGGGGTGGTGATGGTGACAACCGCCAATCTGCATCCGGACGCACTCTACGAACATGGTTTGCAGCGGGCGCGATTCGTTCCCGCCATTGATCTGATCAAGCGAAACATGCGTGTGGTCAAGTTCGATTCCGGAACCGATTACCGGCTTGTTTCGCTCGAGAAGGCAGGCGTGTTTCATCCAGTGGTGAATGCGGCCTCCGAACAGGCGATGTTGACCACGTTTGCCGACGTCAGCGGCGAACCCGGCGTCTGCAACCAGATGATCGAAGTTGAGGGGCGCGAAATACCAGCAAAGCGTATCAGTCAGAGCGTAGCCTGGTTTGAATTCGAGAAAATCTGCGGCGGACCGCGCAGCAGGAATGACTATATCGAACTGTCGAAACGCTTTCACACGGTGCTGATTTCGAATGTGCCCGTGTTCCGTTCTGACAACGATAACGCGCGGCGGCGCTTTACCTGGCTGGTAGACGAGTTCTACGACCGGCGGGTGAAATTGGTGCTGTCGGCCCAGGCCGACCTGCCTGAGGTGTTTGTGAATGCGCTCGGAGGGCCTGAATCAGATCGTACCGGTTCGCGGCTGATCGAAATGCAGGCACGGCGCTATCTTGGAGAGCCACATCTGCCATAGGCGGCTGCGTATCGGCTGTCGCCGGGTCTGCCCTTGATGCAGGTATCATTGCGTGGATGCTGCGTCCCCCGAACGGTCAGAAGCTGGAGCGGTTCGGCTGGCGGGCGATTTCACGCAAGGCGTTAGTGCCGAGTCTGATTCGGTGGCTGGAGGCCGGCAAAAATATCAATAAAGAAGGGGAGAGGTGTCGTCTCAATGAAAGCTTATCGAATCTTCGAGGAAGAAGGCAAAGTTGCCAGCCGGTTCGTCGATATGAAGCCCGAGGAACTGGATTCCGGTGATGTGACGATCAAAGTCGCTTACTCGAGTGTCAACTTCAAGGACGCATTGGCGGCAACAGGCGCAGGGAAAATCATTCGTCGGTTTCCGTGTAACGGCGGTATTGATTTGTCGGGCACGGTCGAGCAATCGAACGATGCGCGCTTCAAACCAGGCGACGAAGTGATTGCCACCAGTTACGACATCGGAGTGTCGCGCGACGGTGGCTACGCGGAGTTGTGCAAGGTGCCGGCCGATTGGGTTGTTCCGATGCCGGCAGGTCTCGATCTGTATTCGGCCATGGTTCTGGGCACAGCCGGGTTTACGGCCGGCCTTGCCGTGGAGCGCATGGAGCACGATGGCCTCAAACCGGAAAACGGACCGGTCATCGTGACCGGTGCAACCGGTGGTGTCGGCAGCGTTGCAGTGGATATTCTTGCGGCCAGTGGTTACCACGTGGTCGCGTTGACCGGCAAGGAGGCGCAGACCGACTACCTCAAGAAACTGGGTGCAAAGGAAGTGATGCTGCGATCCAGTCTTGATCTGGCGAAGATCAGACCGCTTGGCAAGGAAACATGGGCGGGTGCGGTTGATAATCTGGGTGGTGACGTGTTGTCCTGGATTGCGAGCACCATGAAAGTCGGAGGCGCACTGGCATCGATCGGACTGGCCGCCAGCCACGAATTCAAGACAACTGTCATGCCGTTCATCCTGCGCGGAGTCAGTCTTGTCGGAATCGATTCCGTGAATGCGATGATGGATGTCCGGAACCATGTCTGGCAGCGGCTCGCGACCGACCTGAAACCGCAGCATCTGGACGCAATGGCTTCAATGGTGGAGTTCGCCGATTTGCCAGGCGTGTTCGATAACATTCTCAAGGCGAACGCCAAGGGACGTACCGTCGTCAGAATCGGCGGATAGTAACGATCAGGTACGGGAGTGATCCAATGGGAAAAACTTATCAACAGTTCTATCGCCGCTCGATTGAGGATCGCGATGCTTTCTGGACCGAACAGGCTGCACTGATTGACTGGAACAAGCCGTTTGATCAGGTGCTGGAGTACACGAATCCCCCGTTTGCGCGCTGGTTCGTGGGCGGGGAGACCAACCTGTGCCATAACGCCATCGACCGGCATCTGGATACGCGCGGCGATCAAGCGGCACTGATTTACATCTCCACCGAGACCGGTGCCGAGAAGTCCTACAGCTATGCGGAACTCCACAAGGAGGTAACCCGCTGCGCGGCGGTGCTGCGAGGTCTTGGTGTAGGCAAGGGTGACGTCGTGCTGATCTACATGCCGATGATCCCGGAAGCGATTTTTGCCATGCTGGCCAGCGTCAGGCTCGGTGCCATTCATTCAGTCGTGTTTGGTGGTTTTGCGCCGGCGAGTCTGGCGCTGCGCATCGATGACGCCAAACCCAAAGTGATGATGACTTCCGACGCCGGGATGCGCGCAGGGCGCGTGATTGCCTACAAGCACCTGGTTGACGAGGCGATGCGGCTTTCGCAATTTCCGCCTGAAAAAGTGGTGATCGTGAACCGCGGTCTCGACACGAACATGGCGATCACCGAGGGGCGTGATCTCGATTACGCGACACTGGCCGATCGTCATTCTGATGAAGATGTACCCGTGACCTGGCTCGAATCCAGCGCACCGAGCTATGTCATGTATACGTCGGGCACGACGGGCAAGCCGAAAGGGGTGCAGCGCGACACCGGGGGACACGCTGTGGCCCTGGCGGCGTCTATGAAGCATATCTATTGCGGCAATGCCGGCGACACCATGTTCACTACGTCCGACATCGGCTGGGTGGTTGGTCATTCATATATCGTCTATGCCCCGCTGCTTTGCGGCTTGACAACAATTGTTTATGAAGGCGTCCCGATTCGTCCTGATCCAGGTATCTGGTGGAAGATTGTCCAGGACTACAAGGTCAAGGTGATGTTCTCGTCACCCACAGGCGTGCGGGTGCTGAAGAAACAGGATCCCGAGTACATGTCGAAATATGACCTGTCCTCGTTGAAGCATGTTTTTCTGGCTGGCGAGCCACTGGACGAGCCAACACACACCTGGCTCACCGAAGCGCTCGGCAAACCCGTCATTGACCACTACTGGCAAACCGAAACCGGTTGGCCGATTCTGACCTCGGCACCCGGTGTCGAGGAGACACCTATCAAGTTTGGCAGCCCGTCTTTCCCGGCCTACGGCTATGACCTCAAGCTGTTGCGCGAATCGGATGCGAGTGAGGCCGATGCGGACGAAAAAGGAGTGGTCGCGATTATCCCGCCGCTGCCGCCTGGCTGCATGACAACGCTGTGGGGTGACGACGAGCGGTTTGTGAAGACGTATTTCTCGACGTTCACTTCAAAGCTTGTCTATTCGACATTCGACTGGGGCATACGCGACAAGGACGGTTACTACTTTATCCTGGGACGCACGGACGACGTCATCAATGTAGCCGGGCACCGTCTGGGCACGCGCGAGATCGAGGAGGCGGTGCAGGCGCATCCGAATATTGCAGAAGTCGCCGTCGTTGGCGTTGTAGATCAGTTGAAAGGGCAGATGCCGCTGGCGTTTGCAGTGGTCAAGGACACCAGCCAGATTGAGACGGCCGAAGCGAGGGCGGTGCAGGAGAAAGAAGTCATGGCCAAGGTCGATGCGCAACTCGGGGCAATTGCCCGGCCGCGTCGCGTGCATTTTGTCACGCTGCTGCCGAAGACGCGCTCTGGCAAAATGCTGCGACGGAGCATCCAGGCGCTCGCCGAGGGGCGTGATCCTGGCGATCTGACCTCGCTGGAGGACCCCACCGCGCTCGAGCAGATTCAACAGGCGGTCAAGGACTAGGGTTTTCGTGACGCGTTTTCGTTGTTAAAAGGGAGGGGGTGCGAAATGGCTCGTCCCACAGGCGCTGGTGCGGGAGCGAAAAGCACTTTCGCGGAAGGACAGTAATGAAGTGGTTGCTTCGGTTGAACATACTGGCGCTGGTTGTCTACGCCTCTTTCGTAGCCGCTTTTCTGTTCGCCGACGCGCGCATCTTTCCGCGTTTGGGTTCGATGACACCGCCACCGGACGCTGTTGCGACCGCGATACGACAAGGCAATGACATCGAAGGCATACGGGAAATTGCACTGGTCCTGTACGATCATGTCAGTGATCAGGCGGCAACAGTCAACGTCATGGTGAACAATACGGTTTTCTGGGGGCGCCTGCATTTTCTGGCAGCACTGGGTCTGGCCTGCCTCAATGTTGCGCTGCTGCTCAGATGGCGCAGATCTTCGCCGAAATAGATGCTTAGCTGGTGGTCAATGGCCACAGGATGGCGCTGCGACGCGGTCGCGCGTTTCACTGCGAACCGTCTGAAGGAAACGGCATCATGGGCGCAGGTATTGTTGACGCATGTCAAACCTGTGCCGGCAGGCCTCAATAGACTGGGTCTGTTGAATCCGTCCAAACGTTACTGAAAGGAAATCGAATGAACCCGAATATGGGAAGCGCTGACCGGGCAATCCGGATTATTGCGGGCATCGTGCTGGTGAGTCTGTTTTTTGTCCTGGAAGGGGGCGCACGCTGGCTGGGGTTGATCGGAGTGGTTCTGATCGGGACGGCGCTGATCAATTTCTGCCCGCTCTACAGAATGCTTGGTGTGAGCACGTCGGGCACCAAAACCGGATCCTGACGCCAGGCCAGGAACACGCATAATCGAGACGGTCCATTTTCCTGCCGAATCGCTTGCATATCCGAGTGGATTGTTCGGGACGCATGGCGTCCGCCGTAATCAACTTGCGCCATGGCATCTTGCATGATCTTGCGCAAGGCCGGTGCGCGCGGACCGATTCCGTAAACGGGTTAATGGACTGTATTCGGCCCTGCGATTGGGGCGCACAGAACGTGTCGCAAGGCGCGGTGTGTTTCAGCCCCGCCCGATTGCAAATCGATGTCAACGCCTGACGGCGCGTCCGATTGTTACCACTGCGGATTGCCGGTTCCGGGTGGAACCGCTCACCGGACCACTATAGCCGGCGTCTCGCGCGAGATGTGCTGTGCTGGGTGTGTGGCGGTCGCCTCAGCCATCGTTTCGTCAGGTCTCGGCAGCTATTACACCCGCCGCGACAGCTATCCCGCATCGTCTCCAAGTGAAGCGGTTCCGGAGAGCATACGCAATCTGAAGGTTTTTGACCGGCCCGAGATCGAGGCCCGATTCGTTGCCGAGCCGGAAGCGCACGAGCGCGAAGCGACTCTGATTCTCGAGGGAATTTCCTGCCCGGCGTGTGTCTGGTTGAACGAGACACATTTGATGCGCACGCCCGGAGTCGTTGCGGTCAATATCAATTACACAACCAATCGCGCCAAGGTTCGATGGGATATGCGCCGCATCTCGCTGTCCGGAATTCTGGCCGCGATCAATGCGATCGGCTATCACGCTTACCCGTACGATGCGCGTGAGCTTGAAGCGGGGCGCAAACGCGAGTCACGTAATTTGCTGGCGCGACTGGCGATTGCCGGTCTCGGTGTCATGCAGGTGATGATGTATGCGTTGCCTGGCTATATTGCCCAACAGGGCGATATCGATCAGAGTCTGGATGCACTGATGAACTGGGCGGCCTTGATCCTTACCGTGCCGGTCGTGTTCTATTCGGCTCTGCCTTTTATGTCCGGTGCGTGGCGCGATGTACGCAACCGGCGGCTTGGTATGGACGTTCCGGTCGCAGCGGCGATTGTCATCGCTTTTTCTGCGAGCATTCTGGCGACCATCACAGGCAAGGGCGAGGTCTATTTCGATTCGGTGGCGATGTTTGTCTTCTTTCTTCTCGTTGCCCGTTATCTGGAGTTGAGAGCGCGGCAGAAGGCTGCGTCCTATCTTGAAAGCCTTTCTCACGCAGTACCTGCTACCGCTAACCGTCTGCAAGATTACCCGGCTACGATGCAGGCAGAGCTGGTTCCTGCCGCCGCGTTGCGTGCTGGCGAGCTTGTGCTGATCAGACCGGGTGAAACCGTTCCCGCTGACGGTGTGAATGTGCACGGGAATTCCGAAGTCGATGAGTCATTGCTTACAGGCGAGAGCACCCCGGTGAAGAAGCTGGAAGGGGATCCGCTCACCGGTGGATCGATCAACCGGGGTAACCCGCTTGTTGTACGGGTTGAGCGAGTCGGCAACGAGACGATACTGTCCGCCATCGTCAGGCTGATGGAACGGGCCTCGCTGTCGCGCCCCCGATTGCAGCAAATTACCGATCGGGTCGCGGCACATTTTGTAGCAATCGTACTGGTGCTGGCCGGTGGAACGGGGGCGTGGTGGTTGGCGCACGATCCCGCGTTGGCGTTGCCGATTGTTGTCTCTGTGCTGATCGTGACCTGTCCCTGTGCGCTGGCGCTGGCGACGCCGATGGCGATGGCGGTCGCAACGAGTTCGGCCGCACGCCGTGGCTTGCTGGTGACGCGTTCGCACGCGCTCGAGGCGCTGGCGCGAGCGACGCATTTCGTGATCGACAAGACCGGAACACTGACGGCCGGCAAACCGGTTGTCACCTCGGTAACCGCACTGGGCCTACCACGAAAGGAAGCGCTGGCGCTGGCCTCCACCCTTGAGCAAGGCTCGGAACATCCGGTTGCCATCGCGATGCGCGAAGCAGCCGGTTCAGCCATTTCTGCGCAACAGGTGCGAAATGTTCCCGGGGCGGGCGTCGAGGGCGTGGTGGATGGACGGGTTCTTCGCATCGGCAGTGAGCGATTTGCGGCGGAACTGGCGCGTAACAGCAGCACGCAAGGCGTGCAGGCGCAGATCTGGCTGGCCGATCAGGATCGCATGCTCGCCGGTTTCGATTTGCAGGACCGGCTTCGGCCGGATGCAGGGGATTTCATTGCAGCGCTGCGTGCCCAGGGTGCGGAAGTTATCCTCCTGTCGGGAGACCATGAGTCAGTCGTGCGTGACACGGCGAAGGCGCTGTCCGTGACGACCTGGCGTGGAGAAATGTCTCCGAAGGGAAAACTCGATTACGTCAAGGCATTGCAGGCGCAGGGAGCGGTCGTTGCGATGATCGGAGATGGTGTAAACGATGCACCGGTGCTCGCGCAGGCACAGATAGCAATTGCCCTGATGAGCGGAGCCGCACTCGCTCAGGGCGCGGCCGACATGGTATTGCTCACCGGGCGCTTGTCGGACTTGTCACGACTGGTGGACTATTCGCGGCGCACGATGCGGATTGTGAAACAGAATCTCGGGTGGGCGATCGGTTACAACATGCTGGCGATTCCGCTTGCGATGGCGGGTTACGTTACTCCGTGGATGGCAGCAATCGGTATGTCGGCCAGTTCCCTGTTGGTGGTTGGCAATGCACTGCGTCTGACGCGCCAACCGTATCTGCAGCGCTTGCCGTCAATCAGCAGTTGAGTCAGCAAGGCACGAGATGGCTTTGTTCCTTGCTGACGGTGGTCGTTGCCGGCCCGGTTCGCAATGGGCGGGCTCTGAAGCAGTGGCACTCTGAATCTTCAGTGGGTTGGCCCGACAAAGCTGTGGGCAATGGTATGGTGTGGGTCTCCAATGGTGGGCAAATCAGGCAATGGATATACTCTTTCTGTTGATTCCCTTGTCGGTTGTGCTGGCGCTTCTGGTTGGCGTTGTATTCTGGTGGTCAGTGCGCAGTGGCCAGTTCGATGACCTGGAGGGTCCGGCCCATCGCATTCTGGATGATGACGACGCGGACGATGAAACCCGCTCCGAACAGGGGAGGTGAACTTTCAGGGAATGGCCGGATACAAACACCTGTGCCGATTGCTTATACTGCGTTTTTTCAGGATGAATCGGAAATCATGAGTCGGCGTTTGTTACTGAAGGCGATGGCTGCGCTGTCCGGATGGCTGGCGTTTGCCGGTGGTGTTTTCGGGCGCACTTTACCTCGTGCCGCGGCGGTCCCTGGCGGGGTGGCGATTGTTCCACTTGGCGCTTCCAGCGAACCGCCGGTTGCGCACCTCAAGGCGCGACGCCTGATGGTTGCAGGTGATGCGGCGCAATGGAATGCGATCGTCGGCATTGCGCTCTCCACCAAGGAAGGCAGTACCTTGCGTATAGGCGTGGAACGACCGGATGGCACCAATGATGAGGTGCCGGTTGTGGTTGGTACAAAGCGTTACGCTACGCAGGAGCTGACTGTAAAGCCCGGGCAGGTCAATCTTTCCGAGGAGAATCTGGCTCGCTACAGACGCGAGAGTGCGCATCTCAAGAAAATCCGCAGGACTTTTTCCGAAGCGCCTCCCGATTCATTGTCGCTGATGCAACCATGCGAAGGTGTTCGTTCCAGTTCATTTGGTCTGCGCCGCGTTTTTAACGGTGAGTCGCGAAATCCGCACAGCGGCATGGACCTGGCGGCGCCCGAGGGTGCACCGGTTCTGGCGACAGCAGCCGGCCGGGTAATCGACCGTGGCGATTATTTTTTCTCCGGAAACATGATCATTCTCGATCACGGACAGGGCCTGTTGACGCTGTATGCGCATCTGAGTGCGATGGACGTCGATGTTGGTGAACAGGTTGAGCGAGGCGCGCAGATAGGACGAGTGGGCGCGACAGGGCGGGTCACCGGCGCGCATCTGCACTTTGGTGTTTACCTCAATTCCGTTCCGGTCGATCCGGCATTGTTTCTTGGTTGAGCGCGACGTGGAATCGAAAGCGATTCATGGTGATCTGACCGCGTTCTGTTCGATTGACACGAGCAAGATGGAATGGACGTCCAGCCCGAGTGGCACCGTATGGCGAAAGCGGGTCCACCTGGTCGGCGCCGCAGAGTCCGGTCAGGTGACGTCGATTGTTCGCTATGAACGAAACTCAAACTTTCCCGAGCACGATCACCCGGATGGTGAGGAAATTCTTGTGCTCGATGGCGTTTTCTCCGATCAACAGGGCGACTGGCCGGCGGGCACCTTCCTGCTCAACCCGGAAGGCTTCCGCCATGCTCCGTTCTCGCGTGAGGGTTGCGTGTTGCTGGTCAAGCTTCGCCAGTACCCCGGCCTCGACCGCCAACAGGTAGCAATGGACACCCATTCGTTGGCGTGGCAGCCAACTGCCGTGCAGGGCGTTAGCAGCAAGCCGCTTTACGCGCAGAACGGATATGCGGACACCATGGAGCTGCAGAAATGGGAAGCCGGCGCAGATCCTGGCGAAGTCGTGTACTCCGAGGGGGCTGAAATATTTGTCATTGAAGGGGCGTTCACTGATGACACCGGATCCTACGCGAATGGCAGCTGGTTGCGCTTTCCAGCGCAAGCCCGGCATCACCCGCACACCCGATCTGGTTGTACGCTGTACCTCAAGAAAGCGGGACTGAAATGCCTGAGGTCTGAAGCAGGTCCCGGCAGCCGCTGAATGCGCCGGTCGGGGCATTGCATTGACTCCGTCGCCGCTGCGCGATGGATGACCGGACAACAGTCAGTCCGTGGACGGCCAACCTGCTAACCGATTTACCAACAACACCACCATAGGAGAATGTATGCACTTTGCCATTTGTGCAACTTGGGGCCCGACGGATCCGACCCGTGCCGCCTTGCCTTTTATCTTTGCGGCATCTGCGCTGCAAGCAGGCGATACTGTCACTTTGATGCTGTTTCATGATGCGGTGCACATGGCGACGCAAGGCACTGCGGAAAAACTGGTGCCGGTCGGTCCACCTCCGCGTTTCGAGGAGGTTGCATCGCATGCCAATGCGTTGGTCCTGGCCTGCAAGCCGTGTGTAGAGGTACGTCAACTTCCCGAAGCCAAGATCGACAAGCGAGTCAAGCTGGCGGGAATGAATGAGTTCTACGAGGCTGCCGCTCGCGATAATGCAAGAGTCGTTTGTTTCTAGCGGTTGAGCGTTGTCTCAGCCTGACTGATGCGGCCGGGCGAGTATGTTTTTGCGCACTGCGCCTGTGTGCCCCGCCAGAAAATAGTGCATGCTGTATTGAAGGTGCGCGATGAATTCAATTTGTTCAGCAGGAGTGAAGAGAATCAAATTGATGGTCAGATTTCATGTTGCCCCCGCATTCTGCGTAGCGTCGATCGTTTGCGGTTTGATTTTTAGCGCTTCATCGGTGGCCAGCGACATCTTTCTCCTGGGTGATCACACCGGATACGGTGTTACACGCGCCCAGGGAAAATCCTGTTTCGCTATCGCACCTGCCTGGGTTGCGGAAGGAGCTGAAAAGCTGGTCGCGATGCGACCGGGCGTATTTCGTCTGCCGGCAACAGTAAAGCGCGAGTTTCATTCAGAACGATTTTCCATCGTACGCGTCGG
>DATKYN010000103.1:0-2163 GCA_035528435.1 Burkholderiales bacterium
GATCACTTCCTGCATGGGCACCGAGGTAAGAAAACACAGGTCCGCGGACCCCGGGGTCGGGACATGCGACTTGGGCTCGAACTCTTTTCCCCGCTCGTGCAGATTGATCTTCATCGAACCGAAAGATAATGCCCGGCGTCCATCACCAAAGCTGACCGGCTGCATACCCATCGCCGCTGCGTAAAACGCAATAGTCATGTCAACATTCTTGACAGTGAGTACCAGATGATCCAGCGTGTCTATATTCATTGATCTTCGGCCTTATGGCGTCGTACGTTATTACGCACAAACCGGTTCACATCGATGGATTGCATGGGTTGAATTGAATTTGCCCCAACCATATAACAAACCGTATCCACCGGCCATCCACTTGTATCGTTGAGCCGTCGCAACGCATCGCGGAATTCACGGTCCGGCACAGTCGCATCAGGGAGAAAAAGCAGTGAGCGGATTTACCGAATATGAAGATTTCGATGCGCTGGGTCTGGCTGATCTGGTGCGGCGCAAGGAAGTGTCACCAGGCGAACTGCTCGACGCAGCGATCGAGCGGGTCGACACGCGCAATCCTTCGATCAATGCCGTCACAATGCAACTGTATGGCTATGGCAGACAGGCTATCGCCAATGGCTTGCCTGACGGTCCGTTTCGCGGGGTACCTTATTTGATGAAGGACCTCACCGCGTCCATTGCGGGTGTGAAAATGACACGCGGCTCGAAGTTTTTTGCCGACACTCCCCCTTCCCCCGTCGACAGCGAGCACGTCAAACGCCTGAAGCGCGCGGGACTGGTCATTTTCGGTCGCACCAATACCTGCGAACTCGGGCTGTCGCTCACATGCGAACCGCAGCTTCACGGACCGACGCGAAATCCATGGAACGTTGAACATATTTCCGGCGGCTCAAGCGGGGGCGCCGCTGCCGCAGTCGGCGCACGCATACTCCCGATGGCACACGCTTCGGATGGTTTCGGTTCGATACGCGCGCCCGCCGCTTGCTGCGGGTTGGTCGGCCTGAAACCGACTCGCGGCCGTAATACGTTTGCGCCCGTGACAGGCGAAGGACTCGGCGGATGTTCCACTGAACATGCGGTCAGTCTGACCGTGCGCGACACCGCTGCATTGCTGGATGCCACTCAAGGCACAGGACCGGGTGATCCGTATGCCGCACCGGCACCGGCACGCCCCTACCGGGAGGAAACCGGCGCCGACCCCGGTCGGCTCAGGATTGCCTGGACGAGCAAGGCACCCAACGGCGCGCCGGTCGATTCCCAATGCCTGCGCCTGCTCGAACAAACCGCAAAGCAATGCGCCGATCTGGGTCACCACGTGGAGGAATGCAATCCGGATGTCGACGGTGAGGCGATCGTCCCGACCTTCGTCACGCTCGCGGCAGCGAATACCATCGTCAATCTTTCGTCGCATCCGACTGCTGGACGCCCGGCTCGCGAAGACGAAGTCGAACGCATTACCTGGCTAACAGCGAAGATGGGTGAGAGCATCAGTGCCGCCGACTATGTGCGCGCCACCCAGACCGCTCATCGGCTTGGGCGGCAAATGGCTGCTTTTCATTCGCAATGGGATGTGTTGCTGACACCGGGGCTCGCCTCACCTGCCGTCAAGCTCGGCTGGCTGGACATGATGATGGACGATGTCGAGGAATACTGGCAACGCGTTTTCGACTTCTCGCCGTTTACTGTCTGGTTCAATCTCACCGGCCAGCCCGGCATGATGTTGCCACTGGGCCAGAGTACGAGCGGGCTGCCACTGGCGGTGCAGCTTGTCGCGCCTTTCGGAGACGAGGCAACGTTGTTTCGACTTGGAGCACAACTCGAGGCCGCGAGACCGTGGTTTGATCGCAAACCGGCGCTGGTCAAATAAGCAACACCCGCGTCTAAGCGGCAATTTCTGGGCGCAACGGCTCTCACAACTGGCGTTGGAATTATCTCCGGTACACGCCTGACCAGTTCGGGATGTTGTTTCACGGCAAAGAACTGCGCCGTTAGCGTTTGCTGTTGTTGCGGACCCAGCCAGCAGAGCAATGAAGATCTTGCCGAGTTCGCGTCCAGGTCGTTGGCAGCAGTCGCGCGCAGCGGCCCCAGCAACAAGCCCATACCTGCCGTATTTCCCGGCACATTCAGCATGACCAGCCAAAAAAAGGCGCCGCG
>DATKYN010000104.1:0-14421 GCA_035528435.1 Burkholderiales bacterium
CGTGCTGGCATTCGCCACCTTGCCGACCAACCTCGTTGTGCAAGGCTCGGGGCTCATGATTCTGATGCGCAACTTTGGCAGCAGCCTGTTCATTTCATTGAGTGTCCTCGTGCTGTTGCGGTCAACAGCAGAGAATTACGCTGGCTTGAGCGCTTCGGTCACGCCGATGAACGAGGCACTTCGCAACCGCGGTCTCGTCGGTGGCTGGGATTTGAATAGCATCCAGGGCCTTGCTGAGTTAAGCGCAGAGATTCAACGCCAGGCGCAGATGGGTGGCTACCTGAACGCTTTCATACTATTCGCCATCGCAGCGGCAATAGGCTTTCCGATTGCGTGGATGTTCCGGGATCCAAAGCGGCTGGACGCAGCGAGGTCGCGATGAACATGCTGCGAAATCGTTGCGTGGAAAGATCCTTGTCTCCAGCATGTTTCCGGCATCGGCTCGATGCACGCTGGTTTGAACATACATCGAACTTGCGTTTCGATTGACGCCCAATGGAGCGGGGGATACAGTCACTGTGGGTGGCAGAAGAGTTTGATTCTCAAAAACACATCCGGATCGGGAGGAGCTTATGTGGAAAACGTGCAAGCTATGCACGCTGATCGCCTTTACACTATTGTTTGCAGCTGGATGTGGTGACAGCGGCGATCAGCAACAGGCGGCTTCTTCAACGCAAGTGCAGGAGCGCGAGTTTCAGGTTGTGGGAACCTGGGGCAATGTCGATCTGTGGAAGAAGCACGAGAGCAGATTCTGGCAGGAAACCTTGCCACGGGTATCGGGCGGCAAGCTGACTGCAAACGCCAAGCCCTACACCGAGGTCGGGCTGTCGGGCTTCGAAGTGATGCGACTCCTGAAGCTGGGCGCTTACGATGTGGTCCATGCCGTTGTAACGTATGTGGCACAGGATTCACCGGCCCTGGAAGGTGTCGACCTCGCGGGTGTGGCACAGGACCTGGATACTTATCGTAAGGTGATGGAGGCCTACAAGGGCGTGCTGTCACGCGAGCTCGCCGACAAGTACAACGCCAAGCTGCTGATGCTCTATTCCTTTCCCAGTCAGCAGTTGTATTGCAATCTGGGCGACAAGGGTGACAAGAACGTGCATCTTGCCGACCTGAAAGGCAAGAAAATCCGCACCTATTCCACCACGCTGGGCGATTTCATCGAGGGCATGGAGGCGAGTGCTGTCACCATTGCTTTTGCCGAAGTGGTGCCAGCGCTGCAGAAGGGCGTGGCCGACTGCGGGATCACCGGCACGGAGCCCGCGTACAACGCCAAGTGGTGGCAAGTTGTCACCCACAATATCCGCGTGCGGCTCGGATATGCCGCAACAGTCCTGGCGATAAACATTGATACCTGGAACAGCCTCAACGACGACACCCGGAAGCTGATGACCGAGCAGATCGCCAAATTCGAAGACGAGGTCTGGATTGCGACCAAGATTGCCGACAAGCAGGGAATGGACTGTAATGCCGACGGTCCTTGTCCGATGGGTGAGCCGGGCGGGATGGTGCCGGTCGAGGCCAACGCGGCGGACAAGGCACAGCTGCGCGATATCGTCGAGAACTACGTGCTCAAGCGCTGGGCGCAGCGCTGCGGCAAGGCCTGCACGCAAGAATGGAACGACACCGTGGGGCAAGTGGTAAATCTCAAAGCACCGCTCTGAACGTGGCAGTCAGTCCGGTGGTTATGGCGTTGGTATTGCACCTGCGTTTCCTGCCGGGGGGCACCGCAGCGTGAAGTTTTTTGTGCGCATTCACGCGTGGCTTGAAAAAGTCTCTCGCGTCGCGGTATGGATCGGCGGCGCTGCGCTGCTGCTGTGCGCATTCATGGTCAGCATCGACGTTGTCATGCGCAAGCTGTTCTCGATCACGATGAGTGGCTCGGACGAGATTTCGGGGTATGCGTTCGCCGCAGCCACCGCGTGGGCCTACTCCTACACCTTGCTGCATCGGTCGCACATACGGATCGATGCGATCTACGGCGTCTTGCCGGTCTGGTTGCGGTCTGTCCTCGACGCGATCGGCCTCGCGTTGCTGCTGTATTACATGGGCTATCTCACCAACAAGGCGATTGACGTGTTTCTGACTTCGTGGGAGCACGATTCAGTTTCCATCACGACCCTGAGTGTCCCGCAGTGGATTCCGCAATTGCTCTGGCTCGGCGGACTGTGCTGGTTCGTTATCACGCTTGCCTTCTTGCTCGTTTATGTTCTCGTATCGCTGCTGCTCCGTGACGTTGCCACTGTTCAGAATGTGGCGGGCGCACTGAGTGCCGAGAAGAAGATCGACGAAGAAACGCAAGGCATGGACGCGATGCGCTAGGCGAACTGATGCTGCACTGGATCATCATCATCTTGCTGCTACTCGTTTTCGCCGCCGTTCCGGTGGCGGCCGCACTCGGCATACTGAGTTTGTCTCTCGACCAGCTGTACATGAATGGCCGCCTGTCGCGCGCGATCGGTGAGTTTACCTGGGACAAGAGCAAGGAATACATCCTCGTCGCCATTCCGATGTTTATCCTGCTCGGTGAGATCATGTTGCGCGCCGGTATCGCGAAGCGCATGTACGAGGCGGTAGTGGAGTGGCTGTCGTGGTTGCCGGGCGGGTTGATGCACGCCAACATCGGTTCGTGCGCGATCTTCGCAGCCTCGTCCGGATCGAGTGTCGCGACGGCGGCGACGGTGGGCACGGTTGCCTACCCGGAGATTGACAAGCGCCGCTACAGCGAGCGTTTGTTTCTCGGATCGCTCGCCGCCGGCGGCACGCTTGGCATCCTGATTCCACCGTCGATCAGCCTCATCATCTACGGAATGATCACCGATACCTCGGTGCCGGAGTTGTACCTCGCCGGCATCATCCCGGGCCTGATACTGTCTTTGCTGTTCATTGGCGCCATCGTGATTGCCTGCAGCGTGCGCAAAGACTGGGGCGGCACCCCGGTCAAGACCTCGTGGCGCAAGCGCATTCGTGTTCTGCCCGATCTTATTCCGCCGGTGTTGTTGTTCTCGGTAGTCGTGGGTTCGATCTATGCCGGCGTCGCCACACCAACCGAAGCCGCTTCACTGGGAGTCGTGTTCGCGATGGGCCTGGCAGCCTGGACGCGAAGCCTGAGTCTGCGCATGCTGCGGGAGGCTTTTGAGGGCACCATGCGCACTACGGCAATGATCATGCTGATCATACTCGCAGCCGTGTTCCTGAACTTCATCCTCGGCTTCATTGGTGTCACCCAGGGGTTGCTCGACCTCATTATCGGGCTTGGTCTCACCCCGATTCAGACCATGTTACTGCTGGTGGTGTTCTATCTGATCCTTGGAATGTTCATGGAAACGCTGTCCATGCTGTTGACCACTGTGCCGATCGTTTTCCCGATTGTCGTGCACATGGGATTCGACCCGGTCTGGTTCGGCATCATGATCACGGTACTCATGGAAACCGCGCTGATCACTCCGCCGATCGGGGTCAATCTCTACGTGGTGCATGGCGTGCGCGCCCGCGGTGGCCCGTTCAACGATGTGGCCTACGGAGCATTGCCGTTCGTACTGATGATGCTTGTCATGGTCGGGATGCTGTTGGCCTTTCCGCAACTGGCGCTCTACCTTCCCACGATGGTCTATCGGTGATGGGTTTGCGCAGGGCACGATAAGCGCAGCGCGTTGCGCTGGCGACAGATAATCTTCTTGTGTGCAATGCGGCGAATTCGAATCTTGGTCATATAGCCGATGCTGGTAGGCCGGGGGTAGCCCGGCGGCTACCTGCCTTTCTTGCGCGGCCAGGAAAGGGTGGCCAAAGAAGGCCGCCCCACTGAACCGTTCCTTCGGGATACCCAACGTTACTCGGCGGTTCACAGGGAAGTGGTGGAAGTGCGAGTAGCTAAGTGTCGCTGTTACTCACCGAGCTGAGCCATCTCAGGCAAGCCGGGGGTAGCCCGGCAGCTACCTGCCTTTCTTGCGCGGCCAGGAAAGGGTGGCCAAAGAAGGCCGCCCCACTGAACCGTCCCTTCGGGATGCCCTGCGTTACTCGAAGCGACAGGCGGCTGCGGAACTCGTCCGCGCGTGAAGCGAGCGCGGACTCAGACAGTCCTCGCCGACTACCCCTGTCGCCTCTGCGTTACTCGGCGGTTCAGAAGGGGAGGGGTGTTTGACGTTTTGCAGCAGGTTGAACAACGCGAGCCCACGCAGTGCTGATCTCCCCTTGTGCGGCGAGCGCACCGGGCAGCGCACGATCAAAGCGGCACTGGGTTGCCTTTCTCTTTGGTTACTTTCTCAGGTTTCTCTCAAAGCCGGCATGCAAGAGAAAGTAACTGGCCGTCGGGCTAACCCCGGCCGACAGGCGTTAAAGAAGTTAAAGCGCTAAAACGATCCGAAAGGCCGAACTGCGTGGTTTAAGTGCATGCGGTTCGACATATCAGTTTCGTAGGCCCGGGTTCGTTTCTCGCTGCAGGCAGCAACGCTGACTTGCTGCGCTCTCTGCCAGTGATGACCCTCTTCCGACGATCGCTTAGTCCGGCAGCCGGCTGAAGCGGATCGTTCCCTTGTCCATGCCTTCCTGGATTACCGAGATGCCGCCGCTGCGGATCATCCACTCCAGACGGTGGTCGCGGTACTGACGGATGATCTTGCCCTCGGCAATCAGTGCGGCCATGTCGGGCAGGTTGGCAACCACCTCTTTCATTTGTGTGATGACTTTCGATACACATTCCTGCTGGTTGGCGCGCTCAAGCCACGCTTCCAGCCGTGAGCCCTTGGCTGGTGCCATGCCGGCCGCGGCGGATCGATTGACGTAAGGCGCAACGGCAATATCACCCCAGCCGAAACTGTCGCCATTGAACCAGGTGCGGTCGCCAAGCTGGCTATCGAGCCAACCCTGAAGTTGACTGATGTTGGATTGCGCTGCCGCGACCAACTTGTCTGCCAGCGGTCCGCTTGCGCGTTTGAAGCGCGTGACCTCCATGTGGCCCCAGTTGTTGGGTTCGTACAAGGTGTCCATGACATCCTCGATCATGCGCACCCGTGCACGCTCTGCCGGTGTTTTTGGCAGCAGCGCCGGGCTCGGCCACTTGTCTTCAAGGTATTCAAGGATGATCGTCGAATCGAATAATTGCACATCGCCATCGATCAAGGCCGGTATTTCCGCGCGCGGACTCGCGTCGAGAAACTCGCCGCCGGCAGCACCGACTGCCAACCCTTCTGGCGTGACGGCGTTGAATTCAAGGTTTTTGAAAAGCAATGCCATTTTTGTTTTCATGGCATAAGCGGACAGGGGGTGTTCGTAGAGGGTCAGCAATTGCGTTCTCCAGGACTAAAGAAAATCAGACTCGATAGTTGTCGAGCAGATATGCAGACTCGTACCGTATCAGAGAATGGAAATGGGCGAAGACAAGGGTGGTTGCCACAGTTCCGGGCCTGAGCCACGGCGTATACCGTTGAGGAATTTCCGGGTCTTCGAGCACCCGTGCTTGACTCATGTCAAGGTTGCATTTTCCATGATTCGAAATAATGCTGGGGTGAGGTTTTCCTAGAAGGGTGGGCGTGATGTATTCAGGCGTTTTTCATCTTCCATGGTGGGGCTATGCGTTGATCGCACTGGCATTTACCCACGTCACCATCATTGGCGTCACAATCTATCTGCATCGCCACCAGACGCACCGTGCGCTTGATCTGCATCCGGTAATCAGTCATTTTTTTCGTTTCTGGCTGTGGCTCACCACCGGTATGGTCACCAGGGAATGGGTCGCAGTGCACCGCAAGCACCACGCCAAAGTCGAAACGCCGGACGATCCACACAGCCCGCAGGTGTACGGCATCTGGCGCGTGCTGTTCCTCGGCGTGTTTCTTTACGTAAAAGCCGCGCATGACCGGGAAACCCTTGAAAAATACGGCCACGGCGCCCCGAACGACTGGATCGAGCGCAATCTTTACTCGCGTTATCCCAAGTCCGGCGTGGTGATGATGGCCCTGGCCAACCTGCTGCTGTTTGGCGCCTTGCCGGGTGCGGCGATATTCGCAGTGCAGATGGTCTGGATTCCGTTCTGGGCTGCGGGCGTCATCAACGGCGCAGGACACTACTGGGGTTACCGTAACTTCCCGGTGGAAAACGCCAGCACCAATATCGTGCCATGGGGCATCCTCATCGGCGGCGAGGAACTGCATAACAACCACCACGCCTACGCCACTTCCGCCAAACTCTCCAGCCGCTGGTACGAATTCGACATCGGCTGGATGTACATCCGTCTGATGGAAATGTTCGGCCTTGCGCACGTGCGCCATTTCGCAACGATCCCGCGCATCGATCCACACAAGACGGCGTGCGACACCAGAACGATCGAAACGCTCGTCCACAATCGCTATTACGTGTTGGCCCGCTACACGCGCGCCGTGCGCAAGATCTGCATACAGGAACTGGCCAAACTGAAACGCGGCACCTCCCCTGACCGTAAAGCGCAGCTCGATCCGCACACGTTGTGGAATTTCAGGCGCTGGTTGCGTTTCAATAGCTGGGATTTGAAGGCGCGCCGCCCGATCGACCTGGACCCGGTGCTGAAAAGTGATCCCCTGTTGCAGACCATTTATTCCATGCGAGGCGACCTGAGCAAACTGTGGGCGCGCTCGACCGCCTCGACAGATGAACTGGCCGAACAGCTGCGCGACTGGTGCCGGCGCGCCGAGGCCAGTGGTATCGACCCGCTACGGCAGTTCTCCCGTGACATCATCCGGCTGAGCTGAGGCAAGCGCGCATCGAAAGCGCAGGGCAGGCGACCTGAACTCAAAAAGTTTAATGTGCGCCGCGCCGGCAAGCGAGATTGCGCGCGCGCAGATAGGTCCGGGTGCGTGAGGATGCTCACGATCATGGCCCGGGTCGTTGATGGCGACGATGATCTCAAGACGCCCGCCTCGGTTAGCAGCAATGCAACCCCGAGCGCACGCCCGAATGGGTGCAACCATCGTCCTGCCCGCCTTTGCCAGCGTTCGCCGTGCGCACAATCAGGCGACCGGTTCGATCAGGCTTTTCTCGCTCGCTGTCGGGCGGTTAATCCTGCTGCTTACCGGGTAATGCTCGAAGCGCGTCACCGCTTGCTCACGCACAAAGGCTATTGCCGCCTTTGCGTCCGTCAGGCGGCTGTCCAGCCACTCGGCATGAGCATCATCGGGAAGTACGACAGGCATCCGGTCGTGGACATCCGCAACAGACTCAGTGGCATTTTGCGTCAGGATGGTACAGCTCGTTTGCCGCACACCGGTATTCGGCGGACTCCAGTTCGACATCAGGCCGGCGAAGCAAAAGAGTGCTCTGCCGGGTAAGTGAATGAAGTGCGGCTGCTTTGCTTTTCGGATTTCACCGGTTTGCTCATCAACGCGTTCGACCGCCCGCCATTCGTACCAGCCGAGCGCGGGTATCAGGCAACGCGCTTTGCTCAACGGTCCGCGCCACATTGGTTTGTTCGCGGCCTCCTCTGATCTTGCATTATGCGTAAGACGCGGTGGTTTATCCTGCTTCCACCAATGCGGAATCAGTCCCCATCGCGCCAGACCCAATTCAACGCCACCCGCATCCTCGTCAAGATGCAACAGAGGCACAGTTGACGTTGGCACCACATTGAAGTGTTCTGAAAAAGGCGCAATATCGCGAGCATGTACGCTCCACGCGCGCTCTACCGCCCCTTGATCCGGGGATACGTATCGGCCACACATCTTATGCAAGCTCCGGTTATTCGGGGAAGAGGGCATCGGAGTTGCAAACACCCGCTCCTCTGTCCTGGCAATGTATTCTCCGTCCGCCGAAGGCGCAAGCGCACGACTACTTCCCACTCCCGTTAATTCAGAAAGCCCCATATCCAGAGAGTTTATTGTGCCCTGCGCCCACTCTGATGCGTGTGCATCGGACGCCGCGGGCTAACCGCCCCTGGCAAGAATGCACCTGGTCAAAGCATCAAGCCGTATGGAGTGGATAGACGCGTTGTGCCGGAACAGCACGCTTTAAACTATCCGAGAAGCGCAGGTCTTTGACCAAACCGGTTTCACAGTCACGAACCAGCACTGATGAAAAACATTTGCGCAACAGGGAACAATCCGAGCTTCCCTCGTTATGCTGATTGCCCGGCCTCAGGCCGCCGCCTCGGGCACGAACTCATCGATCACGATGCGCCGACCTTGCTCGCTCGACGCGTAAATCGCTTCCTGAACCTGCAGATTGCGCAGGTAGGCACGCGCTGTATTCTCCAGCAGGCGCACGTCAGAATTTCCGTGTGCGAAAAACAGCAACCCTTTCAGGTCTGTCTTGGTTGATAAAGCTCAAAAATCTCGAGGCGCGGCTCCAATGTGTTTGCGATATTGAACTGGTTTGTGCGCGACACGACATGCCGTTGCGCGCCGCGGCTATACAGTTTCCCCTGGCTAATCCGCTGGTCACCTCGGTTATACCGGGCGCCAGTTTTCCTCACCAACTCAGCCAGAATATCAACGATTTGTCGCAAACAATACCCGAGGGGTTCTGGCTGGAACTCAGGGAAAGGCATTTGATAAGGCCGGGCGCACCAATCGCGCCGCCCCCCAAAAAATTCTGATCGGTCGCGATGCGTGAAATGGCCCTGATCGTGGCTGTTACGATTGGAACCCACGCAATCCCACGGATGGCTCGGATTAGGGAGCTGCTTCAATAAGACCCCTGCGCGGAGCTTGAGGAAAACGCCGAACTCACTACATTTTTGCAAAGTGCAACAACAACTGCCTGCAAGAGATTAGCAAGCGATAATGAACGTTCAAAAAGAGGAGAAACCGATGAAATACAACGCGCTCGGCACCACCGGTGTCAAAGTCTCTGAACTCTGCTTTGGCACCATGTCATTCGGTGGCGACGCAAATGAAGAAGAATCAGGCCGTATGTACAAGGCGTGCCGCAAGGCCGGCGTCAATTTCTTTGATTGTGCGGACGTCTACAATGCCGGCAAATCCGAAGAGATCCTCGGTCGACTGATCGCCGGTGAACGCGACGATCTCGTCATTACATCAAAGTGCCACGGGCCGATGGGTGATGACGTCAACGCCCGCGGCTCCAACCGCCGCCACATTGTGCGGGCTGTCGAAGCCAGTCTCAGGCGTCTCGATACCGACCGGATCGACATCCTCTTCATGCACCGCTTCGACAACGATCTCCCGCTCGAAGAGACCTTGCGTGCGCTCGAAAATGTAGTGCAGTCCGGCAAGGTCCTCTACATCGGCGCAAGCAACTATGCGGCCTGGCAGGTGGCTAGAGCACTTGGCATTTCAGAGCGGCGCGGTTGGTCGCGCATCGATGTCATTCAGCCCATGTACTCGCTGCTCAAACGCCAGGTCGAATCCGAAATACTGCCCATGGCCGCTGCGGAGAATGTCGGCGTCATCACCTACAGCCCGGTCGGTGGCGGCGCCCTGAGTGGCAAGTACGGGCCTGACATGCACCCGAGCGATGGCCGACTCGTCGCGAACAAGGAATACGCCAAACGCTACAGCGTCGAGGGAACGTACGAAACCGCCGCCGCCTTTACCGCATTCGCAAAAGAAATGGGCGTCCATCCGGTTAGTCTGGCCGTCGCGTGGGTTGGTAGCCATCCTGCTGTCACCAGTCCGATCGTTGGCGCACGCAATGTCGAGCAACTGAAACCAGCGTTGGATAGCGTCAACATCGATATGACGTCTGATCTTCGCGCCGAAATTTCGGCCCTTTCCAAAGCACCGCCACCCGCCACCGACCGTTTCGAAGAGAGCGGCTAACTGGAGGTGGGCTAACTGGAAGAACTGTAAGTGGAGTCAGGCTTTGCTTTTTGCCTGCCCGTGCGCTTGCGCCTTCGGTGGATGGGCGCTGCTGCCTAATGCTGCACCGCTCGTTTAGGTTGATTGCTACGAATATCCCAATTGCAGAGTGGTGCGCATCCGAGAAATGTTAATCGGCATCAGAATGGATATGCGCCGCGCTGACACAATTACACGCGCATCGGCTTGAACGGATCGGGCAAAAGTGCACCGGGTACAGGATCAAGCATCGTATACTTGCCCGCAATGTATCTGCCCTGGAACAGCACGCCTGGAACGCGCGTGCGCGCGAGGCACTCAAGGCAGGAAACTCAATAAGACAAACCGATGGAAACAGGCGCTGAGAACACACATGTCAGACGTTAGCATTCGCAATCTGTTTGCCGGTAAGGCGCCGGTGGGCAGTGAGGTGACCTTGAAGGGTTGGGTAAGAACCCGACGCGATTCCAAGCAGGGTTTTTCGTTCATTAACCTGCATGACGGCTCGTGCTTCGATGCCATCCAGGTCGTCGCGGACAAGGCGCTACCCAACTACGAGAAAGAGATCCGGCACCTGACCACGGGTTGCGCCATCGTCGCCACAGGCGAGGTGGTGGAATCTCAGGGGAAAGGCCAGAGCGTCGAGCTACAGGCAAGGAGTATCGAGGTTGTCGGCTGGGTTGACGATCCTGAAACGTATCCCGTTGCTGCCAAACGGCACACGTTCGAGCACCTGCGCGAGGTGTCCCATCTGCGTCCGCGCACCAATACCATCGGTGCCATCGCCAGGCTTCGCCACAGTCTCGCCCAGGCCATTCACCGATATATGAACGACAATGGTTTTGCGTGGATCCACACCCCTATTATTACTTCCAGTGATTGCGAAGGTGCAGGGGAATTGTTCCGGGTCAGCACACTGGATTTCGCCAACATCCCCCGGGACGACCAGAACAATCCGGATTTCTCTGCAGACTTCTTCGGCACTGAAGCATTCCTTACCGTATCCGGACAGCTCAACGTCGAGAGCTATTGCCTCGCGCTTTCCAAGGTCTATACCTTCGGCCCGACCTTCAGGGCGGAGAACTCAAATACGAGTCGTCACCTCGCTGAGTTCTGGATGGTCGAGCCCGAGATCGCCTTCGCGGACCTGAACGACAACGCCGATCTGGCGGAGTCTTTCCTGAAGAGCGTCGTCAAGGATATTCTGGAGGAACGCGCCGATGACATGGCTTTCTTTGCCGAGCGTATCGACAAAACCGTTATGTCGCGACTGGAATCGCTGGTGCAATCGGAATTTGCGCGCATGGACTACAGCGAAGCGATTGAAATTCTCAAGCGCGCCGACAAGAACTTCGAGTATCCGGTTGAATGGGGGCTGGACCTGCAATCCGAACACGAACGCTATCTCGCCGAGCAGCACGTGGGACGGCCTGTCGTGGTCATGAACTACCCGCAGGATATCAAGGCCTTTTACATGCGCCGCAACGACGATGGCAAGACGGTCGCCGCGATGGACGTGCTGGTGCCTGGTGCCGGCGAAATTATTGGCGGCAGTCAACGCGAGGAGCGCCTCGACATGCTCGACCAGCAGCTCGAGAAAATGGGCTTGCGCGAGCAGCTTTGGTGGTACCGCGATCTGCGCCGTTATGGCACCGTGCCCCACTCGGGGTTTGGCCTGGGTTTCGAGCGCTTGCTCCTGTACATTACCGGGATGGCGAATGTCCGGGACTTGATCCCGTTTCCGAGAACGCCCAAGAGCGCCGCCTTTTAATACAAGGCCGGCGTTTGCTCACGAATATTTACCATTAAGCCCGGCTCAACCACACATGGCGGGCAGTAGTGCGTGATTGAGGTTCGGGCCGCTCCAGGCTTTTTGTTTCTTCTGCCATTGTGGCCCGGGGAGAAAACGCTTTCCTCGCGTTTGCACGCACAGATTTGTTTACGAGTAGTTGACGATGTGTTCGCATCGGAAAAACATATCCGCCCCCACCAATGGAATGGCTAACGGCCGAGCGTTTCCAACGGATGGGCACCCGACCAGGCTGGCTCAAAATGCGCATCGACATAGCTGTCGGGAATATCCAGCGCGGTCTTGTATGCCCACTTCGGATTCCGGTCTTTGTCGATTAGCAGCGCACGGTTGCCTTCTGCAAAATCCGGGTGTCGAATGCACTGATACGCGTTCCCCAGTTCCATCCTGAACATGTCCGCCAGTGACATGCCCTTCGCGCGTCGCATTTGTTCGATAAATATTCTCGCGGTGGTGGGTGAGCCGTGTTTACAGGTCGCCATGGCAGCATCCAGCCACTCGTCCCCGAAAGCAGCCGTGGACTCAAAGGCGCCGAAAAAGTTGTCAGTCTCGAGACATGATTCCATGCATCCCGGTGACCCGACCCAGGCGCGACAGCAAATTCGTCTGAAACATTTCAGATAACCGGCACCGATTGAGCGGGGCGATCACGCGCCGGACAAGAAAAGAAAAGGGTTGAACGCTTCATGCTACGCGTCGTTTCCACTACGCGCTGCTCATCACGGGGCGAGCTGTAGCAGCCGCGAGCGGCCTCGTTGGCCCGCAGGGTCGTCAAGCAAGATCTCCACGCCACTCTAATTACCGGCAGCAGCCAGGTTGCGCAGTTTGACCGACGGGCGTGCGATCAAAGCGGCTTTTTCAGCGATACTGGCGAGGCATATAAAGGTAAGATTATCTTGGTTAAAGGTAAATAATAATTGCTATGATATAATTTACATTATTTTATGGGGTTTGACCGGGATGGAAAACAGAGTCTGTGCGCAGCAGGTTGCGGCGCGACTGGCGGCGCTCTATGAGATCAAATTTGGAGGTAAGGAGCGTGGGCGCTTTCGGATCGCGATGAAGCAGATGCGCGCACTAACCGGTCGCAAGCGTGTTCCTCCGGAGGTCATTCGACACATCGGCGAGGAGATTTTCGAACTTGGCTACGTATTGATCGACCTGGAAACGTATTTCGTTGTCCTGGCGCAACGTACGTTTCGCAGTTATCGACGAGTGAGTGATAGTTGCTTGTCAATTGAGGCCGGCGCCGTGAACGAAGAAGCTGTTGTTATTCGTGCGGATGTTTCCGCACCCCACTAGATCGTTACGACCGTTCAAACGTTGAACTGACCACGGCAGGGAGGCAAGAATGGGATTCCCTGCCAAGCTCTGCATCGACTCGATCAAAGCCAGGATCGACACGGGTGCCCGCACGCTGGCACCGCATGCATTCAAGATCAAACCATTCACCAGAAAGAGACAAGGCTTTGTCGGGTTTTGCGTTCGTCCGGTTCTGAAATGCCGCTATGCGCGCATTTTGTGCGAAGCAAAGTTAATTGATGAGCGCATCATCGAAAGCCCCGGCGCGCAAGACGACAATCGTCACTTAGTACGAAACCTACTTTCACATCGTTCGTTCCAATTGGTTCGTTGAAGTCACCTTGGCCGATCGGGACGAAACAGGATTTCGCATGCTCCTGAGCAGGCAGATATTGCGGCATGGGTTGTTTGGTTCAAACCGGCTGCTCCTGAAAACTCGCGGAACATAAACACACTGCACGTTAAAGCACGAAAGGAAACGCTAAATGAAAATTGCAATGCTGGCACGTAATCCGAAACTGTATTCGCATCAACGCCTGGTCGAAGAGGCCAAGAAAAGGGGTCACGAAATTCACGTGATCGATACCCTGGCTGTCTACATCAACGTAGCCTCTCACCGACCGGAACTACGCTACAAGGGTGCAAACCTGGAAGGCTTCGATGCCGTTATCCCTCGTATCGGCGCCTCGGTGACATTCTTTGGAACAGCGGTTCTCCGGCAATTCGAAATCATGGGTGTCTATCCCCTCAACGAATCGGTCGCAATCAGCCGGTCGCGCGACAAACTCCGAAGCCTTCAACTGCTCGCGCGCAAGGGTATCGGTCTTCCTGTCACAGTGTTCGCCCACTCGACCAGTCAGGCAAATGACATCTTGCAAATGATCGGCGGCGTACCTGTTGTCATCAAACTGCTTGAGGGAACTCAGGGGATTGGTGTAGTTCTCGGCGAAACAGAAGGTGCGGCGAAAAGCATGATTCAGGCGTTTGGTGGTCTGAAGGCCAACATCCTGGTTCAGGAATTTATCAAGGAAGCTGGTAATCAGGACATTCGATGCCTGGTTATCGGTGACAAGGTTGTTGCGGCGATGATGCGAAAAGGTGCCGAGGGAGATTTTCGGTCCAACCTGCATCGTGGCGGTAGCGCCCTCGCGGTAAAGATAACCCCGGAAGAACGATCGACCGCGGTGCGTGCCGCCAACATCATGGGGCTCAACGTCTGTGGTGTTGACTTGTTGCGCTCAAATCACGGCCCGGTTGTCATGGAAGTGAATTCCTCACCTGGTCTTGAAGGTCTCGAAAAAGCGACTGGCACTGACGTGGCTGGAAAAATCATCCAGTTTCTGGAGAAGAATGCGAAACCGAACAACACCAGGACCCGTGGCCGTGGCTGAGCCGAAATCCAAGCCATTCGTCATCGGGGCATTCTCGGTTCGTCCCGGGGAACGCTCGACGGTTGAATTGCCGATTACGGACCTGTCCATTCACACAAAGATGACACTGTCGGTGCAGGTCATCCGAGGTCGGCGCCCCGGCCCCACCATG
>DATKYN010000105.1:0-6133 GCA_035528435.1 Burkholderiales bacterium
TCTCTACTCCGATTGAGGTGTTCTTCGAAAAATCTGTACCTGGGTGGTTTTTTGGTGCTTCGTGTGTCAGGCTTTGCGCCAGTCATCTGGATCGTACCGTGACTGCTTGAGTCGTGGGAGAAAAATTGTATTATCGAGCGCGAAGCCCGCGTGTCCGATGAGCGCGCGCTTCTTGATAAATCAAGTAATTGCTTGCCTTCAGTCCTTCCTTTCACTGCACCGATGATTCCTCCCCTATCGCAAATATGAGCAGCACGAATGTCACGCCACGGCCAGCGGCTACCCTGATTCTATTGCGCGATGCGTCAGCCGGGCTCGAAGTGTTGCTTGCCAAACGCACGCACCTCGCCAACTTTGCGGGCGGTGCCTATGTTTTTCCGGGTGGTGCCGTTGACAGGGCCGATGCGGCGCCGGAACTGGCTGCGTTGGCTTCCGGCATTGACGACGCCGAAGCGAGCAAACGGCTTGGTATTGAAGAGGGCGGACTCGGCTACTGGATTGCTGCCATTAGAGAATGTTTTGAGGAAGCAGGGTTGTTGTTCGCACATGCGGATGACGATGAGTTGATTGACATAGACGGACATGCGGGCCCCCGATTTGCATCGGCGCGCAAAGCACTGGCGGCCGGGGAGGCGAGTTTGCTGCACCTGTTGCAGTCTCATGACCTGCGGCTTGCCGCCGATCGCTTGCATTACTTCAGTCACTGGATCACCCAGGCAGGCCGCCCGCGTCGCTACGACACGCGATTTTTTCTCGCGAGGGCACCGGACAGACAAACGCCGTCGCACGATGGCGAGGAGCTGGTGAACCACCTCTGGATTCGGCCGGGGGAAGCGCTCGAGCGCGGCAGCCGTGGCGAACTCAACCTGATGTTTCCTACGCTGAAAACGCTCGAAAGCCTTTCGACACTGAATGATGTCGCGGCGGCACTGGAGTATGCGCGCACGCTGCGCGTGCGCCCGCCCATGAGTCCGCGGGCAGCAACCGGCCGGGATGGCAAGCGACTACTGGTTCCCGGTGATTACGCCTATGCCGAGTTGGGAAAACTCGATCCGGAACACCAGGGTACGGCCTCTTACGAGATTCTTCCCGGTGTGCCCGTGTCGTTGTCGGAGCGGGTGACAAGGCTGACGGCTTCGAATCCCGGCGTGATGACCGGGCCCGGCACCAACACCTATCTGATTGGCGACGCGGCAAACGGCGTTGCGGTCATTGATCCCGGGCCGGCAGACGTGGAGCATGTAGACACCATCATCGAGGAGGCGCCGGGTCCGATTCGCTGGATTCTGTGCACGCACACGCACGTGGACCACTCGCCGGCCGCACTGCTGCTCAAGGAGTGCACGCAAGCCAGGACCTATGGAATGCTGGCTGCGCACACGGAGCGGCAGGACCAGACGTTCGTGCCGGATCATCAAGTTGCTGAGGGCGAGATACTCGAGCTGGCTGGCGTGACGTTACGCGTGTTGCACACGCCGGGGCATGCTTCCAACCAGGTCTGCTATTTCCTGGAAGAAGAGCACCTTCTGTTCACGGGCGATCACATCATGCAGGGCTCGACGGTGGTGATCAATCCGCCCGACGGAAACATGGCGGATTATTTCGCCTCGCTCGAACGGCTTTACGAAGAAGACATCGAATGGCTGGCCCCGGGCCACGGGTTTCTGATGGAAAAGCCGTACGAGGTTGTCGAACGGCTCATCGTCCACCGTCGCAACCGCGAGAACAAGGTCGTGAACGCACTGCGCGGTGCCGGGCGTGGCAGCGTCGAGACGCTGGTGTCCATCGTGTATGACGACACGCCCGAGCGGATGCACCGGCTGGCGATGCGTTCATTGCTAGCGCACCTGCACAAGCTCGAAGTCGATGGGCGCGCGAAGCAGGATCAGGAAATATGGGAACTGATCGACGGGGAAGAAAAGGTTTCACTACCGGGTGACAGAGTCTGAACCACGGCGTCGGTCATTTCATCGCAGTCGCTTGCGTTTTGCGCGCACGAGCTGGTCTTATGAACCTTGTAGTGGGCCGTTCAGGTGGTCTGATGTTTCAACCGTTATTAGGGCCAGTGCGGAGGGCGGAGTCTCGCTGGTGACCAGCATCCTCGATGCGTTGGTGGTAAATGCACCAAAGCCTGATGAATCCGGCTTGTGTAGAAGCGAGCAACTGCTGGCATTCGGCACGAGGACGGGTTTGCACCCTTGCATGTCCTGCGGCAATTCTTGTGAGAGGGAAAAGATATGCCTGATTCCAAACTGAACCTGCTCGACCGTGGTCAGGGGGCTCTTCCGATCATCCTGATACACGGATTTACGTGTGATCTGTCTAGCTGGAAAGAGCAGTTGTCAGGTCTTTCGGGCAGTTCGCGTTGCGTTGCCATCGATCTGCCGGGCCATGGTGCGTCTCCCGACTCATCCGAGGCGACCATCGAGGCGCTTGCGGCATCGGCTAACGATACGCTCGACAAACTGGGACTCGAACAGGTGGTGCTGGTCGGGCACAGCATGGGTTGCAGGGTGGTATCTGAGATGACCAGTCAATCGCCAGATCGGGTTCGAGGTCTCGTTTATGTTGACGGCAGTATGGTCTCGCGTAGCGACGTCGATGCAGCGGTGAAGGCGGCTGTCGAAACACTCGACCGGTTTGGTATACAGGCCTTCATCAAGAATCTCTATGACGGTTTTTTTGTTGCAGGAACGCCTGCGGCGGCACGCGAGTTCGTGTTGGCGGGGATGTCAGGAATCAGAGTCGATTTCGCGAAAAGGCTATGGCCCAATCTCGTTCGCTGGGACGGGTCAAGGTCGCGCGCGGTGTTGGCGGAGATTGACGCGCCGGTGCTGGTGATTCAGTCCACCACTCTGGACACCGATCTCAATCGCGCATCAATTTCACCCGGGCAGTCAACGCCATGGGTCGATGCCGTGTCGCAGGCGGTGCGGGATGTGACGGTCACGGTGATCGCTGGCGTTGGCCATTTTCCGATGCTGGAAGCACCGAAGCAGACTAACGAAGCAATCGAGGAATTCGTGCAACGGTTGAAGGGGAGTGGCGGAGCGAGTCCGCGAGCGAAATAACCACGCAACGGATGGTCGGAAGTGAAAAAGAAAAAAAGGCCAACTCGCCAGGAAAAACCCGGCGTGAGCCGGGTGGATGCAATTCAGAAATCGACCGTAAAGGCTTTTAGCAGCTCCGAGAATTCTTTCGGCCGGGAAGCCAGGCTGAAACCGATGTGGTGCATCAATTTGCCCTCCGCGCCCATGGCGACCCGCGCATGGCGGATTTCAAGATCGACAACCACACGTTCACTGTTCTCAAGCTGGATGAGGCAGTTTCGAATGACGGTCCCGGATTCGACTTTCAGGTCGGCTGCGAGACCGATGACGCCAATGCCGCCGGCACTCATGTCCGACAGCCGGCCTTCAGCTTTGCGTCCGTCCGGCAGATTAATGACTACAACTGGCGCCGAAACTTGCGGAATCTTGATGCGGTGGTGCAGTCGGCGATCAGCCTGGACGATACGATCCGGGATCGCAATCTGGAATACGGGCTGGCCTTCGAACAGAACGTCGCGAATGCGGGGGCTGCTGAACTGCGAATTGGCGGATCCATCCTCAATCGAAAATCGCACTTCCCGGCTGCGCATCAAACCTGCGTTACCCGCCTTGTGGTCCCCGTATTCGAAGTAAACGCGGTCAAGGTCGGCGTCGACGCCCAGGGTACGGGTGACGATCACCCTGTCCTCGTCGTCGTAGTGCACGGAGACGGGGCGCTCCTCGCGAGCGAATCGGCGGAGCATCATGATGATCTGGTGGCGAGACCAGAGCAGGCGTGAGCCGGCGACGTCAGTATTGAATCTGCCGCCTTGAGTGGTCCGTCTGGTCGTTATCATCGTTTTCTGCTCCTTGTGCGTGACCACTTTTTGTCTGGACTACTGCTTACTGCAAGTGATGTGCCGACAATTAGATCCCTTGTAAATCAATATGATGCATTCTCGGAGTTCGAAATCATGTCGTCAGCCGAAGACAAGGTTGTTGAGGGTGGCTGTGAAAACCGTGCAACCTTGCTGCCCGGATGGGAGCGCGGCGTACTGGCGCATGCGTGGTCAATATTGCCTGGCTCGGGCGTACCTGACGTGAAGTGCGTTCTTCAAACGCGTTGCATCCGCTGCCCGTTGGTCAGCGCCTATGCTTTTGCCATCGCACCGCACCCACGCCGCCGGCAAAAACCAGAGCAGCCATCATCCAGAACATTGCTGCTGCCCCCAGCACCGATCCGAACGCACCGAACACGAGCGGCAGGACGACCTGGTTGCTGTGGATAATGGTGGAGCGCACGCCAAGTACCTCGCCAACCCTGCCTTCGGGTGATTGCGAGTGAACCAGCGACATGATGTTGGGCTGCGCGGCACCCAGACCGAGGCCGAGCAGAAAAGCGATCGCCATCATTGGCGGCCCTGAGGAGAACAGCGGGAACAGCGAGAACGCAAGTGCGGCGCAGAACAGTGTGAATGTCAGCACCTGCCATTCACTGAAGCGTCGAGCCAGCACCGGCATTGCCAGCCGAATAACGAAGGTTGCGAGCGCGAAACAGCCGAGAACGAATCCGATTTCGGAGGCGGACAGACCCACTTGCGTGCCATGAACCGGAATGACAAAAGACTGCAGATCCCAGGACATTGAGATCAGCGCAGTGGCGACCAGCAGATGGCGCAGTTCAACCATCCTGAACAACTCCATCGGGCGCATGGGCTCGGGTGGTTTTACTCTTCCATGCCGTGAGGGCATCAGGCCGCGGCTGGTCCACACCAGAGCGAGGGCGAGCAGCGCGACAATCACCAACGCACCGAAGGCGGCCCGGTGACCGTATGTGTCGATGAGCAGCCCGCTCAGCACCGGGCCGGAGAAACCGGACACGGAAGCGCCCATCGCAAACCAGGCAAAGGCGGCCGGGCGGCGTGCCGGGTCGGCGCGCTCGCCAATGACCTGCTGGATCGACAGCATGGTCAGGGCCGATCCGGAGCCGATCAACGAGGCGGAGACCAGCAAGGGTGCCAGGTCGGCGGCGGCATACGAGAACGTTGATGGCAGCAAGGCGCCGCCAAGGATGAGTGCGGCACCAATCAGCGTCGGGCGTTGCGGGCCCACTGCGTCGACCCAGCGGCCGGCGCGAACCGAGACCAGCATCGGCACCAGTGAGAACAGCGCCAGTATTACACCGACGGTGAAAGTCGATGCCTGGTTCGCCAGCGCGTAGAGCGTCGCAGTCATGCGCGCGCTAACGAACACGATGTGCGAGAGGACTGCAATCAGAATCAGGCGAAGCAGGGTCATTATGCTTTTTGCTGGCCAGGACTAGTGCCGTTAAAAGACAAAGCGTGTGGGGTGATGCGGCAGCATACGAACGCTACCGTGCGCGACACGCAGCTTTTGTTTCCGATCAATCGCCAGACCCGGCACGAGCGACCGGCTTTGATCGAATCCAGTCGGTTCAATTGCCACGCTTCAAAATCAGAGTGCTTTGCGAAGGCCACCGTAAGCGTGCCATGACCCGGTAACCAGCCAGCCGCAGTCAACCGGGAGATTGGCGCCGGTAATAGCGGCCGCATCGGCGCTTGCCAGGAACGCGACGGCACGCGCGACTTCGACAGGCTCGACCATGCGTCCCAGCGCGTTGTTGCTCTCGAACAGGTTAACGTCCCGCTCACCTGCGTCAATAGCCGCCTGCAGGGCCGGGGTGCGAGTGTGTCCCGGTGACACGGCGTTTACCCTGATGCCGGAGGGCCCCCATTCCGCAGCCAGGCACTCGGTGATCGATATGACAGCGGCTTTGGCTGGGGCATAAGCATGCAGTGGCGCCGAACGCGACCCGACGATGGAAGCAATGTTGACAATGCTGCCGCGTCCGCGCTGCGTCATGCGTGCGGCGAATATGACCGAGGCGAGGTAAGTGCCGCGCTGATCTACTCGAATCACTTCATCCCAGACCTCCATCGACAGCCGGCTCGGAGGCAGTGGTTGCTGCAGTACGCCGGCGCTGTTGACGAGTATCTCGACCGGCCCGGCGTCGTTTTCGATCTGTGCTGCAATCCGTTCCAGCGCCGCGTCATCGGTTACATCTGCGATGTGGCTGCGGGCAT
>DATKYN010000106.1:0-10313 GCA_035528435.1 Burkholderiales bacterium
TGACACCGGCATCCACCGCCGTTTTGATCTGCGCCTCGACTTCCGGTAATCCAAGTTGCCCGATGGGCTTCCATCTGCCCGAGCCGCCGTAAGTCATGGTGCCAAGGCAGATTTCGGAAACAAGCAAGCCACTGCGGCCGAGTAAGCGATAACGCATCGTATGACCTCCGGTCTGGTTCAAGCGGCAAATAGACAACCAACACTGGCACGTTAACCCACATCCCCGGGCGAACGTAGCGCTACGGAACTCGCCGCCGCTATCCGGCCTGGCCGTAGCGGGCTTTTACTACTCGTGTAACGTCACCGGCTTGCCCGATGCCGATGATTCCAGCATTCCGTCAATGAGCGCGTGAACGGGCAGCGCACTTCGTCCACTGGCCCGGGGCTCTTCACCGTTACGCACCGCATGAACGAAACTTTCTATCATTCGTCGATGGGGTTCATGCGAAAAATCCATCGGGTCGGCTCCACCGCCGCCGGCAGTCGAACCATCTACACGCAGCGTCTCATGCCCGGAACGATGTACGACGAGGCGTTCGGCCTCCAGCACCGCACTGCCTTTTGTGCCCGCTATCTCGATTCGCTCCGGGTAGCCGGGATAGGCTACAGTGGTGCAGTCAACGACGCCGATCGCGCCATTGGCGTATTCGACGGAAGCGCAGGCAATATCTTCGGTATCCATCGACCGCAATGAACTGGTACGGCACTGCGCGGTGACCCGTCTGACCGGTCCCGCCAGATCGAGCAGCACGTCAAGCGTGTGAATCGATTGCGTCAACAGCACACCACCACCGTCATGATCACGCATGCCACGGCCTGGCTGCGCGTAGTACTCTGCCGGCCGCCACCACCGTACCGCACACGACACGCTCAGCAACTCGCCCAATTCCCCGTTTCGCAGCAATTCGCGCAAGGTCATGGTCGCCTCGCGAAAGCGAAACTGAAATACGACACCCAGCTTTCGCCCCTCGCGCTCAACTGCCTCGACAATAGTGCGCGCTTGCGCATAGGTCACATCGAGCGGTTTCTCAAGGAGCACGTGCTTGCCTGCCTTTGCCGCCTTTATCGCCAGTTCGGCATGGGTGCGCGGCGGGGTAATGACAATCACCGCGTCAACTTTCGGGTTTTCCAGCAACGCATCGACCGAATCGACCGTGGGCAGATCGTACGCCTTCTCGAATGCGCTTCGCCGCTTCGCGGTCGGACTGAACCCGCCGAGGAATTCAACCTCGTCTGTGAGGTCTTTAAGCGAAAGGGCATGCGGCTTGACCGCCATACCCAACCCGATCAAACCGACACCGATTCGTTTGGTCATGCAAGCACACTCCCCGTTGCAAGCAAGGCGTCAATGGCGGTGTCAAGAAAATCACGAGCCGACTGTGACGACGCTCTGCGCTATTGTCATAATGGATACTGGTAACCGTTCGGATACTACGCTGCAGCAGCAGTGGTCGCAACGTATGCGACAAGGTGTGGCGAACACGGGAAAAACACTTTCATCGCGAATCAAAAGCAGGGATACGCAGCATGGCAACCACTGCAGCAAAAAAATCCAACCCCAAGAAAAGGGCGTCTCGTAAAGCGACGCCTCCTGCCGAAAAGCGCTCGGGCCGCGCCACGCCGCGCACACGCGACCCCGTCGCTACCAAACAACGCATCCTCGATGCGGCCACCCAGGAGTTTTCCCGACTCGGGTTCGGTGGCGCCCGGGTAGACGCCATCGCCACGCGTGCCAAAGCCAACAAGCGGATGATCTATCACTACTTTGGAAACAAGAACCGGTTGTTTCTTGCTGTTCTGGAATCGGCCTACGGTTCGATCCGGGCCGCCGAGCAGGCGCTCGACCTCGAAAGCCTGGAACCGGAAGATGCGTTGCGCACGCTAACCGAATTTACCTGGCGCTACTACCTTGCGCATCCCGAATTCCTGACGCTGGTAAACAGCGAAAACCTGCACAAGGCGCGCCACCTGAAGCAATCCAGGCTGGTTGGCGATATGTTTTCTGCCCTGGTCGCAATGGTCAGGAAGATTTTGCACCGCGGCGTGCGCAAAGGCGTGTTTCGAAAAGGCATCGACCCGGTGCAGCTCAACATTACCATTGCCGCGATCGGCTATTACTATCTGACCAACCGGTTTACCGGTTCCATCATCTTCGATCGCGACCTGATGGCGCCAAAGGCGCTCAATCAGCGGCTGGCCTTTAACGTCGATACCGTCATGCGTCTGGTCAGCAAGTAACCGGCACGTTGATAACTCAAAGCCGTCTCAGTCAAGCGGCATTGTCTTCACGTCCCGGACAATCGGACGAAAGCGCATTCTTTCCAGAATGTCGGCCTGCACATCCACTCCCCGGGCGACCTCGGTCAGTTCTATGCCATCCGGGCGCAATTCGAATACGGCCCGCTCGGTGATATAGATCACCTGCTGGTGTTGCTCGCGGGCGCGGGCGCCGCTGAAAGAAATTTGCTGGACGTTGTCCACCAGCTTGGGCACTTTTCCGGCGGATCGAATTGACAGGCCCGACCCATCGGACTCGACTTCGAGCCCCTTGGCCTCGAATGTCCCGCAGAAGACGACTTTCCGGGCGCCCTGGGTAATATCGACGAAACCACCGGGCCCAACGATTACGTCACCAAGTCTGGACACGTTTACGTTGCCGTCGCCGTCGAGTTCACCCATACCGAGAAAGGCGACATCAACACCGCCGCCACTGTAGAAGTCGAACTGATCCACCGAAGGCACGATCGCCTGCGCGTATCGTGCCGCGCCAAACATCGGACCATCCATCAAACGGCCGTTGTGTATGCCCTGCTCCACCGTTCCCCAGTAACTGCCGGCGCGACCCTGCTCTTCGAGCAGAGCCGGAATGCCGCCGGGAATGCCATATCCGAAATTGACGGCAGCGCCGTCTGCCAGTTCCCGGGCAGCGCGAAGCGCGATGATGCGCCGAATGCCGGTAGGCATCTCCGGCTCGCCCGCGTCTCCGAAGGGCAGCGTCTCGCCACTGATGGATGGGTCATACTCGCTGGCGCGGCATTGCCACTGGTTTGGTGCGATCACGACGTCGTCAACGAGGATGCCCGGGATTCGCGCGAGTCGCGCCGGAACGAACTGTGTATCGTGCTGCCCCCGCACCTGTGCGATGACCTGACCGCCGCTGTTGTGCGCGCCCATGGCGACGGCATAGGCATCGAGGTCAGCCGGTTCATGCATCAGCGTGATGTTTCCAAACGGATCGACCATCGAACCACGCACAATGCCGACGTCGATCCTGAATGGTTTGTAGCGAAGCCAGGTCTTGCCGTCGAGATCGATGGTTTCGACCAGATCCTCGGTTGCGCGCGTGTTGCATTTGCCACCGCCATGACGCGGATCGGCAAAGGTACCGAGCCCGATGTGGGTGATAACGCCGGGACGGCCGGCACCAATTTCGCGAAACAGCGCGACGATAACGCCGGCCGGAAACGAGTAGGCTTCGATGAGATTGTCACGCGCCATTTTCTGCAGCGGTGGTCCCCAGCTCCAGTGGCCGCCAATCACGCGCTTGAGCAGGCCTTCGTGCGCCAGCCGAAGCAAACCGGTTTCCTTTCCATCGCCGATACCCAGCGCGTGAACCAGGGTAAGGCCTTTCGGATGCCCGGTCTCGAGAAAGCGCGTTTGCAACGCTTTCAGAACCACATCCGCCTCAAGCAGGCCGCCGCCCGAGCCAGACACCGCCAGCGTTGCGCCGTCAGGTATGCGTGCTACGGCGTCGGCCGCCGTTGTTACCGTCGCCCTCATCTGTTGCCTCTTCACCCTGTTCCACTGTCCGGACCGGGTATGGCGAATCGATTTCGCACACGCCGGAATTGCCCATTCCCGCAGTCAAGATTGACAGCTCGTCTGGAAGACCATTATATTATGTAATCAGATAGTTACAACATACCATGCACGACGCTCTGGTTCCGGCACACTCCATTTCGATGTGGCACAAGCCTTATGCCTCTCTCCGAAGTACACCAGCAAATACACGACGCGGCTCAACGCTTTGCAGATGAGATCGTTCGCCCGGCAGCGGAAAGACTGGATCGGGAGCATCGCTTCCCGGAGGAGATCTACCGGCAGATGGGCGAACTCGGATTGTTCGGCATCACCGTTCCCGCAGAGCTTGGCGGCGCGGGGATGGACACGCTCGCCTACGCCATCGTGATGGAGGAACTGTCGCGCGGCTACTCCTCGATCGCCGACCAGTGCGGCCTCGTAGAACTGGCCGGCACCCTGCTCACAGTGCACGGCAGCGAGGCGCAGCAGGCGCAGTATCTGAACCCGCTCCTGAAGGCAGACAAGCGCGCGGCCTACTGCATCACAGAGGCCGATGCGGGAACCGATGTATCGGGCATCCGCTCCACTGCCGAGAAGACCACGCAGGGCTGGCGCCTGAACGGGTCCAAGCTCTGGATACACAATGCGCCGGTCGCCGACTACGGATTTGTTCTGGCCCGCACCGACAAGGCGGCAGGCAAACGCGGCATGAGTATTTTCATCGTTGACCTGTCGTTGCCCGGCGTATCGCGCGGGCCGAAAGAGCACAAGATGGGGCAGCGTGCGTCTCAGGTTGGTGCACTGCAGTTCGACAATGTGGAGCTGGCAAGCGATACCCTGCTTGGCGCCGAAAACCGCGGCTTTCATATCATGATGAGCGTGCTCGACAAGGGCCGGGTCGGCATCGCCGCACTGGCAACCGGCATCGCACAAGCCGGGCTGGAGGCCGCACTCGATTACGCGCAAACGCGACAGCAGTTCGGCAAACCCATCATCGACAACCAGGGACTGCAGTGGATGCTGGCCGACATGGCGAAGGATATTCAGGCGGCCCGGCTGCTGGTGCGCGACGCAGCGCTTCGGCTGGAGCATGACGAGCCGGCTACGGCAGCATGCAGCATGGCGAAATGCTTTGCCAGTGACATGGCTGTTCAGCATACCGCCGACGCCGTGCAGATATTCGGCGGCAGCGGCTACATACAGGGCTTCGAGGTGGAGCGACTGTACCGCGATGCCAAGATCACCCAGATATACGAAGGCACCAACCAGATTCAACGCAGCATCATCGCCCGCGAGTTAATCAAGAGCGGAGCGTCAATGTGAATGCCTCCACCACAGGCCATCGGCCGGTAGCGTTAATCACCGGCGCCCGGCGCGGCATCGGCAAGGCCATCGCGCTGGCACTGGCAGGCAAGGGCTTCGACCTGGCGCTGGCGGATCTGTCTCCTTCTGACGAACTCGAACAAACCGCGGACGAAGTACGGTCGCTGGGCGCAAACTGCGTCACGCTTGCTGCCGACATTGCCGATATTGGCAGTCATGGCGCTTTGCTCGACGACGCTCAAGCCGCACTCGGCCCGCTCGATTGCCTTGTCAACAATGCCGGCGTAACGGTATTGAGCCGCGGTGATCTGCTGGACATCACGCCGGAAAGTTTCGACCGTTGTATCGCGGTCAACACCCGCGGTGGATTTTTTCTGACGCAGGCATTTTCAAAGCGCCTGCTGGCGCAAGAGAAGAAACCCGGTGTCTATCGCAGCATCGTGACCATCAGTTCCTCAAACGCAGTGGCCGCTTCGATCAACCGCGGCGAGTACTGCGTTTCCAAAGCCGGCTTGTCAATGGCCTCTACGCTGTTTTCAGTGCGGCTTGCCGATCATGGTATCGGCGTATTCGAAATCCAGCCCGGGTTTATCGAAACAGAGATGACAGCGCCGTCGAAATCACGCTATGACAAGGCAATTTCCAACGGGTTGACCGTCATTCGACGATGGGGGCAACCGGGTGACGTTGCACGCACTGTCGCCACCCTCGTCACCGGTGGCCTCGCCTACTCTGCCGGCCAGGCGGTGCGCGTTGACGGTGGGCTGTTGACGCCCAAGTTCTAGAGGTATTGCGATGTCTGCTTTTCAGATCGGGTTACCGACGATCAACAAAAATGTAGAAACCTACACCCTGACCGGTTCACCGATCGACATCTCGCGTCCACCGGCGCCATTCAACCGCGTTGCCTTTTCAGCGGCACACGTGGTTGCTGATCCGTTAAGCGCAAGCGAGCCAGGCACCAATGCCGCCATTGACTGGGACGCAACGCTCGCCTACCGCCGTTACCTGCTTGGGCTCGGGCTGGGTATTGCGGAGGCCATGGACACCGCGCAACGCGGCATGGGCCTGGGGTGGGCAGAGGCGCACCAGCTTATCCGGCACACACTCGAAGGCACACGGGATATTCCCGGCGCGCTGATCTATTCGGGCTGCGGCACGGACCAGCTGGATCCGGCCGATGCGACGTCCACCGACGATGTGCTGCGCGCCTATGGCGTGCAACTCGATGCCATTCAGAAACTCGACGGCCGGATCGTCCTGATGGCCAGCCGTGCCCTGGTGCGTGTGGCGAGATCGGCAGATGACTACATTGATGTATATGGAAAGGTACTTGGCGATGCCGCGCAACCGGTCATTTTGCACTGGCTGGGCGAGATGTTCGACCCCGCTCTCGATGGATACTGGGGCTCGCACGATTTCGAACTGGCGATGCAAACCTGTCTGGCAGTGATACGTGACAACGTCGCCAAAGTGGACGGCATCAAGATCTCGCTGCTCGACAAGGACAAGGAGATCCGGTTGCGACGGCTGTTACCCGAAGGTGTGAAGATGTACACGGGCGATGATTTCAGTTATCCGGAACTCATTGCCGGCGATGATCGGGGTTTCTCCCATGCGTTGCTTGGCATTTTCGATGCCATCGCCCCGGCCGCATCACAGGCGCTCACGGCATTGTCGCAAGGCGACGAGTCGCGTTTCTTCGATCTGCTCGAACCAACTGTGCCACTGTCGCGACTGATCTTTCGGGCACCGACGCAGTACTACAAGACCGGCGTCGTGTTTCTCGCCTGGCTCAACGGCCATCAGGATCATTTCGTCATGGTCGGCGGCGCGCAATCAATGCGTCCTCTGCCCTACTTCGCCGACCTGTTCCGGCTCGCCGACCAGGCAGGGCTGCTGCGCGACCCGGGTCTTGCCGTTGTGCGCATGAAAACCTTGCTGGCGCAATACGGCATCGCAGGAGAATGATGGATCTGAACGGTCGCCTCGACCTGTGTTCCATCAATACCGCCACGCTGGGCTATCAACTTCCCATCGGGCAGACCATCGAGGCCGTCGCCCGCGCCGGTTTTGGCTCGATTGCGCCCTGGCGGCGCGAACTGGAAGGCGAATCGGTCAAAATCGTCAGCCGGAGAATTCGCGATGCCGGACTTGGCGTCAGTGGTTACTGCCGCAGCAGTTACATTACTGCGGAAAGCACAATGCAGTTCAGCAATGCTATCGAAGACAATCGCCGCGCCATCGATGAAGCCGTTGAATTAGGGGCCAGGTGTTTCGTAATGGTGGTAGGCGGCCTGCCAAAGCAATCGAAAGACCTTGCCGCCGCGCGCCAGCAGGTTCACGACGGTATGGCGCAGTTGCTCGAATACGCCAGCGAACAGAAAATGCCGCTCGCCATTGAACCGCTGCACCCGATGTACGCGGCCGACCGGGCCTGCATCAACACACTGCAGCAGGCGCTCGACCTGTGCGACGCACTCGATCCGTCACAAGGCTGCAGCGTCGGCGTCGCCGTCGATCTCTACCACGTCTGGTGGGATCCGGACCTCGAAGCGCAAATCAAACGCGCGGGACGGGACAAGCGATTACTGGGGTTTCACCTGTGCGACTGGCTGGTACCAACCAATGACATGCTGCTTGACCGTGGGATGATGGGTGACGGCGTGATCGACATCCGCAGTATCCGGCACTGGACCGAAGCCGCGGGCTACGCCGGAAGTATGGAAGTCGAGATTTTCTCACGCGATAACTGGTGGCAGCGACCGGTGGCGGAGACCCTCGCGATCTGCGCCGAGCGTCTTCAGACCGTCTGCTGACAAACCGCCTGCAGGACATATCGGCTCGTGTCCTGCCAAATCGCGGGATATAGCAAGATCTTTTCAGTGCAAGTGCATTGAACTCATCGCAAGATCACCTGCCTGATGACGGAACCTCTGTAAACTGCCGTTCATGAATTCCATCATTTCCATTTCCGGACTCAACAAGACTTACGACTCGGGTCTGAAAGCGCTCGACGGTATCGACCTGGACATCCGGGAGGGTGAGATTTTTGCACTGCTCGGACCCAACGGCGCCGGAAAGACCACACTGATCGGCATTGTCTGCGGAATCGTCACGCTGACCTCTGGCAGGGTTCTGGCCGCCGGTCACGATATCGTGAAGCAGTATCGGGGCGCTCGCAGCAAGATCGGGCTGGTGCCCCAGGAGCTGCATATCGGCATGTTCGAAACCGTGATGGGAACGGTACAGTTCAGCCGCGGACTATTCGGACGCGCACCCGACAACGCCTATCTGGAAACGATTCTGCGCGATCTGTCGCTGTGGGATAAACGGGCCAGCCGCATCATGACCTTGTCGGGCGGAATGAAACGGCGTGTCATGATCGCCAAGGCGCTCTCTCACGAGCCGCAAATTCTCTTTCTCGACGAACCCACCGCAGGTGTCGACGTGGAACTGCGCCGCGACATGTGGCAACTGGTCAGGCGGCTGCGCGACAAGGGCGTCACCATTATTCTCACGACACACTATATCGAGGAAGCCGAAGAGATGGCCGACCGGATCGGCGTCATCAATCACGGCAAGCTGATCGTTGTGGAAGACAAAACCGCCCTGATGAAGAAGCTGGGCCGCAAGCAACTGACATTGCAATTGCAGGAACCAATGCTCGACATACCACCGGAACTAGGCGATTGGCCGCTCAACCTCAGGTCCGGCGGTAACGAACTCGAATACACGTTCGACACACAAGAAGAAGAAACAGGCATCCCGTCACTGCTGCGCAAGCTGAACGAGCTCGGCATTGGTTTCCGGGATTTGCATACCGAGCAGAGTTCGCTGGAGGATATTTTTGTCAGCCTGATCGGACAAGGCAACGAGGCAAGCAATTCGAAGGCGGCACGCACATGAGCAAGGACGGCTTTTCAGCATTCAATCGTTATGGCGTGCTGGCGATTTACCTCTACGAGCTGAATCGTTTCAAACGAACCATCTGGCAAAGCCTGGTCACGCCAGTAATTACCACATCGTTGTATTTCGTCGTCTTCGGCGCCGCCATCGGCGCACGAATGAGTGAAGTGGACGGAATCAGTTACGGCGCATTCATCGTCCCCGGACTGATGTTGCTTGCCGTCCTGACAGAAAGCCTCACCACTTCGTCATTCAGCATCTACATGCCGCGCTTCTCGGGGACCATTTACGAAATCCTGTCCGCGCCGCTCTCGGCGCTGGAAATCGTCTGCGCCTATGTCGGCGCCACTGCCAGCAAGGCCATCATTCTCGGTGTCGTGATTCTCGCGACTTCGACACTGTTCGTTCCATTGCAGGTCGAGCATCCGTTCTGGATGGTCGCCTTTCTGCTGCTTACCGCCGCGACGTTCAGCCTGTTCGGCTTCATCATCGGCATCCTTGCCAGGAGCTTTGAACATCTGAGCTTCGTCCCGTCGCTCGTCATCACACCGCTGACGTTTCTCGGCGGCGCCTTCTATTCGATCGACATCCTTCCGCCGGTATGGCGTACCGTCAGCCTGTTCAATCCGATGGTGTATCTGATCAGCGGCTTCCGATGGAGCTTCTACGGCATCTCTGACGTGTCCGTCGGCATCAGCCTGTCGATGACCCTGGCGTTCTTCCTCTCCGGCCTGGCGGTCGTAACATGGATCTTCCGAACCGGGTACCGGTTAAAGACCTGAGCGATCGTGCGTTATTCTTCTTGAAAGAACGCTTAGCCAATTTCGCGCACGAAACACAAGGCTAACAACTGCTCCAGAACCGCGCGGTGGCCGGGTTGATGCGGGCGGCCCCGGACACATCGAGTTCATCCTTGTCGCAGCCGCTCCATCCGCGCTGCGTCATATTTCCGGCGTCAACTCATCTCCGTGGCCAGTCGCGCCACCTTCATCATGGTCCTCGTGACCATCGAATATCTTGTCTTCGGTGTGTTTGCTGCCGCCTCTTGATGTCCCTCCCTTGTGGGAGGAAGAACCGCCGCTGTGACCTTCATGGCTATGGCTTTCGCCTTTCTGACCGCCCATGTACTTCGGCCCTTTCCCTTTACCGCCGCCGCCCGAGTGGCCGCTGCTGCCGCTGTCATGATCGGCGTGGTCATCGGCCGCCCCGACAAAACCGCTCACCATGCACATTGATGCCATGGCAATCGCCAGCAAGGTCAATCGGATGTTCGCTGCAAA
>DATKYN010000107.1:0-2107 GCA_035528435.1 Burkholderiales bacterium
TGACACCGGCAAATGCCGAAATCGCCGATCGGCTGCGTTTGTTGCGGGACCATGGTATGCGTCGGGGGCGGCGCTACTGGCACGAGATCGCCGGCTTCAATTACCGAATGACGAATTTGCAGGCGGCCGTCGGTGTCGCGCAAATGGAGCGCGTGGACAGTTTCATTGAACGAAGGAAGGAAATCGGCGAACGCTATATCTCCCGTCTGGGAGATATTCCGGGCCTTGTCATGCCGCCCCGGCAAACCTGGGGCGAAACGATTTACTGGATTTTTTCAATGCAAATTGATCCGGAGATTGCCGGTATTTCCCGTGATCAGTTGACAGTCAAACTGGATGCCCGGGGAATTGAAACCCGGCCTTTTTTTATTCCGCTACACCTGCAGCCACCGTACAAGCAGCCCGGCGAGTTTACGGTCAGCACAGAGATTTCATCGACCGGTATCAGCCTTCCATCAGGTAACGACATCTCCGATGCGGAGATCGACCGGGTGTGTGACACGATCGGCACCATTCTCCAAAGCCACAAGCGCATATGATTACAGACGACGACAAGACGGTTGCCCTGGTACTTGCACGTGCAGGTTCCAAGCGTGTCCCGCAAAAAAACATCAGATTGCTCAACGGCAAACCCCTCATTGCCTATACCTTTGAATCGGCGCTGGCGTCGCGATGTTTTTCCGACATTGTGGTTTCCACCGACGATGGGCGGGTCAGGGAGATCGCCACTGGTTCGGGCGTTGACGTGGACGAGCGCCCGGAGGCGCTGCGTGGTGATGCCATACGCGCGGTCGAAGTCGTAGAAGAGTATTTGCTCAGAACGGGTGCCGGTCAGCAGTACCGCCACGTGGCGATGTTGCTACCCACCTGTCCATTTCGCAGCGTGGATGATATTCGCGGAGCGATGCAAAGTTACAGAACATCCCAGGAAGAAATTCCGTTGTTGACTGTGACGGCGTACGATTTTCCGCCGCAGCTAGCGCTTGAGCCGGACGATGCCAACGTGATGCGCATGACCGATCCGCAGGCGTATGCGCAAACGACCCGCAGCCAGTCGATCCCTGCGCGGTTTCATCCGAACGGCGGCCTGTATGTGGCGCCGATCGAGCTGTTCCTGCGCGAGCGCAGCTTTTTTACACCGCGTATGTTGACGTATCCCATGCCGGCTGAACGCTCGTTTGACATTGATTACCCGTGGCAACTGGAGTTGGCAGAGCATTGGGCCCGGGCCCTTGGCGCGGAGCATGCCGGAGGGCGTGACTAGCCCGGCAGTCTCAGACCAGGATTTGCCACAACAGGCGTAATGACTGTTTCAATTCGGACAGCATGATAAAACTGAAGCCGAGCGCCGAGTAGATAACGGTGATGACTGTGCCGAAGATATACGCAAGAGGTTGCGACAGGCGTTGTTTGAGCCAACCCGAGAGCGCAAGGCGACGCCACTTGCCGTAAAACCAGATACCCGATGCGTGCCACATGCCCCAGCACAACCAGGTGAGGCTGATGTGGTGCCACATTCCCATTACGATAAAGCTGCTGTACAACGCAAGCGTCGGTTTGCGGGTTCTGCCAAGTACCGGCATGTAAACATTGTTGCGGCACCAATTCGAAAGCGAGATGTGCCAGCAACGCCAGTATTCCGCGAGATTGGGCCGTAACAACGGATAGTTCATGTTTTCCATGACCCGGTAGCCGAACAACCTGCTGGCGCCGATTGCGATATCGGCATAGGCCGAAAGATCCAGGTAAGCGTAAACAAGCGCGGCGACCAGAAAGCCGATCAGAATCGGCGTGCCGATGGCGGCGAGGCCGTTCCCCGAGGCAATGTCACCGAGCATGGGGCCATAAGCGATTGGCTGAAGGATCACACCGACCAGCACGATCTTCTTGAAATATCCAACACTCATGCGTGTCAGACCGGCGACCACATCGGTTGCGCAAATCGAGGCGGAGCGCTGCCCGATGAACTCCTGAAAGCGCTGTATCGGACCCGCGGGAAAAATGGGGACAAAGAACACGAACACCATCAGATCAAGCAGCGAAGGTTTCCTGATTTCGCCACGGTAAACATCAAGGACAAATGCAATCAGCTTGAAGACCAGGTAGG
>DATKYN010000108.1:0-2746 GCA_035528435.1 Burkholderiales bacterium
GCACAACCAAACACAGTTTCGCAGCATCCGATTACGGCGGATGTTGATATACATCATTGTCCCGATATTTAACTTGCATAGAGTCGGGGCGAAGTTAACGGTACCCGGATCGAGTACGGTTCACTATACTCGTTGAAAAAATGTTGCGATGGCACTGCGTTGTGCAGCGCGGCAATACCTCATTTATCCCCTGAAGGAGGAGAATAAAAATGTTCAAGAAACTTCTGACAATTGGCTTGACGGCGCTGCTCGGCGCCGGGCTGACCACAGCAGCAAACGCCAAAGACACATTCACCATCGGCCTGAGCAATGGCTGGGTCGGGAGCGAGTGGCGCACCCAGATGATCGACGAAGCCGAGGCTGCGGCGAAAGTGTGGGCGAAGAAGGGCGTGACGGTGAAGACCATCGCGCAGAGCAGCAATGTCGATGTGCCCGGCCAGATCGCGCAGATCCGAAACTTCATGAACCAGGGCGTCGACGCGATCATCGTCAACCCGAACAGCCCGACCGCCTTTGATCCGATCTTCGCGCAGGCGAAGGCCAGAGGCATCCTCATTATCTCGACGGATGCCGAAGTGTCTTCGAAGGACGCGATCTATGTCGGCATTGACCAGAAAGGCTGGGCGATGCAGTCCGCCGAGTGGCTGGCAAAGACCCTGAAAGGCAAGGGCAACGTGGTGGCGATTAACGGTGTCGCCGGGCATCCGGCCAACCAGATGCGCGTTGCCGGTTATCGCGAAGTGTTTGCAAAATATCCCGGCATCAAGATTCTCAACGAAGTCAACGCCAACTGGGACGAAGCGCAGGGTCAACAGGCGATGCAAAACCTGCTCGCGACCTATCCGTCGATCAACGGTGTCTGGGTTCAGGATGGTATGGCCGCCGGAGCCTGGCGCGCGCTGAGTGATGCCAAACGCAAAGACATCGCGGCGACCGGCGAGATCCGGGTCGACTTTCTCAAGACCTGGAAGCAGAACAACTACAACAGCGGCGCGTCGGTGAATCCTCCGGGCTGCATGGCGAGCGCATTGAACGTTGCGGTGCTGCGGCTGCAGGGCCACGAGTTCAAGGACGGCATCTTCACGGGCCAGTACGGCAACGCCATCTACATTCCGATTCCACTGATTGACAGCTCGAACTTCGAGCAGACTTACAACATGTGGAAAGACAAGGCCGGATACATCTCCGTGAGCACGGTGGTCACGCCGGAGCAGGCGCAAAAAGAATACTTCAAGAACTAGGCTACAGCGCCGCTCGTAACAGGATTCAGCGCTGATGCCCGTCCTCGAAGCGAGCGGCATTCGAAAGCGGTTCGGGGGCGTGACTGCGCTGGCCGGAGCGGATTTTTCGCTCCACGCCGGTGAAGTTCACGCCCTTGTCGGTTCCAACGGCTGTGGCAAGAGCACACTGTGCAAAATCATCGGTGGTTCCGTCGCTGCTGACGCGGGTGAACTGACCCTCAATGACAAACCGGTGACATTTTCCGGGCCGCAGGATGCGGCGGCTGAGCACATCGGTGTGTTCTATCAGGATCTCAGCCTGATTCCCAAAATGACCGTCGCCGAGAACATTTTTCTCGGACGAGAGCCGACCGGAAGAGCCGGCCTGGTCGATCAGCCGGCCTTGCACCAGGCCGCAAGCGCGGCGCTTGCCGGGTTTCGCGAAGTGCTGGGCGACGGCATTGACGCCGATACCACGGTTGCGGCGTTGTCAGCAGATCAGGGCCAGATGGTCGAGATCCTCAAAGTCCTTGCCGCGCAGCCACGCATCATCATCCTCGATGAGGCCACAGCGGCGCTCGATCGCAATCAGGTCGCCGCCGTTTTCGAGCACGTACGTTCCCTCAAGGCAGCGGGCTGCTCGATTATTTTTATTACCCACCGCATGGATGAGGTGTTCGACATCGCCGACCGGGTGACCGTGATGCGCAACGGCGCCACCGTCATGACTGCAGACAGCGACCAGACGACGCGCGAAGCACTGGTTGAGGCGATGGTGGGAGAGCTGGCCACCGCCAGGGGTAAAAGCGCACGGCACACACCCGCTGCCGAGGTGGCGCTGCAGGTCGATAGTCTCAGTTCCGACAAACTGGTTGACGTGTCATTGCAGCTCAAGCGCGGCGAAATCCTGGGTCTTGGCGGGCTTCATGGTCAGGGCCAATCCGAACTGCTGCGTGTGCTTTTCGGCGCGAGGCGAATGCGAAGCGGGCGCGTGCGCATTGCTGGCAAGTCGTTCGACCCACACGGGCCGCGCTCGGCAATGCGCCATGCGGTGGCTTACATCTCCGGCGATCGCGCGCGTTATGGCGTGATGGCGATCCGGCCGATCTTCGAGAACCTGGTGGTCTCGTTGCTGGCAAGGGAGCGCCGGCAGATCATTGCGCGCCGCAAGCTGGAAGGCGAGATAGCGCCATTCATCGAAACACTGAAGCTCAAGTTCGATTCGCTCCGCGCAGCGGTCTCGCAGCTAAGTGGCGGCAATCAGCAGAAAGTCGTCATCGGGCGCTGGCTTGCGACGCGCCCGCAAGTGCTGCTGCTCGACGATCCGACAAAAGGCATCGACATCCAGACCAAAGTGGACCTTTACGCCACGCTGGACGACCTGTGTGATCAGGGCGTGTCCATCATGCTGTACTCCTCCGACGACGAAGAGTTGCTCGCCATCTCGGACCGCGTACTCGTTTTTAATGCCGGGCGCATCGTGACCGAACTCACCGGTGAGCAACGCACGCAATTCGAGCTGTATC
>DATKYN010000109.1:0-6196 GCA_035528435.1 Burkholderiales bacterium
ATACAGACTCCCGAGGAAGGTCAGCCATGAAAGCCCGCCAATGCCTGACCGCTCGTGACTAATCTACTCATGGAGTCTGACAAAAAATGACACTTCGCAACCATAAAATGAAGTTCCTGGCGGCAATAGCCGGTTTTGCAATGCTGGCTTCCGGCAACGTCCTTGCCGGGAACACCAACACGCTCAGGGTCACTGCCGCCATCACTGGTACCTGTAACTTTTCGGCTAACAACAACACCGCCGGAAACACGACCCTCGATTTCGGCACCCTGGACCAGGCCACTGGTGGTAACGTCGTCGCGACGACCACCAGCTTGCAGTACTGGTGCACCAAAGGCGAAGTCGCGACCAATATTTCCGCCGGCAATGGCGCCAATACGGCTGGCTGTAGTGGAACCCGATGCCTGTCCAACGGTACCGACCTCATTCCCTATTCTCTCGCTGTCAGCTTTAACGCAGCGGTCGGTTCCGGAAAGAGCACCCCCATCAACGTCGACTTCGACGGCGGCATTGTCGATGCGGACTACATTGACGTATCGGCCGGAAACTATTCGGACCTCGTGACGCTGACCATCACTCCTTGATCGGCTGCTACGCAAGCAAACTGGTGACTCGGAAGTCAGTTCACCTGCCGAAAAAGGCCGCGATTTTTTGCGGCCTTTTTCTTATGGCTATGACGCTCGCGGGCGGGGCTGCCCACGCCGCCTGCAATTTTCGGCAACCGTTGAACAATGACGTTCCGGTAGGAGACATTTCCCCGGCACAAACAGGCAATGTCGTGACCAGAATCAGACTGCGCTACCAATGCACCCGGGGCGACACTCCGGTTTTCTCCCTGACCGGTGCCAGCGATATCGGCCCGGGCCTGCATCGCATGCGAAACCTGACAACACCCTCCGAGTACCTGCCCTATCAGACAACGACCAGAGTCAATGCAAGACGGTTGGTCGTAATCGTCAGGGTGATCGAAGCCGACTACCGCGACGCGTGGGTCGGATCTTACGAAGACACATTAACTGTGACTGTCTTGCCTTGAACCAGAACATGAGCGACTTCAAATGAAAGCATGGCGTTTCGCGCGACCCGTGATCGCAGCCCTGTTGGGTTGCCTCACGACCGGCCTTCCGGTTAACGCACTGTCAGGGGATTTTTCCGTCACCCCGATCAGGGTATACCTCGACAAGGACCGTAAGGCCGATGTAGTGACTGTCAAGAACAGCGGCATCGTACCGCTGCAATTCGAGATTCGCCCGAGGGCATGGACACAGAATGCATCCGGCGAAGACGTTTATGTCGACACCAGGGAAGTGCTGGCCTTTCCCCGGCTGATGACGCTCAAGGGCGGCGAGGAGCGTGATATTCGCATCGGAATGAAAATTCCACCGGGTGCGATCGAGAAAACCTACCGTGTCTATATTGCCGAACTGCCCCCGACTAGCAGGCCTGACGACTCAGCCTCAGACGGGACCAATGTGGCGTTTCTGATCAATTTCGCAGCGCCTGTGTTCTTTGCGCCGATCAAACCCGAACCGTCGTTGGAAATCGGGCGCTTCGATCTGGCCGATAACCGCGTCGACACGACCCTGAAGAACAGCGGAAACGTACACCTGTTCGTGGAGGAAATGACCGTCGTCGGTCTTGACGCTTCTGACAACGAGGTTTATCGCGAAACGATACCGGAGCGATATCTGCTGGCCGGAACCACCAGGGCCTACAAACTGGACATTCCACCCGGGCAGTGCCAGGCACTAACGACCATCATTTATAACGTGCGCACCAACAAACTGAGCGCGAATGCCAAGAAGGACGTGGGCAAGAATTCCTGCAGCAGCAAAAAGTCCGACACGCCGGCCGCCGACAGCGCAAGCTGATTGGCTCCTCGTCGGGCTTGTTCTCGAACTCGCCTGCGCAGCGCTTTTTTCCGGAGCCGTTAAGGCAGCGGACGTAGATCCCGTGCGTCAACTAACGGCGGTTGAGCCGATAGCGCTCGAACAGCCCCGCGGCGATCCTCTGGATCCCGCATCTCCCGAGTTCGCGCCGTCGGTGCAACATCCGTCAGGCGAAGAAACGTTTTCGATTGTGGCCCGAAACGAGGAGGCGGACGAGCCTCCAAGTCCCGCTGAGCCTCCGATCCAGTTCTACGCCTCCATCGCCGTCAACGGCGAACAACGGGGCGTCTTCCTCGTTACAAGTTACGTTGACGGTGACTTTGCCGTGCGCGAGAACGATCTGGATTCGATCGGTATCGGACGATCCGGAGGCCGTCTGGTCACGCTGGACGGTGAGCCCCATGTAATGCTGTCTACCCTGGAGGAAGCGACGTTCACATTCGACGAACGCAGCGTGCATATCGACATCGAAGTCGATCCCTCGATACTGACAGCGCAGGTCGTAGACGCGCGCCGGCGTCCGACACGCGCCAATGTCGAGTACCCGCGGGACACGAGCGCCTTTTTCAACTACGGATTCAGTGACGATGACGGTGAGTTTGGCTCCCGCACCTTCGCCGCCGAGGTCGGAGCACGTCACGGCAATCTTCTGCTGCTCACCGATGGCTTTTACGAGCAACTGGGCGACACTGACCGCACCGTGCGCCTGAGCAGCAACCTGACCTATGACAACCGGGACACGCTGCAGCAGGCCATCCTCGGTGACTTTGTCACCGGGTCGGGCACACTTGGCAGCCCCCTGAATCTTGGCGGCATCAGCTTTTCGAAGAACTACCGCATCGACCCCTATTTCCTACGTTATCCGTTTGCGAGCCACACAGGTCTGGCCGGGACGCCATCCCAATTCGATGTTTTCGTAAACGGCAACCGCATCAGCAGCGGCAGCCTGGAGCCCGGCCCCTACGAGATCAACAACATTCAGGGGCCATCAGGCGTATCCGATGTTGAGGTGATCGTACGCGATGCGCTCGGGCGTGAACAAATCTATTCCAGCTCCTTCTACTTCACCCTGGAAGCACTGCGAGAGGGACTCAGTGAATACAACTTTGCGCTGGGCGCGCAGCGCAGAAAATTTGGCGAGGAGAGCAACAACTACGGTTCGCTTGCCACCACCGGCTTTTACCGCTATGGCATATCGAATTTTCTGACACTTGGCGGGCGAGCGGAAGCAACCGAAGATCTGGTTAACATTGGCCCAAACCTGACCTTGCTCACCGGCCGTTCTGGCCTGTTCAACACCACGCTCTCCTATAGCCGGGATTCCAACGACAGCGGCCTTGCCGGCGTCTTCGACTACACCATCCAGACCCGCAGGTTCAACGCAACGGCCAGCATACTCGCGCAGTCGAGAGACTACGCGCGCATCGGGGCTGACCCTTTTTTCAACACTCAGGTCGAGGGCGGTGGATCATTTACGAGAGGGCCGATTACGCTGCGCTACCTGACCAGCCGGCCTTACCATGGAACAGATCGCACTGCCTACACGGTGTCGTACACGCCGCGCACGCCAAGTCCGCGGCTATCGATAATCACTACTTTGCGCCATATCGAGGCCGAAGAATCCCGCACCGAGTTTTTCTTCGGACTGAACTACTACTTCCAGAGAGACTATTCAGTCTCTACCTCGGTACGCGCCAGCGAAGGGGAACACCGGGCAACGGCCGCGGTGCAAAAAACAACTCCGCTGGGAGAAGGCTGGGGATTTTCGGCGGCAGCGAGCCAATTCGAAAACTCGGAAGGATCGGGGCACTCACTGCGCCCCTACGTCCAGTACAACGCGAGGCATGCCACTCTGATCGCCGACTACCAGAGCGTGACCGTAGGCGGTGAAACCGAGGACAGCCGGCGGTTGGCGATTCAGGGAAGCGTGTCGGCCGTCGGGGGGGAAGTCATGTTCAGCCGCCCGATAAACGATGCGTTCGCACTGGTGCAGGTCGACGGTCTTGAGAACGTCAGCGTATACCAGAGCGGCCAGTTGTCCGGTAGAACAGATAGTAAAGGCCGGCTCTTGATACCGTCATTGGGTTCATATGTTCACAACCAGATTTCGGTCGACAGTCGGGACATCCCCTTGAATTTCGAGCTGAAACGCTATACCAAACTGACTTCTCCCGCGCTGCGCGCCGGCGCCGTGCTGGACTTCGGTGCCAAACGGATCCAGGCCGTCGCCGGAACGCTGAACACACGTCGTGATGGAGAGGCAATACCAGTGCGTTACGGACGGATCACACTGATGATCGATGGAGAGCAGGTAGAGCATCCGGTCGGGCAAACGGGCGAGTTCTTTATCGAGGACCTGACCGATTCCACTTACACCCTGTCCTACCTTGGTACGTCCGGTTCGTGCTCGGCAGTGCTCGAGGTACCTGCCTCCAATGAGTCGATCATTGAAATGGGCAATCTGCTGTGCACACCCGACTAGCTTAATCATCACCTCCAGCCAATCCCGCCTTGATCGTCATTCGACAATCGCGAGAGACTCGCAACGAGCACTGAAGAGGCTTCCTTTGAACTGCACCAGCCAGTGCAAGGAGCCCAAGCGTCACTTCGGCTGCGTTTCCGCCTTGAACGATAGACACCATGCATTGCGACCCGGCGGATTCAAATCGGGCCGCGCTTGATCGGCCGCTTCGCTACAGGGCTTGCACCCCGGGGGCATCGCTCGCGATCTTGCGCCCCGCGCCGGCAGATAGAGGACTGGTTCGCTGTCCCGGGAAGAGCCAGCAAATGAAAGCCACACTCGTGCGGCTGGATACGCGGTTTTTTACCCTCGGCGTACTAGTGCCCCAGGATGACAAACTGCCCGGGCCGGGTTCGATCACCATGCCTGGCCTCGACACCACGTTATACTGACCATACAAGACGCTCACGATGACCGGCAAACTGGCGGGCACCGACGGCAACGACTGACACGCTCAAGGTCAAATTCTTTTCCGAGGAAACACATGCAAGCACCCGCGAGACCTGCTGATGAAGACATCCGTATCGACACACTGCAGTCGCTGAAAATTCTGGACACACCAGCGGAAGAGCGCTTCGACCGGCTAACCCGGATCGCTGCGAACCTGTTCAGCGTTCCGATCGCACTGGTCAGTCTGGTTGACGAAAACCGAGTCTGGTACAAGTCGACTCAGGGAATGAAGGTATCAGAGATGCCCCGCGATACCTCGTTCTGCGCTCATGCGATTCTGAGTGAGGATATTTTTGTGGTGGACGATACCGCCCTTGACGACCGGTTTGCGGATAATCCGATTGTCACCGCAGATCCGGCTGTCCGGTTCTACGCAGGCGCACCGCTCAGGGCTGCCGATGGCAGCACACTCGGCACGCTGTGTCTGATGGACCAACAGGCCCACAAGTTCTCTGACGACGACATGTCACTGCTGCAGGACCTGGCCCACATGGCGGAGCGGGAGTTGGCTGCTAGTGAAATAGCAACCATGGATGAGCTGACCATGTTATCCAACCGGCGCGGATTCGAGGCTTTGTCGAGTCACGCCCTCGAACTGTCACGTCGCTTTCAGAAACCCGCTGCACTGCTTTACTTCAATCTTGACGAGACTAATGGGACTAACGAGGAATTTGGCCGCTCCGAGAGTGAGCGTGCGCTCAAAGCGTTTGCGCAGCTGTTGAAGCTGACTTTTCGCGAGTCCGATGTGTTAGGCCGCCTCGGCGGCAAAGAATTCGCCGTCCTGATGACCAATATCAGCAACTCGGCGTTGGAGAATGCGCTGGAACGCTTGCATGCTACCGTGGAGAAATTCAACAAGGATGCCAAACGGGGCTACGGCATCGATTTCAGTTACGGCAAGGTCGGTTTTGATGCATCGGGGCACGCCGATGTCGGTGATCTGATGGCGCAGGCGGACGCGCTGATGTTCAAACAGAAAAGCAGCAAGGGCAACTAGCGACAGTTTCCCGCGAGGTTATCTCTGCCCGCGCAATAACGGCTGCAAATCGACGCACGATTGCCAGAGTCGGACATGCCCTCGTCCGAGCGACGCTCGTATATAGTCGCAGTAGTAGTTGCGGGCGGCACTCGTTAGCCCGCCTAATGTCAAGCGCGGGGACGGAACAATGATGAAGCGGTTTTTCTTGTATCGGCGACGTTGCCTTGTCAGCGTGTTCATTGCGATCGCCACTTTCCATGTATCGATTGGCGTTGCAGTAGCAGAGCCACAACGCGAGGTGACGCAACTGTCGCCCGTCGAAGCCATAGACATGGCCCCGGTTGTAGTCGACGGCAT
>DATKYN010000110.1:0-13631 GCA_035528435.1 Burkholderiales bacterium
TCACAACATCAATTTCTTCATGAATGTGCCGGTCACGCCCGAAGGCGAACTGACTTTCGAGGATGGTCTCCCGGGATCGGGAAAGTACGTCGAACTGCGTGCCGAAATGGACGTCATCTGCCTGATCTCGAATTGCCCGCAACTCAATAACCCGTGCAGCGGGTATAACCCGACGCCGGTGCGCCTGCTGGTGTGGGACGCACATTAATGGATCAACAAAAGCACCTGATACGAATTGATCACCAGGAACAGGAAATCAGATCAGTCACTGAGCGTCATCCCGCTTGCGGGACCCAGGTATTTTTGACCCCCGCTTACTCGCGTCCCAGTTCATCCTGGTGATTTAAAGGGGTTTCGTTTTGGTTCCCCAGTGCGCACTATGTTAGCCGACATGATTTCACTTGAGAATGTTTGACAAGGTTCTTATCGCCAACCGCGGCGCCATTGCCTGCCGCATCATCCGCACGCTGAAGAAACTCGGCGTGAAGTCGGTCGCGGTGTACTCCGAGGCAGACCTGCAGTCGCTGCACGTGGCGCAGGCGGATGAAGCAGTGTGTATTGGCCCGGCACCAGCCAGCGAGAGTTACCTGCGCGCCGCAAACATCCTTGAGGTCGCGCGCAAGACCGGTGCGCAAGCGATCCATCCCGGTTACGGTTTCCTGTCAGAGAACGCCGACTTCGCCGAGGCCTGCGAACGCGAAGGCATTGCTTTTATCGGGCCGACACCGGAACAGATGCACAGTTTCGGCTTGAAGCACACCGCGCGAGAGATCGCGCAGACCCACGGCGTGCCATTATTGCCTGGCAGCGGGTTACTCGACGACATTGGCCATGCGCGTGCCGAAGCGGCGCACATCGGCTACCCGGTGATGCTCAAGAGCACCGGCGGTGGGGGCGGCATAGGCATGCGGTTGATCTGGAGCGAGGATGAACTGGCCGAAGCGTTCCGATCAGTCGCGCGCCTGGCGAGCGCCAATTTCAAGGACGCCGGCATCTATCTCGAGAAGTACGTGGTGCAGGCGCGCCACGTCGAAGTCCAGGTGTTCGGAGACGGTGCTGGCGAGGTACTTGCCCTTGGCGAGCGCGACTGCTCCGTGCAGCGACGCAACCAGAAAGTAATCGAGGAAACGCCGGCACCGAATATTCCGGCTACCGTACGAACGCGACTACTGGAAACCGCGGCAACGCTCGCGCGCGCGGTTAACTACCGCAACGCCGGTACCGTGGAATTCGTGCTCGACGCCGAAACCGGCGCGTTCTACTTCCTAGAGGTAAATACCCGTCTGCAGGTCGAGCACGGTGTCACCGAGGAAGTCACCGGCGTCGACCTGGTCGAATGGATGATAAAACTCGCTGCCGGCGATCTACCGCCACTCGAAACCCTTGCAACCGAGCCGCACGGCGCGTCGATCCAGGTGCGACTCTATGCCGAAGATCCGGGGCGCAACTTCCAGCCCTCGAGCGGCGTGCTTACCGACGTCCGCTTCCCGTCACAGGCGCGCATCGAAACCTGGGTCGAACGCGGAAGCGAAGTGCCGCCATTCTACGATCCGATGATCGCCAAGCTGATTGTCACCGCACCGACGCGCGCCAGTGCGGTGAAGAAACTGGGCCAGGCACTGGCGCAAACGCACCTCTCCGGCATCGAAACCAATGTCGAGTTCCTGCGGCAGATCGTCGGCGATGATGTCTTTCGCGAAGGCCGGCAGACCACGCGCTATCTCAGCGGTTTCGCCTACCGCCCTCATACGGTCGAAGTAGTGGAACCCGGCGTCCAAACCAGCATCCAGGACTACCCCGGCCGGCTCGGTTACTGGGATGTTGGCGTGCCGCCGTCTGGACCGATGGATCCGCTGGCATTGCGGCTGGCCAACCGGCTGGTCGGTAACGAAAGCGGTGCCGCCGCACTCGAATGTACCGCGTCAGGGCCAACGCTGAAGTTTAATGCCGACATTATGATCGCCATTGCCGGCGCACCAATGCCGGCGGAAATCGATGGCGTCGCCATCGAGTCCTGGCGCCCATACGCCATCAAAGCCGGTTCCGTGCTCAAACTCGGCTCACTGACGAGTGCCGGTCTGCGCACGTATCTCGCGGTGTCCGGTGGATTCGACGTTCCGGAATATCTGGGCAGCTGCTCGACATTCACACTCGGGCAGTTCGGCGGCCATGCCGGCCGCACGCTGCGTGCCGGCGACATGCTGCATTTCAATAACGCCACACAGAAAGTGAAGCCAGGCACCGCACTGCCGGAACAACTGCGCCCGGCATACACCCATGAATGGCAGATCGGCGTGCTGTACGGTCCGCACGGTGCGCCGGATTTTTTCACCGACACCGACATCGCCACTTTCTTCGCGACTGATTGGGAAGTGCATTACAACTCCAGCCGCACCGGGGTGCGGCTGATCGGTCCCAAACCCCAATGGGCACGCGCCGACGGCGGCGAGGCGGGACTGCATCCATCCAACATTCACGACAACGCCTATGCCATTGGCGCCATTGACTTCACTGGCGACATGCCGGTGATTCTCGGCCCCGACGGACCCAGCCTCGGCGGTTTCGTCTGCCCGGCGGTGGTTGCGCACACCGAACTCTGGAAAGTCGGGCAACTGCGCCCCGGCGATCGGGTGCGCTTCCATCGGGTCAGCCAGCAATGGTGCGCCGGCATGGAGCAGGCCGCGGAACGCGCCATCGCAACGCTCGAAATGCCGCCGCAACCGCGACTGCCAGCGCACACAAAATCTGCCACGACCTCGCCGGTGCTGCATCGGGTAAGCGCGCAGGAAAAGCGGCCTGCGGTCGTCTACCGTCAGTCGGGCGACAAGTATCTTCTGGTCGAATACGGACCACTGGCGCTGGATCTGAATCTGCGTTTTCGCGTCCATGCGCTCGCGGACTGGCTGGCGAGAAAACACGTGCCGGGCATCATCGACCTCACCCCGGGCATCCGCTCATTGCAGGTGCATTTCGACAGCCTTTCCCTGCCGGTCGTCCGCCTTGTCGATCTGCTCTCGGGCGCGGAAGACGAACTGCCGCCAATTGATGACATGGAAGTGCCGACCCGCATCGTGCACTTGCCACTGGCGTGGAACGACTCGCAGACACAACTTGCTATCGAGAAATACACACACTCGGTGCGCAAGGATGCGCCGTGGTGCCCGAGCAATATCGAGTTCATTCGCCGTATCAACGGCCTTGATTCGATCGACGATGTTCATCGCATCGTCTTCGATGCCAACTACCTCGTGCTCGGCCTCGGCGACGTCTACCTCGGCGCGCCGGTAGCGACTCCGGTCGACCCACGCCATCGCCTGGTCACAACGAAGTACAACCCGGCGCGCACGTGGACCCCGGAGAACGCGGTCGGCATTGGCGGTGCCTATCTGTGCGTGTACGGCATGGAGGGGCCGGGCGGTTACCAGTTCGTCGGGCGCACCGTACAGATGTGGAATCGGTGGCGAAACACCAGCGACTTCGGCAAGCCCTGGCTGCTGCGTTTCTTCGACCAGATCCGCTTCTACCCGGTGAGCGAAAACGAACTGCTGCGCCTGCGCAAGGAATTCCCGCTCGGCCGCTACAAGCTGAAAATCGAGGAAACCACATTCAGCCTGCGCCGCTATAACGAATTCCTGCGCGGCAACGCGGCAGCGATTTCGGCTTTCAAGGAGAGGCAACAGGCCGCATTCGATGCCGAGCGCGAGCGCTGGAAAGCCGCGGGACACGAAGAGTTTGCAAGCGACGCCGACATCGCCGCCGCCGACGCCGAGAGCGAACTCGAACTGCCGCCGAACGGCCGCGCCGTGGCGACGCAACTCGCCGGCAATGTCTGGAAGGTGCCGGTAAAACCGGGCGACACCGTCGCCGCCGGCGACCCGCTGGTGATCGTCGAATCGATGAAAATGGAATTTTCGGTGGAAGCACCGTGTGCGGGCAAGGTTCTTCAGGTGTTCTGCCGTGAAGGCAGCCAGGTCAGCGCCGGACAGGATCTCGTCGTTCTGGAAACGGCATCGTAAAAAAACACATCCGTGAGATAAAACACATGAACCCGGCTAACTTCAGTCTCGACATCCAGTCGCTTCGCGATGCCTATGCGGCCGGCACCCTGACGCCAAGCGCACTGGTCAACGAAATTGCAAAGCGCAGCGACGACGATACGCATCGCATCTGGATATATCGCCTGCCGCTGCAGACCATGCTCGCCTTTGCGAAGAAGCTGGAGAGCGCCACTCCGGCGGACTTGCCGCTGTATGGCGTGCCGTTTGCAATCAAGGACAACATCGACCTGGCCGGCGTGCCCACTACCGCCGGCTGTGCGCAGTTCGCGTTTACGCCGCAAGCCAACGCCACCGTTGTGCAAAAGCTGATCGACGCGGGCGCCATCCCGGTAGGCAAGACCAATCTCGACCAGTTCGCCACCGGACTGGTCGGGACACGCTCCCCCTATGGTGCCTGCCGCAACAGTTTCGACGCGGAATACATTTCCGGCGGGTCTAGCTCCGGTTCGGCCGTCTCGGTTGCGCGTGGCATGGCCAGTTTCAGTCTTGGCACCGACACCGCCGGCTCCGGCCGCGTGCCGGCGATGCTGAACAACCTCGTCGGGCACAAGCCGACACTCGGACTGCTGTCTACCCGAGGCGTGGTCCCGGCATGCCGATCGATCGACGCGGTGTCAGTGTTCGCACTCACCGCGGAAGACGCGCAGCGCGTAGTCGCGGCGGCGGCAGGCTTCGACGCGGATGATCCGTTCTCGCGTGCCGCCGAACCGTACGGCTCCGATTTCAGCACCGCCCCGGCGTTTCACTTCGGCGTGCCAAGCAAGTCCGATCTCGAATTTTTCGGCAACAAGGATGGCGCGCGCATTTTCACGGACTCGGTAGGCGCCCTGACCCACCTTGGTGGTGAAGCGGTCGAGATTGACCTGCAACCGTATCTCGAAGCCGCCCGCCTGCTCTACGGCGGACCGTGGGTGGCCGAACGTTACGCCGCGATACGCGCGTTTTTCGATGCAAACGAAGACGCGCTGTTCCCGGTTACGCGCGACATCATCGGTGCGTCGCGACAGTGGCTGGCGGCGGATGCCTACGCCGCACTCTATCGACTGAAAGAACTCAAACGCATTACGGATGCGAACTGGGAGAAAGTGGACTGCATCGTCACGCCGACCGCACCGTGTCATTACCGTATCACCGAACTGCAGGCCAACCCGATCCAGCTCAATTCCAACCTCGGTTACTACACCAACTTCATGAATTTGCTCGACTACGCGGCGACTGCAGTGCCTGCCGGTTTCCAGAGCGACGGGATGCCGTTCGGCGTGACGCTGTTCGCCCCGGCTCACAAGGATGTCCCCTTGCTGCACCTGGCATCTAAGCTACAACGCGCCAGTGTGAACACAACCGGTGCGACCAAGCACCCGTTGCCCGCCGTCGAACGGGTTGAGGCAGTTCCCGCGCCCTCCGGCCTGGTTCGTGTCGCCGTATGTGGTGCGCATATGAGGGGATTGCCGCTCAATCATCAGCTCACCTCGCGTGGCGGGCGCCTGGTCACCGCCACGCACAGCGCACCCGCTTACAAATTCTACGCACTGTCCGGCGGCCCGCCCTACCGGCCCGGCATGGTGCGCAGTGAAGACGGCGCGGCGATCGAACTGGAGATATGGGAACTGCCCGCGTCCGAATTCGGCAGCTTCGTCGCCGGCATCCCTGCCCCGCTCGGCATCGGCACGATCGAACTCGCTGACGGCTCAAGCGTGCAGGGATTTGTATGTGAAGCGATCGCCGTCAAGGATGCCACCGACATCACAGCTTGCGGCGGCTGGCGCGAGTACCTCGCGGCAGACCAATAGCCGCTTGAAAGGCTTCGACTCTTTTCTTACGGGTTAGCTCAGCCCGGACCGCACAACACTGCCAATCTTCGGCCCGCAACTTCTACGTCGGTGCCTTCTTGATAAGATCCGCGGCCTTCTCTGCCATTGCAAGGACAGGCAGGTTGGTATTGCCGCTCATCACCGTTGGCATGACCGAAGCATCGACGACCCTGAGGCCATCCAGTCCTCTGACCCGCAACTCGCTATCAACAACAGCACCCTCGTCCGACCCCATACGACATGTGCCGACGGGATGGTAGACCGTTTCCGCGCGTGCGCGAATCCATTTGACAAGCTCCGCCTGACCGGAGAATGCGGCGATATCCATGTTGCGCTTGACGAGTTGCTTGAGCGGCGGTTGCTCGAATATTTCGCACATGCGTTCAACGCCACTTCGCATGTTGACCATATCCGATTCTTCCGAAAGAAACCGTGGATCAATGGCGGGAGCGTCAGATGGATCTGCCGTGCGTAATCTGAGCGTTCCCCGGCTTTTCGGGTGAAGATGGCACACCCGTGCGGCGAAACCGTGTGCTGCACGCTCGCCGGCAGGCGGATTTCGCAACGCGAGAACGAGATGCACCTGCCAGTCTGGAATCGAGGCATCATCAGCCGCCCAGAAAGCCCCGGCCTCGACCCCCTGGGATGTCGCCGGGCCCGTACCGCGCAGCATATATTGCGCACCTGCGAGTCCGCCCTTTAACAGACCAAGGTAGGGGGTCAGGGTTGTTGGCTCAGACGCTTCGACGCAAATTGGGCAGTCGAGATGATCCTGCAGGTTTTCTCCGACGCCCGCAGCGTCATGAACGGGCTTGATGCCGACTGAATTCAAATGATTGGCTGGCCCGATGCCCGACAGCATGAGCAATTGTGGCGAACCAATGGCGCCAGCGGCCAGCAACACTTCCCGATCGGCCAGAATTGTCGTCTCCTCGTTACCCTGCCCAATCACGACGCCACGCGCGCGCGTGCCTTCGAAAAACAGGCGGCGAACCCCGCAATCGGTCAGTATGGTGAGGTTGCTTCGTCCCTTCGCCAGATCGAGATATTTGTACGCCCCCGAGCGTTGTCCGTTTGCAATGGTCAGTTCATAGAACCCCGCGCCGGTTTGGGACGTTCCATTGAATCCATTGTTTTCCGCCAACCCCGTCGCCACGGCGCTTTCTACGAACGCCCGGGAAATGGAATGTTGTAGCGTCCCATACGACAATTGAATAGGCCCGGAGTACCCCCTGTCCTTGTCCTGACCGTTACCGAGCAAGCTCGCATCCTCGATCTTTCGAAGATAGGGGCGCATGAATTCATAACTCCACGACGGCAACCCCTGGGCCGCCCAGGAATCATAATCCGCTGCATTGCCGCGAATCGCGATCATGGAATTGATGGCAGACGATCCGCCTACAACGCGCCCGCGGGGGATATAGATCTTTCTGTTATTCAGGTGCGCCTGGGGCTCGGTCCAGAAACGCCAGTTATATTTCGCACTCGTGTAGAGAACACGAATACCCGCAGGCATGCGCACAAAAACAGACGACGCGGGTGCTCCGGCCTCGATCAGCAGGACTTTCGTGTTGGCATCTTCACTCAAACGCGACGCCAGCACACATCCCGCAGAACCCGCTCCAACAACGATGTAGTCGTACACAGGATGTTTCATTCAGAACACGCCAGCAAAAGAGAAATGTGTAACACGTCAGGAGAATCGACGTCCAGTACAGATAACTGCCAAGAAAAACAACACTGATCAAGGCGAAGTTTTGAGCCCATCGGTCGCTTTGACAATCATCCCGAAATGCTTGATGAACGCCATGACATCAGGCTGGATGGCAACGTCTTCAGACGCTGAAGTCCTCCGTCAAGAAACACACTCCGGCTCACTTGGAAAGCTATCCCGCTTTCGGCTTCTCCGGACTGCGCCGGTTGCCCGGCCCCGCTCTCAGATTGAGCCAGCTTCCCGCGAACACAATCGTCGCACCAACAAAAACCCAGAATTCCAGCGGCTCGTCGTAGAAGATGTAGCCGATCACGGCAATAAATGGCAGGCGTAGAAAATCGATGGGCATGACAACAGCAGCGTCTTCAAGAATGAAAGCGCGTGTCAGGCAGTAATGCGCGGAAAGTGCGGCGGCGCCAACACCGACGACCCACGGCCATGCGGCCAGTGACGGCCAGGTCCAGTCATGAAGTGCGGGCAGCAGCGCCAGCGGCAACTGGACGGCAGTGGTGTAAAACAGAATGGCCATCGGCGTATCGGTGCCGGACAGTCGCTTTGTCAATGTGTGCGCGAATCCATATAGAAAGGCCGCAGCCAGCACTGCCAGTGCGGCCGGACTAACAGCGGCAATACCCGGCCGCAACATGACCAGCACGCCGGCAAAGCCAATGGCGATCGCCAGTGCGCGCCGTCGGCTGATGCGCTCGCCAAGCATCAGTGCGGCAAGAATCGCAGTCCAGATCGGCATGGTGAATTCAATTGCGAACACTTCCGCGAGCGGGATGAGGGCGATGCCATAGAACCAGCCGTACTGCCCACCGTAATGCGCCAGATTGCGAATCAGATGGGTTCCGAAATGACGGGTCTTCAATTGCCACCAGCCGGAACGGCTGAGCAGCATCACCATCAGAACGAAGCCTGCAAGACTTCGATAGAAGAGGATCTGGAACGTCGTCAGCTCTGAGGAAAGCTCGCGCCCGGCAATCGCCATGGTCGAGAACGAAACAATTGCACCAAACATCCACAGTGTCGCGCGAACGATCGGAGCCTGATCCGCTAGTACCATCCCGCGCTCAGCTTGCGTTAACGATGGCTACAGTACCGATCATCCACCTTCTCACAGCGGATGGCCAATTGTGAGGTAGGTATTTCCCTGGCCAAGGCTTGAATAACCGTAACCAATGAAAAGCGTGCCCAGGATCGTGTCCGCGCCCCAGAAAACCGAGCCACTGCTACTCCAGTCCCAGGGGTCTTTCATCAGTGGGTCGTCGATGCGACCGGCCTCTGCCGACAAACCGGCATAGGTTCCACGACCAAGTTGCGTCGGCATATCTCCGAAGCGCCGGTAGTAGGTGATGGTAGCGAGGTTGTATCGAGGCCCGGTGAGCTGGTCCAGAAACAATCCGGACAGCCGCTGAGGGCCACCGAGGACAAACTGATCGTATACCTCCAGAGTGCCCGATAACTCTTCGCCCCACTCACCACGAACAGCGAATGTATTCTTTCCGAAGCTCTTGACGCCCTTGACAACGATCTGTGCACGAGTGAACTCATCATCGGAGCCCCAATTTTCATCCGCTCCGTGGATATAGAACGCGGCAAACCATCCAGACCGGGAAAAACTCACGCTGTCCAGATAGTCAGCAACACCTGAGAGCTTCAGGCCGATTTGGGTAACGTCCTCTTCGGGCAACAACGGCGTTACTACGCCAAAATCAGGTTGCGTGCGTATGCTATCCACGTAAGGCCCCAATCGCAGCTCGCCCTCTGTGCCGGTCAGCCCAAAGTCCAGCCCACCCCCAACTGAGTTGACCCGAAGTTGTCCGAGCCGCAACTCTTCTCTGTAGAACTGCATGAATGTGCGTTGCGCGTCTACGTAAGGCGCAACAAACGCACCGTCGCGAATCTGAAGGGGTTGCAGGAACTCGGTCGACAACAACGAGTTGTAACCAATCTGCCCGTCCACCCGCCATTCTGCGCCAAGCGAATTCACCCAGGTGCGCCGATAACTGGCTGCGAGGTTGGCTTGCGTCGGACTGTCAAAATCGGTGCGTGTATCCAGACCAAACTTGAGATAACCTGGCCCCCAGGGTTTGGCTTCGGCATTGATCAGAACCTTCGCGCCGTCCTCCTCCGACAATACCGAGTAGCCAAGGTAGGAAAAGTCGCCCCGTCCATATATTCGCGCCAGATCACGATGCAGTTCATCCCGGGAAAAATCTGCACCGGGCGCCACCTCAAGATCGCCTTCAACTGCGTCGGTGCCGAATCGGTCACTTGCCGCGATCTCGATCTGCGTGATCTCCGGCTCTGGCAAGCGCTGGCGGGCGCGGTCCACCAGCCAGCGCGCATACGCTTGCTCGTCGAGGGACAAGCCGGAAAGCGCTTGCGACGCGCCTTGGGCAGCCTCCAATCCACGCGCAATAATCTGTTCGGGAGCATCGAAATCGGTTGACGAAAAACCCTCGAGCTCCGGTGTGATGAGGATGTCTGTATCGCCAAGCTCGGAGATGGAACGCTGGACATTCTGCTCGGTAAGCAGATTCATCGACTGCCCGGCAACACCTATGACGCTGCCCAGGTCTTCAATCGATTTCAGCGGCGTGCCCAGATTGACAGCGATGATGATGTCACCGCAAAACGGACGCGCAATATCAACCGGTAGGTTACGCACCAGACCACCGTCAACATAGTATTGGCCACCAATCTCGATTGGCGCCAGGATAGCCGGCAGCGACATGCTCGCACGCATGATCTTTGGAAGATCGCCCCCGTCAAATACCTTTATATCTCCGCTCTCGAGATCCGTTGCAACGGCACGGTATGGAATCGGTAATTCATCGAAATTCAGGTCGGAAACAGAAGCACCCGGACCAACCAGCTCCCGCAAGAAGAGTTCAAACTTGTACCCTGCCGACGCGCCTGCCGGAAGCTGCATCCTGCCGCGATTGAAACCAAAGGTTATTTCGAACAGCGGCCTGTAATCGTCACGCTTGATGCGTTGCGGGATCTGGGAACGAGGCGGCGAGTCAACGAACAGCGCTGCCACATCGGTGCTTTGCAGAACCTCCTGCATGTGATCAGGCCTTACGCCGGCGGCATACGCGCCGCCAACCAGTGCGCCCATGCTGGTGCCAACCACGCAGTCCACCGGAACCCTGAGACGCTCTAGAACCTGAAGCACACCGACATGAGCGAATCCGCGAGCGCCGCCACCGGAGAGAACCAGGGCTACGCGGGGACGCTGATCGATGCCCCCTGTAGAAACGGATTGACTCGCCTCCGGCCCGGAGAAAACGGGCAGTGGCGAAACCGCACTCATCAACCCCACGGCGAGCAAGGCAACACGCTTACGGGCTGCATGCACGCTGCTTCGCACTTTTCGATGGAATCTGCTCTTTCCCCTCATTGGCCGATACTTTAACCTGTAGAGACGCGTTGTGACCGTTCGTGTGCATAATTCAGACGATGCACTCGATCTCACGACTGCGTGATAACTCAAACGGACATCACGATTAGATAATGTCGGGGCGTCCTGACATGGGAGGCGTTGCATGAACGAAACCAGAGAAGCCCTGTTAGAGAGGCTTGAGAAAGAGGCGCGGCAACTGAGGCGTAACCTTTGGCGGGCGCTGCGCGCCGGTGGCGGTGGCCACGCTGGCGGGTCCTCATCGGCGGCAGACATGCTGACCGCACTCTACTTTCATCGCATGAACCTGAAACCTGCCGAGCCGGAATGGCCGGACCGCGACCGTTTTGTCCTTTCCAAAGGCCATGCCAACGCAGCATTGGGTGCAGTACTGGCGCAGGCCGGCTTCATCGACGATGCACTGCTCGATCGCTTCTACCACTTCGAATCGCCATTTGGCATGCATCCCGACATCAAGGTGGCGGGCGTGGAGATGTGTACCGGTGCGCTGGGCCACGGCCTCTCGATAGCCACCGGCATGGCATTCGGAGCACGCATACAGAAAAAGCCATTTCATACGTTTGTAATGCTGGGCGACGCAGAGTTGCACGAAGGTTCCAACTGGGAGGCCGCGATGGCGGCCGCTCACTACCGGCTGGACAACCTGACGGCCATTGTCGATCACAACAAAATCGGGCAAAGCGGGCGCATCGAGGAGTTGATCAGCCTCGATCCACTCGCGGACAAATGGCGCTCCTTCGGTTGGGAAGTACGCGAAATTGATGGCCACGACATGGGGCAGATTGTAGATACCTTCGACGCACTGCCCTTGAGCAAGAACCGCCCGACGGCGATTATCGCGCACACTGTAAAGGGCAAAGGCGTCAGTTTCGCCGAGGATACCTATCTGTGGCACAGCAACAGTGTTAATGACGAAGTTCATGCCAAGGCGCTGAGCGAACTGGGGGAAGCATGAATTCCGCAACAAGTACCACATCGCAGTGGCGTGAGAAATCAGACAACCAGACACGGCTTGCCTTCGGCCAGGCTTTGCTCGAAATCGGCGCGCTCGAACCCGGCTCCGTCGTGCTGTCGGCCGACACACAGGATTTGCTGGGCATCCGTCCGTGGATTGCCAAATATCCAGATCGCTTCATTGAAATCGGCATTGCCGAACAAAACGCGATCGGCGTAGCCTCGGGTCTGGCGACAACCGGGCTGCGGCCATATGTTTGTGCCTATGCGCCTTTTATCGCGGCCCGCAGCATGGAACAAATTCGAAACGACCTTGCCTATGCCAACCAGCGCGTGGTCATCGGCGCGGCAGCGAGCGGCATCTCTCTCGGTGTCGCGGGCGGCACTCACCATGCACTGGAGGATCTGGCCCTGATGCGCAGCATGCCCAACATGACGGTGATCGTGCCGGCGGACGTCAACGAGGCCTACCTTGCGACGCTGGCGACGCTCGATATCGACGGCCCCGTCTACATGCGGCTTGGCGGGCGCACGCCGGAACCACCGGTAACCGATGACAGTGCGGCTTTTACACTCGGACGCGCAAGCCGGTTGCGGCCTGGCAACGATGTCACAGTGATCGCCTGCGGCGCAATGGTTGAATTGGCCCTACGCGCGTCGGACGCGCTAAAAGCCGACGGCATCGCCGCGCGCGTTCTGAACATGCACACCATCAAACCGCTGGACCATGACGCCATTTTGCAGGCGGCAGCCGAAACATCAGGCATCGTGACCGCGGAAGAACACCGGTATGCCGGCGGACTGGGCGGCGCCGTAGCGGAGCTGCTGGCAGTAGAGCAGCCAACGCCGATGCGTATGGTGGCAATGCCGGACGAGTTCGCCGTGGTCGGACCAACAGTGGCACTGCGCGAGAAATACGGCATGAGCGCCGATGCGATCGTTGCAGCATGCAGGTCCCTGCTTCTCTAAACGATCGCGAGTGCGTCCAGTAGTGGATCCGATGACTACGGGTCAAGGCTGTACCGTACGCCCGGACAGGCTGCGCCACAACTTGTTTTCACGAATACCACACCCGGATCGCGTTCAGTTACGCGCGCGATCCGCTGCAACGCGTGCAAGTCGTTTGTCACACTCAACGCCGCGCAGATTGCCCGGCTGGATGTTGTAGAGAACACGGTACGGGGGCACATGGGCACCGCATCACGAGGCAGCGCAATTGCTACGCACCGTACTCGCGCTCCACCCGGCACACGCGCACGCGATACCATTTGTACCACTCGGCCTTGCCTCGTCGCTGCGCGACCAGATGTTGGGTGTTCGCTTTCCAGGCCTTGATCGCGTCCAGCGTCGCCCAGTAGGAAACACTGATCCCAATGTCCTGGCGCGCTGTCTCGAAGCCGAGAAATCCGGGCTGTTGTGACGCGAGTTCCAGCATCCGGTCGGCGGTCATCGCGTAACCGGCGCCAGCGTCGTGACGGATCGAAGTAAAAATCAATGCGTAATAGGGGGCTCGGGTGTTGTGGCCGGTTCGGTCATTCTCAATCGCCCCTCTTCTCTGAGCACAAGTGATCAGTTACTGCCGGCACACAATGCGAATGACGCGATCGATCCACCGGCCACCTGAGCAAAACAGTCCAGATCAAACATGCACGGGGAGCTGAACA
>DATKYN010000111.1:0-7211 GCA_035528435.1 Burkholderiales bacterium
CCCATTTGCCTGTTTATTTCACGTAAAACGTGATGGGAAAAACGGGAGTTTGCGGCCATCGCGCAACCGTTCAGGAGAATAGACGCAGCAGCGGATTCGGGGTGAGGGCTCGGCGGGCGAAGGCGCACTCAGGCTGCCGCAACGTCCCTCACTTCTTGTCTGTTTCGGGAGTGATCAGCATCTCTTCCAGTTGCAATCCGGTAAGACGATGGATGCGTCGCCACAGAAAATAGAAAATCGTGAGCATCATCACCATGGACGGAATCGCGATCACGGGGTAGCTGAGCAGGGTCATACGTCCCAGTTCCTCGTTAAATGCCGCGCTCCCGGTCGGGCTGGTGACAATCCAGGTTGCCAGCACGTAATTCATCACGGCCGAGAAAAAGAACGTCCCGCCTAACAGATAGGTTGCCTTGGTCAGGCTGCCCAGAAAGATGTCTTCGTGGCCGCGTTCCTGCAAGATCCGGTCAATCTTTCCAGTGTCTATTATCATCGGGTTGTATAGCAGCACCTTGATTAATGGCTTGCCAATCTGTGCCGAGATGACGACCACGATCCCGATTATCGCGGGGATCGCTGCCTCCTTGATCGCCAGCCATTCGGTATCGAGTTGCAACAGGCCGATGCCGCCGGTCAGCAGTACGCTGATCAAACCCAGTACCGCAATGAAGTTTTTTTTCTGGAAGCGTATGAGTTCGTACAGGCCCCAGCCAATCGGAAACGCGAGCGCCAGCACCAGCGCACCAACGGTGCCGAGGTGCTCGTCGCCGCTGAGTTTCATCAAGACGGCTGATGGCAGAACAATGCTGACCAATAAATCGATCAGTGGCCGGGGTTTATGTGTCATGTCAGTTCAAAAAAACAATAGAGATATAGTGTAATAGGAGACAGGCTGAGCCGCCTCGGGTTCAACGGAATAGGGTACAGACCACGGATTCTGTTCATGCCGTGACCGCTATGGCTCGCCTGTTGTCATGGCGTCCCCGCTCAGTATCCGAAAAAGAGGGGCGTTGATGTAGTAGTTGGATCGTCCGATCTTTTGTTTTTCCAGAAATCCTGCTTCTGTCAGCACCTCAAGATACCTGGTCGCGGTAAGGCGGGAGACTTTCAGGTCGTTTTGAATGAATTCGATCTTTGTGTACGGATGCGAGAACAAATTGTTGATCAAGTCCTGGCTGTAGAACTTGTGCGCCGAACGTATGCGGTGTTTGTAGTCGAGCAGTAATGACTTGATTGCCTGGATCACACCGATGCCTTCATGCGCTGTTTGCTCCACTGCGCTCAGCATATACAACACCCAGTCTTCCCATCGATCTGCGTCGCGCACTGCTTGCAGCAGGCGGTAGTACTCACTCTTGGTGCGCACAATGTGCCGGCTCATGTACAGCACTGGAATTTCGAGCAGACCATGCCTGACCAGGTAGAGCACGTTGGTAATGCGCCCGGTACGGCCGTTGCCGTCATAGAAAGGGTGGATGCTCTCGAACTGATGATGGATGAGCACCATCTTGATCAACGGGTCAGCTTCGAACAAGTCATCGTCGTTGATGAAACGCTCCAGTTCGCCCATCAGTTTCGCGATTTCGGTAGCATCCTGGGGTGGCGTGTACACCGTCTTCCCGCCCACCCCCTTGAGTGCCGTGCCCGGCAGTTTTCGAAAGCCGGCGTTGTTTTGCTCAAGTTCGGCCTGGACCTGCAGTATGTGTTGGTTGGTCAGCAAGTGGCTTTGCCGGACGGCATCAAAGCCAATCCGTAGCGCCTGCCGGTAGCGGGCAACTTCTTTGGTGGCCGAGCCCGCGATCGCCTCGGGATAAGCGGCATCGCGAAACAGTTCATCGTGAGTGGTGACAATGTTTTCGATTGCCGAACTGTCTTTGGCCTCTTGTAGCCCAAGCGTGTTGATCAAAATACCCTGATTGGGCATCGACGCTGCGACGCCCTTGAGTTCGGCCAGTTGCCGGCTGGCCGCGTTGAGTCTTTTGAGGATGTCGGGTCGCTCGAAACGAGCTGGCTGGAGGTCGGTCAGGGGCCGGATTGTGGTCATTTGATGGTGACTGCACGAATACATGTATAGAAAAACCCTATTGTATATACACGTGCACCCCGACATGTAAAGGTAAACAGGCTTTTGTGAGGATGAGGGGAGTAGGGTTCTCCGAGGTTTTCATAGCCCAAAACCACCGTCATCGCTTCTTCTTCGGCGGCCGTCCTGCCTTTCCAGGCTGGGCGCGCTGCCGCAGCACCTGTCCAGTCTTTCGGGGAAGTGAAATGGGGAGCGGGTGGTCCTCGGTTATCATGAAGATGAAAAACAGGGGTGTTTGCATGCGTTGCGAAGTGATTGCGATTGGTACGGAGCTGTTGCTTGGCCAGATTGTCGACACCAACTCGTCGTGGATGGGGGAGCATCTGGCACTTGCCGGTATTGACTCCCATTTTCAGACCAAGGTCGGCGACAACCTCGAACGTATCGTATCGAGCATCCACCTCGGCCTGGAACGCAGCGATGCCGTTATTCTGTGCGGAGGGCTGGGGCCCACTCAGGACGACATCACCCGCGAGGCCATTGCGCAAGTCATGGGTGTAACGCTGGTGCGGCGCCCCGAGATCGGTGAACGCATCCGTGCGATGTTCGCCTCGCGCGGGCGGACCATGTCCGACAATAATCTGCGCCAGGCGGACGTCCCCGAAGGCGCAACAGTAATTGAGCAGATGCCGGGCACAGCGCCGGGTCTGGTGTGTCCGGTAAACGATAAGGTCATATACGCCGTTCCCGGCGTTCCTCACGAAATGCGCGAAATGTTTGCCGGCACGATCATCCCGGATCTACAGAAACGCACGGGCCTCACGCAAGTAATCAGCAGCCGCGTACTTCGAACCTGGGGACATACGGAGTCGGGGCTTGCCGAGATGCTGGCGGGGCGCATCGACGAACTCGACGGACTTGGCAATCCGACGCTCGCGTTTCAGGCCAGCGGCATCGAAGGCATCAAGGTACGCATCACTTCCAAGGCCGGCAGTGCAGACGAAGCCGCAGCGATTCTTGCCGATGAGGAAGCGCGCCTGCGGGCGACGCTCGGGGATGTGGTCTTTGGCATCGACGGCGAAACAATGGAGTCCGTTGTTATCGACATGTTGCGCGACAAGGGGCTCACTCTCGGTATCGCGGAATCGCTCACGGGGGGATTGATGGGCGCGCGCTTTACCGCGGTGCCCGGTGCCAGTGACGTCTTCCGCGGCGGCGTCGTGTCTTATGCGAGCGATGTGAAGTTTTCGCTTCTCGGCGTGCCGGAAGGGCCGGTGGTCACAGCGCAAGCTGCGCAGGCGATGGCCGAGGGCGCGCGCCGGGCACTTGGGGCCGACGTCGGTCTCGCGACTACGGGGGTGGCGGGACCAGCCGAGCAAGAGGGCCAACCGGTTGGCACGGTATTCCTGGGACTTGCCATGGACGGCGGGTGCGAAGCGCAGCAGGTCAAGCTTCCCGGCGATCGGCTGCGCATCCGTCAGTACGCCGTCATCAGTGCGGTCAACCTGCTTAGAAAACGTCTGATGCAGTAGAGAAAAACGTGGTGCCCTATTGCGTGCTTTTCCGGGGTGGCGCTCAAGCGCCGGCCGGTTCAACCTCGCGTTCGATCCGCTTCGAGTTCTCAATCTCGGCGACTCGTAAATCGTAAGCTGCCTGCAAATTCAGCCAGGACCGCGCGTCACCGCCGAAATATCGTGCGAGCCGCATTGCTGTATCCGCACTCACGCCGCGCCGCTCACGAACAACGTCATTGATCCTTGGTGCAGGAACGCTCAAGGCTTTAGACAGGGCGTTTGCGCTCATGCCAAGTGGAATCAAAAAATCTTCCCTCAGGACTTCGCCCGGATGTACCGGTCGCATGCCATTCTTCGGCATCGTCAAATTTCCTCAGTGATAGTCGACAATCTCAACATTTGCCGGGCCCGCCCCGGTCCAGCGAAAACACACCCGAAACTGGTCATTAAATATTGGTAGCAGTCCATAGGCCGCTTCCGTCCGGTTTTATTCGCATTGTAACGATGCGACCAGCAGGCGAGATGAAGAAGCTACGGGCTCCGATTGGAGCCCGTAGCGGTATCTGGAAGAGACAGGGATGGCGGGCAGGTCAGCCCCGCCATCATTCTGACGACGGCGTTGAACTTATTGCGGTACCGCCTCGACCTCACAGGCGGCGAGCGCTACCTGGTCGGTGCAGGGCGCGAGTCCGGGGTAGGGTAAGGGCGTGCCGTCAACCTGACAGTCGGGTGCGCTGCGGGTTACGTCTACGTACGCGGACACGCCGTCGTAACAGGAATCCGTTGTCCCGGCTACGTGGTTCAGGTGGCCCTTCGCCCTGGAACTGACTTCGATCGGCACGAACGCCATGCCGATGCTTCCGTCTGACCAGGCGACGCAACCGCAATGCAGGATGTTTGCCTTGCCATGCGGTGGCTTTGCCATTGCGTTGCCGGCAATGCCGAGCGCGCTGAGGCAGGCCAGTGAGATTGAAACAATAAAGGTTTTCATGCTGTGCTCCTTCTGACTAACTTGAAAAAACGTACATCGATGCAAACTGCACATGAACGATGCACCAGAAGGACGAGCAGGCAGTTCGGTCTGGACTGATACAACCGAACCGGGAGCAGTGCCGTTCGGGTTTCTTCAGAAAACCGGCCGATCCTGTCACCGCCGCGAGACCCGACTGCGGTTCTCCCGGCTTGCTCGCCTGGCAACCCTGCTGCCGTGTCCCTTGCGGGGTTTAGGCCAGTGGCTTTGCGTCCCAATCCTTTCGGAAAGGGTTGCCGTTTTCAGGCTTTACACGCCTTGCCGTCGTAAACGGCTTGGCGTGCATGAGCATATTTGCAAGTCTTGTGCCGATTCGGATTGCGTCTACAAAACAACAGGTTATCGAGAATTGAGCCGCTCTGGAAGTCGCCTCATCACGACAGATGGGGTTGGGGTAAGAACCGGTGGCGGGCAACGACTGCGAGCGATCGATCAGACAGGTCGTGTCGTTCCGGCCGCTATTGGTTGCTGCTACACCTTTTCTTCACCCTGTCTTCACGCCCAGCGCAGACGCTCTTTCCAGCAGGCGTTGTGCATTGAGAAAAATGGGCAGTTCCAGCAAGCGACCATTGAGGCGTGCCTGCTCGTTACCCAGGCCGCGGCTGCTGGTGTCGAAAGCGGCGATGATTTCCTGCGCTTCGCGCACTTCCTGTTCCGACGGTGTCATGGCCTTGTTCACAACGGCAACGTGCGACGGGTCGTTAATCAGTTTTGCGTGATAGCCGAGGCGCCGTGCGTAACGGGCATCGGTTTCACAACCTTCGATATCGGCAAAGGTGTAGGGGCAGTCAATTGACACCACCCCTGCGGCAACGCTTTCGACATGAAGCCGTTGCCGAACGTAGGCCAGTTCTGCGCCGTCCTTGCCGCGAATCGCGCCAAGGTCAGCGGCGGTGTCCTCGGTCGAACCGGCGATTCCGGTCACGCGCGCACTTGCCTTTGCGATCGCGTAGGTTTGCATGATGCCGCGCGCGCTTTCGATGTTTGGCACCAGTTCGATCGCTCCAGCCGGCAGCCCGTGTTCGCGTTCAAGCCGCTCGACTTCGTCGGCTAGTCTTTGCACCTGTACGGGTTCCGCGACTTTCGACATCAGCACGATGTCCGGTCTTGCCGGAATGACGGCGGCGAGATCGGCCAGCCCGTCTGTTTCAAGCGGGTTGATGCGCACCGCGCTCAGTAACCCCGCCTGGCGCCACGCCGTGTATGCGTCTGCTGCGAGTGCACGCGCTGCCGGTCTGCGCTCCGGCGGCGTGGAATCTTCCAGTTCCTGAATGACAACATCGGCCCCGAGATCACAGGCGGCGCGATGTGCTGCGGCATCATCGCCACCGACGAAAAGCCAGGAGCGACGCAGGGCAGGCGGGCGGCGCGATGGTTTCATATTGTCGAAAGAGATCAGTGCCCTTTACGCAACGCGTTGGATACGCATTTAACGCATGCGATAGACAAGGAATCCGACGACGCCGAGAACGACGATAACCCAGCCTATGGTATCGACGTGCTTGCGCAGACGACGCTCCATTGGCTCGCCTCCCCAGATAATCAAACCAGCGACGAGGAAAAACCGTCCACCTCTTCCGATCAGTGAAGCCAGAACAAACGCAGGCAGGAACATGTGCAGCGCACCTGCCGCAATGGTGAAAACCTTATACGGTATCGGAGAGAATCCTGCAGCCAGAACTGCCAGAAACCCCCAGTTAACAAACCATTCGGTAGCACGAACGTAGCCATCCCAGTAACCGAGCGACATCAATAGCGGCTTGAACGCGTCGAGCGCCAGCCAGCCGATCGCGTAACCTGCCAAACCGCCGAGCACAGAGGCAACGGTGGTGATAATTGCCAGGCGCCAGCCTCGTTTTGGCTTGGCGAGCGTCATCGGCGCCAGCATGACGTCCGGGGGGATTGGAAAAAACGATGATTCAGCGAAACTGAGACCGGCGAGATAGCGTTCTGCGTAGGGATGTGCCGCCCACCGCAGGACGCGGTCGTACAATGCCGAGAAAATTTTCAAGCTTCCAATCCTTTCTACAAAAGAGGGTAGTGCCTTTGCGCTTTGCGTAATGCTTTATGCACCTCACCCTGAACTCTACACTGCCGCTAACTATACGAAGCAGGCCGGTAACGGGAAAGCCGGAGTTTATCCCCGCCGATCGCCCGGCGCATATCGTGCAGCTCGGTGACAGCCGGGAACCGGTCTGCTCCGAAAATAGCGACTATCGTGCCTGCCCCGACTCGCCTACAGACGTGGCCGGGCGCCATGACTGTGTGACCTATGCATATGTTCTCATGATCCACCGCGTCCGCATTCCGGACACGCCGGGCTACAGTCGCAGGCAACGTCTTGAGCTGGAAACGAGGCGCAGACCAAATAGCTGTTTGCACGCAATCCACGGTTCATCCGATTGCCAGGTGATGAAAAGGGCGTGGACCACTTGAACTCATAGCTCGCTGCGGCATTACCACTTCCCCCAAGACTACAGACCTCAAGCCTGAACCAGCCCAACATTTGCGAAAACTAGGCGATGGCCGCGGATCGCCGATTCCGATACTGCTTCCTGTAATCTGTCGCTGTCTGCCAATCACAGGTACAGTGGCAGGGCTTTTTGTTGTTACCAGTTCCATTACAGCGTTCACCGTGATGCAG
>DATKYN010000112.1:0-8317 GCA_035528435.1 Burkholderiales bacterium
TCATGCCATCGGCGCCCATCGCCTGCATGCAGACATTGAGGCCGGAAAAGGCTGCTGTAGTCGCGAATTTTTTGGCGTGCGCAGCGGCTTCCTGCGCGCTATCACCCCGGTCCATTATGCTGGCGGCATCGTACGCCAGGAGGCGGCAGGCGCGCAGGTTGGTGGCCACATCAGCCAGTTGCCATTGCAAACCCTGTTGTTCGGCCAGGGGCCGGCCGAAAGCGCGTCGCCGTAACAGTCGCGGCATTGCCGTATCCAGTCCAGCGCGGAGCAATCCGGTACACATGGCCGCAACACAGGTCCGGGCGACATCGATGCCGGCCAGAGCGGCCTTGAAGCCTTGACCGGCCGGCACCAGCAACTGGTTCGGACCAACGCGAACACTCTCAAAGCGAAAACCACCCGCCCCGATGGCGTAACCACCGAGCATTTCATAGGCGGGCAAGCGGATCACGCCCGGCGCATCGGCTGGAACCTGAAAACTGGCAATACCACGGGCGCCGGCCGCCGCATCGGTTTGCGCGTAAACATTGAGCAGATCAGCATGAGGCGCATTGGTGATCCAGGCCTTCTCCCCATTCAGGACATAGTCCTCACCATCCGCAACCGCGCTGGTCGTTATTGCAGCGGCATCGCTACCGCCTTGCGGCTCGGTAAGCAAGAAAGCGCCGACAATCTCGCCGGCGATCATCCTGGGCAGGTAACGCTCGATCAGGTGCGTATTGCCGCCGGAGCCGATCAGGCGCGCGTGGTTGTTGTGCACAACCAGAGCAAAAGCCGCCGCCATGTCGACATAAGAGATCTCTTCCATCACCTTCAACAAGGCGCTGATCCCGATACCCTGCCCGCCTTGATCCGTACGCACCAGCATGCCGCAAAGCCCGGCATCAGCAGCCGCCTTGAAAAACTCCCGCGGCATGGCGCGGTCCATTTCCCACTGTCGGCTATGTTGCTGCAAATAGCCGGCAGCAAAATCGCTGGCGCTGGCGACAACCGCCATCTCTTGCGCATTCAATAACGGATAACGCATTTTCTGACCTCTATCAGGCGACCGCCTGGACCATGGCGATGTTACCCGAACCGTTTCGCCGACCCTGCCTGCCCTCTCGTTGGGGGCTCTCAGGTATCCAACGCTCCCTGCCTTGAGGTGCACGCGAGGCCATATTCCGCACTGCCCGTAATTTCACTAATTTGCCCATTCGTATTACATTTGCATCCGGACCGAATGGTACGCAGTTCGCTTATACCAAGTCTGGTTAGGGTGATTTGCAGCCAGTTTCAAGCGTCAGACCGACTTGGGCGCCTGCCATCGCTCGCCACAACGGCGAAAAATCGTCAATAACGACGACCCTGCTGCGCCAGGCCCAATGAGTGGCTCGATCACGGAGGACGCATGCTGTTTGGAAATGAACACCTCACTGAAATCCTGCTTACGGTTGCCTTCTGGGTGTGTATCCTCGCCGCATGCGTTGGCATCGCCCTTGGCGTTGGACTGAGTTTCAGCAGCGCGCGCACCCTGCGCTTTCTGAAAGCAACAAACCGCTGGGTATCGATGCCCAAGAGCTTCGAATCGCTGGAAAAGCCACACGATATTGACAAGGCCATTATGAAGCAGCGTAGATTCTCCGCCACCTTCTTCATCGTTGGCGGCGCCTACACAGTCATCATGCTGCTGTTCGTAGTCGAATTTCCCTACGTTGTCGCGGCCCTGAGCGAGAACGCCAATCCGATCATCGTCGCGATACTGGTCGAAAGTCTGAAATGGCTGCTCGTCTTGAGTGGCGTGCTGGCCATTGTCGTCGGCATCGCGATGCTCGTTTCCGAAAACGCTTTGCCGGCGTTGCGAGCCAAACTGGACCACTGGTACAGCGCCGACAAGGTCACAGAAGCCGCGAGCGAGATGCATATGACGCTCGATAATTTAACCGAGGCCTATCCCAGGGCCAGCGGCCTGGTGCTGCTAGTGATCTCCACATTCGCACTGGTTACGGCCGTAATCGTGTGGGTGATCAACTAACACCCCCAACACAGCCGAACCTGAACAAGACTGAGTGCCTCTTCCGCCATTCATGCGCTGAGCGTTTGTGTTGCCGGCTTTCGCGCAGGGGCTGGTAAGGGTTGGTTTGCAAGCCTGAAGCGTTCTGATTCCTTTTTCGCCCTTTGTTCCCGCGCTATATGGCGGGTTACTGTGTTTGAACAAGAATGCTGCGACAATATTACGTCGCTGACAATATTGCGTCGCCACACGGACCACACCCTGACATCCAATCCAGTGGCAATGCAACGTGGTGGCGACACAGACGTCTACGTGAGGAGAAGCGCCGTGGCTGAACAAAAGCTGATACTGGAGTACATCTACGAGCACGCGGCGGCACACCCGCAACGCGTTTTTCTGACCCAGCCCGTGGGTGGTGGCAAGGTCGTGGACTACACCTGGAGCGAGGTGCTCGACCAGGCGAAACGCATGGCCGCTTACCTCCAGAGCCAGGGCGTTGGCGCCGGCAGCCATATCGCCATCCTGTCGAAGAATTGCGCGCACTTCTTCATCACCGAACTCGCCATCTGGATGGCTGGTGGCACAACGGTCGCGATCTTCCCGACCGAGAGTGCGGACACTATCCGCTACGTGCTCGAACACAGCGACTCAAAGCTGCTGTTCGTTGGCAAACTCGACACCTGGGCCGAGCAGAAACCGGGCGTGCCGGAAGATATGCCCTGCATTGCCCTGCCCCTGGCACCCCCGACAGAGTTCCCCGAATGGGATGAACTGATTGCCGCCACGGAGCCGCTCCCAGGGACCCCGTCCCGCAAGCCCGATGACCTCGCCATCCTGATGTACACGTCCGGCTCGACCGGTACGCCCAAAGGTGCGATGCATAATTTCGGGCGAATCAGCGCAGCGGCGCGTGGTGCCGCCGCCAATATCGGAAAACGCATGCCGGCCGATGCGCCCTGGCGAATTCTGTCCTACCTGCCACTGGCGCATGTATTCGAACGTGCGGTCATCGAATGCATGTCCTGGGTACATGGCGACGTGCAAATATTTTTTGCCGAGTCGCTCGATACCTTCATCGCCGACCTGCAACGTGCACAGCCCACCTTCTTCGTATCCGTGCCGCGCCTGTGGCTGAAATTTCAACAAGGCGTGTTTGCCAAGGTACCTGCGAAAAAACTCAGTCTGCTGCTCAGCATTCCGATTCTTGGTGGCATCGTGCGCAAGAAGGTGCTTACCGGCCTTGGTCTGGATCAGGTGCGGCTGGCGTTCAGCGGCTCGGCACCGATCCCGGCAGAACTGATTACCTGGTACCGCAAGCTCGGGCTGCAACTGTTCGAAGGCTACGGCATGACCGAAGACTTCGCCTACTCGCACGCCTCGACCGAAGAAGCCAATGCACCGGGCTACGTCGGCGTTCCGTTTGAAGGCGTCGAAGTGAGGATCTCGGACGATGGTGAAGTGCTCATCAAGTCGCCCGGCCAGATGGTGGGCTATTACAAGCAACCTGACCTGACCGCCGAAGTGTTTACCTCTGACGGTTTCTTCCGCACTGGCGACAAAGGCGAACGCCTGCCAAACGGCCTGCTCAAACTCACCGGACGCGTCAAGGAGATGTTCAAAACCTCCAAGGGAAAATACGTCGCGCCCGCGCCAATCGAGAACCGCCTCAACGAACACCCAATGGTCGAATTGTCCATGGTCTCGGGCTCCGGCCAGGCCGCGCCCTATGCAATCGTGATACTGGCCGAGGACTTGCGCGGCAACATGAATGACAGCGCGGTGAAGACGGGCGTCGAAAACGAGATGGCGCAGCTGCTGAAAAAGATCAATGCCGCCTCTGCAAGCTACGAGCAGTTACAGATGATCGTCATCTCGCAAGAGGCGTGGAGTATCGAAAATGGCTTTCTCACCCCGACCATGAAAATCAAGCGCAGCCGGATCGAGGAGGCCGTGTCGGACAAGATCGGCAACTGGTACAAATCGGGCAAGGCCATAGCCTGGGACTAACGAGCCTGGTACTGACGAGCAAAACCTGACGAGGCTGGACCTGACGAATTTGCTCAGCGCTCGCGTTTAATGAAATGAACGAATAAAGGGGGCTGACTGAGCAGCCCCCTTTTGTTTGGGAATGCGTACGTTATAGCAACGTGCCGCGCTGCCAGACGTGCTATTTGCCCGCAAACGGTTCCGACTTGAGCCACTCAACCGTTTGTCGCATCAGCTTAGGGATATTCCTTAGCGGCACGCCGAGGCTGTCCCGGCGCGAAAAATCAAACCCGGTTGGCGGTTGCGGTGGCTCTGTGAGCGCCTCGGGCATTTTCATGTCCGGCAGCAATTTCTGCAGCTCCCCGTAGATATCCTGCCAGTGCCAGCTATCGTATACCCCGTAATAGCGGCCTGACGCCGCCGGATTCTCATATGCCGCCAGAAAAAGTGCCGCCAGGTCGTGCAGGTGGATCATGGAAGCGGAATCATTCGGCATTTTGCTGTGCCGCCCCTCCCCGCCATTTATCAGGCGCTGCAACCAGGCATACGGATTATGCTTCAGGTGCTCCGGAAGGATGACGGGGCCGTACAAACCGGTTGGCATGATGATGCACAGGCGCACCCCATTTTCTTCTGCGAACCTGATCGCCGCCTTTTCCATCACGGTTTTGGCCGCCGAGGTATATTTCTTTGCCTGACATTGCTGCTTCTCGTCGGACCAGTGGTCTACTTCATTTTTGATCGCCACCGGCGGCACGGGATTGGTGCTGCTGGTACTGCTGCAGATCACGATTTTCCTGACGCCCCGGCGAACCGCCGAGCGCATGATGTTAATGCAACCATCAACGGTGGGCATGATGATCTCGGCATAAGCCTGCGCGTCGTCCATCTCACGCGCCGGTTTCCCGGAAGGCCCGGAATAGGTCGGTATCAGGCAGGCAATGAAGACCCCGTCGGCGCCCGCAAGCGCTGCATCAAAACTGTCCGGCTTGCTCATATCGGCGCTGAACAGTTTCAACCGTTCCGGGGCGTGCGGTAGCGCATTCAGAAACGAGGCCTTATCGGGCGCGCCCACATCGCGAAGCGTTCCGTGAACGCGATAACCCCGTTCAAGCGCCGCCCGGACGATATTCGAACCAACCAGGCCGCTTGCACCCGCTACGCAAATTGTTTGTTCTTTTGTCGACACATTGAATCCTTACACTGAATCCTTAACGAAGCGCAGTCACGGCGGCCTGCACGAGATACCTACGAAAATGTTGCAGAGACGTTACCGAATGCCGAAGAGGTGACGTCGACCCTGGTTTTATCGCCAAGTGGTAGCGGCGGCCCGAACGCACCTGTGAGAATCAGGTCGCCCTTCTCTAGCCCCCTGCCGGATTCGGAAAGCTGCTCTGCCAACCATTTCACCGCTTGCAAGATGTCGCCGGGCCACTGAAGCGAAGGCCACGAGTCGACAGTCTCACCATCGAACATGAGCGCAAGATCAGTCGTCGTTGCCGAGCTTGACATCGCCACCCCTTGCCCGCGAACGACACCGGCGTGAATGCCGTTATTCGAAATCAGTTCATGGCCATTCGGCGCACTGCCGCGCATCACCAGGTTATGCAGTTCAATGACCGGATAGATGCATTCAACGGCATCGGCCACTTCTTCCACCGATGCGCCGTTCGCACCAATTGCCTGGCTCAACGTGACGGCAAACTCGGCCTCGATCGCAATATTGGCAAAATCGCTTTTGCGAAGTTGCGCGCCGTCACTGTGCTGCTCTGTCGACCAGAGCCGCCCCCATACCGGGTGCGATAGTCCCATTGCACGTTGATTGTTTTCGCAAACACATCCGATCTTGTACCCGATGACCGCTTCTCCGCGTTGCTCACGAAGCCGGGTCACCGCGGATTGCAGCCGCCAGGCGTCATCGAGCTCAAGCCGCAGCCCGTCAGCGAACACGGTCCCGGGATTGCGGGCGTCGTAGTCCACCAGCATCTGGTCGGCAATTGCGTTCAGTTTGTTTTCTTCCAGTCGTGACATATTCCGGTTTACTTGAGTCGGGTTATAGAGGCGCTGCGCCGGCACGGTGGCCAGTTACGCAGCGTGCCATGGCCCCAGGACACGGCATTCTAGCAGTGGCTATCTGCAGCGCGATCAGACACGAAATAATCCGCGCGTTGCCTGGCAACTTCTTCGCTAACAGGTGAAGCATAAAAGCGAACCGCCCTTTATGCTTTAATGCCTTTCCTGGCGTGATAACTACAAGGTAATCGACATGATCGTAATCCACCATTTAAACAACTCGCGTTCGCAGCGCATCCTGTGGTTGCTGGAAGAGCTGGGCCTCAAGTATCGAATCGAACAATATCGCCGCGACCCCAAAACCAATCTCGCGCCGCCGGAGTTGCTCGCCGTCCACCCGCTTGGAAAATCACCGGTGATGCAGGACGGAGACCTGATCCTGCCGGAGTCCGGCGCGATCATCGAGTACCTCCTCGAGCACTACGGTGACGGACGATTGCGGCCGAAAGCCGGCACACCCGAGCACGTTCGCTACCTGTACTGGATGCATTTCGCCGAGGGCACCTTCATGCTGCACCTGGTGTCGCGACTGTACCTCATGCGGGTAGGTGAAGCGGCGAAGGCGATGCAAGAGCGTGTAGAAGTCATGATCAGCAACGAATTCGACTTGGTTGAAGCCGAACTTGGCAAAAGCCCGCATCTGGCCGGAGAGCAGTTCACCGCTGCGGATATACAAATGGGGTTTCCGCTGGAGTTTGCCGTTTATGCAGGGCTGGAGAGTGACCGCCATGTAAAACTGCACGAATATCTTGGGCGAATGCGAGCCCGTCCCGCGTATCGCCGTGCAATCGAGAACGGCGGCACTTACGCGTTTGACGGTTCAAACACAAACTAGAAGATCGCGGAAATAATCCAGGACAGGGCACCGGAACAGATGGCATCAGACCAGTGAACTGTGGGCTCAGTTCGAGCGGACCGCGTTTATCCAGCCGGGCGTTGGCTAGAGCACCTGGTACTCGATCTCCTCTGAACCGAAAAACTCTTTCGTAAACCGGCACGCTGCTTCGACATCAAACGATTTGCAGGTATACAGCAGCGCAGAATAAAAACATTGCTGTGACCAGACATACAACGAGATGCCTGAATCAATCAAGGGAACAAACGCATCAAACCCCTGATTGTGTGCCGAGCCCGTTCCTGCCGGAGAGTGAATCGTTGGCTGCCCGTACACCCGAAGCCCCAGCGCCTTTGCAATACCCAGAAGATAGTCGTTCACGCGCGCCTCGTTCATGGGGCCGGAGTAGAAACCCTCGACGAGCAAGCGCACTCGCGTGATCTCAGGTGCCAGATCTTTCATCGGAATACCTCGACTCGGATTGATCTCTCGATTGCGAAGTGACTACTGCCCTCACCTGCCCGCTGGCGCCGGCAACAATCAGTGAAGACCGCGCCTTATGGCTGTTTTTGAATAACCGGCAGTCCACCGTTCGGGGGCAGACCCCTTTCCCGTAGCCTTTATGTCCGACACATAACGCCGGCATTCGACTGCAACACAATCAGTCGCCTAATCTAACTGCTCTTCGATTAAGCCGATTCACAATGCCACTCCGGCAAAAGCAAAGCAAGCAGGCAGATCTGGATTCGCAGCCGCCAATCACCCCGCCACACCACCTTTACCACCGTGCTGGAATTTGTGCCGACGTGCCGGGATTTCCTGCAAGTATTCCTGCAAGTTTTCCCGGATTCCCTACACCGGCGACCTCGGATCAAACACCGGCTTGCGCTTCTCCAGATGCGAGGCAAGCCCTTCGCGCACCTCCGGTCCGGCGAAGCCAAGCATCTCCAGCGCAGTCGATGCATCGAAGGCCGGGCCCATCATGCGGTACCAGTTGTTGAGCGTGTATTTGGTCCACCGGATCGCGCTCGGCGCACCGGCGGCAAGACGCATGGCGATCTCGACTGCCTTGTCCTGAAGCGCATTGTCTTCGACGCAGAGCGAGACGAGGTCGTATTTCTCGGCATCCTCGCCGTTAACAGGCTCGCACAGCAACAACAGGTACTTCGCCTTGGCCATGCCGCACAGCAACGGCCAGTTGATCACCGCGCTGTCCCCCGCGGCAACGCCGAGGCGGGTATGGCCGTCAATGATTTTGGCCGCCTTGCCGGCAATCGAAATGTCAGCGAGCAGCGCCGCGACCAGCCCGGCGCCCACAGCAACGCCGATGATGGCGGAGATAATCGGCTTGTTGCAGTTGATGATGTTGTAGACCAGGTCGCGCGCTTCCTTCCATGCCTGCATGCGCGCCATCTCGTCGTTCATGT
>DATKYN010000113.1:0-16129 GCA_035528435.1 Burkholderiales bacterium
TCCGCCCTTGACGTTAAAGGAAAAGCGCCCGGCGCCATAACCGCGTTCGCGAGCCAGCGGTACGCCCGCAAACAGGTCACGCACCGGCGTAAAGATTCCGGTATAGGTTGCCGGATTGGAGCGCGGCGTGCGTCCAATCGGGCTCTGGTCCACGTTCACGACCTTGTCTATCTGCTCAAGCCCCTCGAGTTCTGCAAAGGTGGCTGGCTCGTGCGATGAACCGTAAACGTGGCGGGAGGCGGCACGGTAAAGGGTATCGTTTATGAGAGTCGATTTCCCCGAACCCGATACCCCGGTCACACAGACGAATAGACCGAGTGGCAAATTAAGTGTCACGTTCTTGAGGTTGTTGCCGCTCGCGCCGGTCAGCACCAGCATGCGCTTCGGGTCGGGTCGGTGGCGAAGTGACGGCAGACTGATCCGTCGCCGACCACTCAGATAAGCACCTGTAAGCGATTGTTCGTTAGCCGCAATCTGGGCGGGCGTGCCGTACGCTACTACCTCTCCGCCGTGCTCGCCGGCGCCCGGGCCCATGTCGATGACGTGATCCGCTGCCAGGATTGCGTCCAGGTCGTGCTCCACCACGATTACGGAGTTTCCCAGATCGCGCAGATGTTTCAGCGTGTCCAGCAATCGGCCGTTGTCGCGCTGGTGCAGGCCGATGGATGGCTCATCAAGCACGTACATAACGCCGGTAAGTCCTGAGCCGATTTGGGAGGCGAGGCGAATGCGCTGGGTTTCACCGCCGGACAGGGTATCGGCCGATCGGTTCAGGCTCAAATAGCCCAACCCGACATCGTTCAAGAACCGGATGCGGCCGAAGATCTCCCGATTGATTTTCTCTGCAATTGCCTGGCGCGCACCTTCCAGTGCCAATTCTGCAAAGAAGTTCTGTGACTGGCGCAGCGTTAGGTTGCTGACTTCGTGAATTGTCTTTCCGCTGACGAAGACATGCCGTGCCTCGCGGCGCAACCGGGAGCCATCGCAATCCGGACATTGCCGGTCGGCGATGAATTTGCCGAGCTCTTCCCGCACTGCGCTTGAATCAGTTTCCCGATAACGGCGTTCCAGGTTTGGAACAATGCCTTCGAAAACGTGCTCGCGCTGATGGCGGTTGCCGCGCTCACCGATATAGGCAAACTTTAGCTTCTCCTGGCCCGATCCAAACAACACTGCATCGCGCACCTCCCCGGGCAGTTGCTCAAACGGCGTGTCGATGTCGAAATCGTAATGAGCTGCCAGGCTTGTCAGCATCTGGAAATAGAATTGATTTCGCCGATCCCATCCCTTGATTGCACCTGCGGCCAGAGACAACCCTGGAAACGCGACAATCCGCTCCGGATCGAACACCGTTATTCGGCCTAATCCGTCGCAACGGGGACAAGCCCCCATCGGATTGTTGAACGAGAACAAGCGCGGTTCGAGTTCTGGTAACGAGTAACTGCAAACCGGACAGGCAAAGCGCGTCGAAAACAGGTGCTCCTTGCCGCTGTCCATTTCGACGGCAAGCACCCGATTTTCGGAATGCCGTAACGCTGTCTCGAAAGATTCCGCCAGTCGTTGTTTCATGTCGGGGCGGATCTTCACGCGATCCACAACGATTTCGATGGTGTGTTTTTGCCGCGCGACCAGTTTTGGCGCGTGCTCCAGCTCGTATGTTTCGCCGTCAACCCGCACTCGTACAAATCCCTGAGCGCGCAGATCGTCAAACAGCATGGCGTTCTCACCCTGGCGTCCGACAACAACCGGCGCCAGGATCATCAGCGGGGTATCTTCCGGCAGTTCAAGTACGTGATCGACCATCTGCGATATCGTCTGCGCCGATAAGCTGAGCTTGTGATCGGGGCACTGTGGTTCACCGACCCGGGCATAGAGCAAGCGCAAATAGTCGTGGATTTCCGTGACCGTGCCGACAGTCGAGCGTGGATTGTGGCCACTCGCCTTTTGCTCTATGGCAATCGCGGGCGATAGCCCTTCGATCATGTCGACGTCCGGTTTCTCCATAATTTCAAGAAACTGGCGGGCATATGACGACAGTGATTCGACGTAACGGCGCTGGCCCTCGGCATACAGCGTGTCAAAGGCAAATGAGGATTTGCCTGAACCGGACAAACCGGTAATGACCACCAGACTGTTGCGCGGTAGGTCGACGTTGATGTTTTTCAGATTGTGCGTGCGCGCACCACGAATGCGGATAAGGTCCATTAAGCGTTGCTTGCCCTTTAGAATTGTTCGGGTTAGTTGTTCTGGTCGAATTTACTACTGCCTTGCTCGGTATTCTGCTCGCCCGCCACGTTTTTTGTTACGGCACGGAAAGCCACTGTCCGGAACATTGTGGCCCGCCGCCGCCCTCGGTGAACGAGCCCTCAATGCGGCGGCCACACTGGCGGTAAGCCCGGCGTGCGCCAGTGCCGTCGTGCGTGGTCGGTCCTGAAGTGTCATCTGTGGCACGCCGGCCAGCGCGCCAGTCCGCAGAAGTGAACCTGTTACTATACTGGACTTCGGTTTACCCCCCACCTCTTGTATAGCTACATTTTTGATGCAGTCGCCGGATCGAATGTCGCCCCTGGAACTGCGAGCGAGCCTGGGGCTGGCAAGCGTTTTTGGCTTGCGTATGCTGGGAATGTTCATCATTCTCCCGGTTTTTGCGCCCTATGCGCACAACCTGCAAGGCGGTAGCAGCCAGACGCTCATCGGCATTGCGCTCGGCGTTTACGGGCTGACGCAGGCATGCTTCCAACTACCGCTGGGCCGTTTGTCCGACAGATGGGGCCGCAAACGCACCATTTATCTCGGATTGCTGGTGTTCGCCGCAGGCAGCCTGGTCGCAGCGCTGGCGGATAACATCTACACGGTTGCAATTGGCCGGGCGATTCAGGGTGCGGGCGCCATTTCCTCTGCTGTCATTGCGCTCAGCGCCGATCTGACGCGCGTCGAACATCGAACCAAATCGATGGCAATCATTGGCATGACGATTGGTGCGACTTTCATCGTGTCCATGGTCGCCGGCCCGGCACTGGAGAAACTGTTCGGTGTGCCGGGAATTTTCACCATGACCGGAATACTGGCGTTGGTGGCAATTGTGGTGGTTCGCATCGTCGTTCCCGATCCGGTGCCCGATGCGGAGATTACTGAGCCAGGTCCGGCGACACCGCTCGGCGCGATTCTTCGCGATCCACAGTTGTTGCGCCTGAATTTCGGAATTTTCTCCTTGCACGGCGTGTTGATGGCAATGTTTGTCGTGCTGCCGTTTGAACTGTATGCCCATCTGCCTGCGGCCGATCACTGGAAGTTCTATCTTGGGGTCATGCTGGCCAGCCTGGCCATCATGGTGCCGGTGATGTTTGTATCGGAGCGGCGACGCGCGCAAAAAGCCGCCTTCGTTGGCGGTGTGATCGTCATCATCGCGTCAGAGTTGATACTTGCGGCCGGCTCAAGCGTCTTTTTGTTGACTGTGGCCGGGATGGTGTTGTTCTTTGCCGCGTTCAACCTGCTCGAGGCTTCGCTGCCGTCCCTGGTGTCACGTGTTGCGCCGCCCAGCGCGAAAGGAACTGCGATTGGCGTTTACAGCACGCTGCAGTTTGTCGGCACCTTCGTTGGCGCGACCGCCGGCGGCTGGATTGCGCAGCACCATGGCAGCCAGGCGGTATTTCTGTTGTGCGCTGTCGTGGCGCTACTTTGGCTTGTGATGGCCGCGGGTATGCGGGTGCCGCAGCCCGCGAATGCTGGGACAGGACATCGATAGTGAGCCTCGCATTGCTTAAGAACCTGGCTTGACCTTGGTAGTATGTCGAATTCGCGGCTGAGGTCACTCAGGCTTGGTAACGGCGTCGCCGCGCTGATCGCCACTGACCGAATCCGGGCAGGCGGCGCACGTGAGTATGAATTGACGACAGGGGGAACGAATGGCTTCGGTGAACAAGGTGATTCTGGTTGGTAATCTCGGGCGCGACCCGGAAGTTCGGTACATGCCCAGTGGCGATCCGATGGTCAATATCAACCTGGCAACAACGGATAATTGGCGCGACAAGAGCGGTGAGAAGCAGGAGAAGACCGAATGGCACCGTATCGTTATGTTCGGCAAGGTTGCGGAGATCGCCGGCGAGTATTTGAAGAAGGGGTCACAAGCCTACTTCGAGGGCCGGTTGCAGACTCGCAAGTGGACCGACAAGGAGGGGCAGGAGCGTTACACCACTGAAATCGTAGCCGATCGCATGCAAATGCTCGGTTCGCGCTCTGGTGGAACGGCGCGCGCCCCCAACGATGATGCGCCTTCCGGCCCAAGGCCTGCCAGCAGCGCGCCCGGTGGTGGCATCGATGACATGGAGGACGATATCCCGTTCTAGGGTTGGGTGCGCAGCAATCGGTTGTGTCCGCAAGGGCGAGTCCGGTAAGGTAATCCGCGAATGCGTGTCATTTACCTGGCATGCTCGTGATTGCGCCCAAGGTCGTCCGCTCAGCCACTTCGCTCTTTCCCTGAAGTCAGGCCGGGCACAGTGTTCGACCGTGCCCGGTTTTGCATCGACGTGTGTATTGCGAAGCCCAGGCGATCACAGGCAGCGTCAATATGAAGTGGTCGTTCCTCGACCCTTCCTGCGAACTACGATAGAGAGATGCTTCCCTTCTATGATGAAGTCTATCCTTGGCATCCTTTCGCCGTTTGAAACGGTTTTCCGTGGCTTTGTCCTTGTCGCCGTGCTATCGGTATGCTCGGGTCAGCAAAGCACGGCTCTGGCACAGGAAGCACCGAACGCTGGTGATGTGCTGACAGGCGATGTGCAACCAGGCGATGTGCAGTGCGAGTCCTGCGATAACGGATTGACCGGTGATTGGGGTGGGCGCCGGAGATCCCTGGCGCAAACGGGTGTTCAAATCGGCCTCAGCAATATCGGAGACGTATTTCTGATTCGGCAGGGGGGCTCCGAAGACGCAACCTACACCAACTTGTTCAGCGCTGATTTTGCGTTCGATATGGACAAGCTGGCCAACATGGCGGGCGGGTCGGCCTACCTTTGGGTGGTCGACACGCGCGGCGACAACCCGGCGGATGTCATAGGTTCGATACATGCACCCAGCAATATCGCTGCTGCCGGGGCGCTCAGGCTGCTCGAAGCCTGGTACGAACAAAGTGCGCATGACGACCGCCTCGGCGTTCTGGCGGGGTTCTACGCTGTCGACTCCGAATTCGATGTCAAGCGGACAACCAGCGTGTTTATCGCCGGTAGTTTCGGCACCGGCCTGGCCCTTTCGGAGAGCGGCTTGAACGGGCCATCGATTTTCCCGGTGACTTCTTTCGGCACCCGTATCCGTTACGACCTATCGGAGAACGTGACAACGCGCCTGGCTTTGCTCGACGGTGTTCCCGGTAAAGAGGGTGATCCCACGGCCACCGGCGTGCTCGACTTCAGCAGCGACCAAGGGGTATTCGCCATCGGTGAGGTCGACTGGGAAGTGAGTTCGGCGAGCACATTCAGGCGATTCGCACTCGGTGCATGGCATTACACCACGACCTTTGACGATGTGCTCGACACCGAACCCGATGGCACGCCGGTTCAGCGCAAGGGCTCGAGCGGTATCTACGGCTTGGTCGAGGGAATGCTCGTTCCGGAGCGGGGTAGTCCCGGTCAGGGGTTGGCCGGAGTGGTACGGGTCGGGGTTGCGGACGACGACGTCAACCAGATTGCCGGCTACTACGGCGCTGGCCTGGTCTATCGAGGTCTGTTCGAGGGTCGTGATGATGATTCGATCGGTATCGGCTTTTCGACGGCCGTCAACGGCGACAAGTTCAAGCAGTCGCAGGCACTGGCCGGCACACCTGTGACCGACAGCGAAACCGAATTGATTCTCGCCTATTCTGCAATCGTGAACCGTTGGCTGCAACTGCAGCCGACCTTCGAGTACATGATCGATCCTGGAACCGATTCCGCTGCTGCCAATGCATTTCTGGTGGGGCTTCGCATCGGGGTGATCTTCTAGGCGTGGAACCGTCAAGCACAGGGCCGTTGCGAAACCGCCACACCGGGCTGACGTTTTCCTCAAAGTTTGTGAACAGCTGGCCGGTTCATCGCAAGGCACTGCGCGAGATCTGCGTTGCTGTGACAAAGATCTGGGTCAGGTCTCCGGCTGATTGCACAGCTTTCATCGCGATTCGCGGAAAAATGGTGATGTGAGAAAAGAATTATCGTGACGGAATCACCCCGTGCCCGTGGTGGTTATTGGGTGGATAGCAGACCTGATTTCCGGGAGAATACGCTCTCTGAAGTATTACGCGCCCGTTTCCGGGCACCGGCACCGATAAGCAAGCGAAAGGTTGAATGGAATGGCTCTGCGCAATGTCACGCTCAACGACAAGTACACGGTAACTGACGGCCGGATTTTAATTACCGGTACCCAGGCGCTGGTACGTTTGCCCATCATGCAGCACATGCGTGACCAGGCCGCCGGGCTCAATACAGCCTGCTACATCTCCGGATATCGTGGTAGCCCGCTGGGTGCGTACGACCAGCAGTTGTGGGCTGCTGGCAAGCACCTCTCGGATCACAACATTGTGTTTCAGCCGGGCGTTAATGAGGACATTGCAGCCACCGCAATCTGGGGGTCCCAGCAGATGGGGTTTCACGGCAAGCCGAAATATGACGGCGTCTTCGGTGTCTGGTACGGAAAGGGGCCGGGGGTAGACCGCACCGGAGATGCGTTCCGCCATGCCAATCTCGCCGGGACGCATCCCAACGGCGGTGTGCTGGTTCTGATGGGCGACGATCACACCTGCGAGTCGTCCACCACCGCGCATCAAAGCGAATACGGCCTGGTCGACGCGATGATTCCCATACTCAACCCGGCTGGCGTACAGGAACTCCTCGATTACGGCCTGATCGGTTGGGCGCTGTCTCGTTATTCCGGCTGCTGGGTGGGGCTGAAGAGCATGAAGGACACCATCGATGCCAGTGCCACGGTGGACGTCAGTCCCGAGCGCGTAAGCATCATCACACCAACAGATTTCGCCATGCCAGAAGGCGGCGTGCACATTCGTTTCCCCGATCATCCACTGGAGCAGGAAGAGCGGTTGCACAAGGTCAAGCTTGCGGCAGTGCAGGCGTTTGCACGCGCCAACCAGCTCGACAAGGTTGTTATCGATTCGCCCGATGCCCGCCTTGGGATCGTGACCTGCGGCAAATCCTACCTGGATGTTCGTCAGGCTCTCCAGTATCTCGGTATTGACGATGCCGAGGCCAGGCGCCTTGGTTTGCGCATTTACAAAGTGGCCATGACCTGGCCGCTAGAACCGAGTGGAATCCGCCGTTTCGCAGAGGGGCTGGAGAAGCTCATCGTTGTCGAAGAAAAACGCGGCCTGGTCGAAAGCCAGCTCAAGGAATTGCTTTATGGCCTCGAGGGCATGCCGCAGATTGTCGGCAAGCGTGACGAGCTTGGCAAGGAGCTGTTTCAGTCGAACGCGGCGCTGGATCCAAACGAGATCGCGATCGCGATTGGTCGACGTGTTCTGGAAATCACCGGTGACGCCCAGCTTGCCGAGCGCGTAGCAGAACAGGAAAAACTGGGGGCGCGCGAACCGGAGAAACCGGCAATGGAGCGCACACCGTATTTTTGCTCCGGTTGCCCGCACAACACCGGCACCCGTGTGCCCGAGGGGTCGGTGGCGCTCGCTGGTATCGGCTGCCACTTCATGTCGCAATGGATGGACCGACGCACTTCCGGTTATACGCAAATGGGTGGTGAAGGTGCGAGCTGGATGGGTGAAGCCCACTTCGTGGAGACACCGCACGTGTTCCAGAATATCGGTGATGGTACGTATTACCACTCCGGTTTGCTGGCACTGCGGGCGGCGGTCGCGTCCGGCGTGAACATGACTTACAAAATCCTGTTCAACGACGCTGTTGCCATGACCGGCGGACAGCACGTCGATGGACAGTTGACGGTGCCGCAGATTACCAAACAGGTATCGGCTGAAGGGGCCAGGAAAGTCGTCGTTGTTACCGACGAACCGGAGAAATACGGTTCCAGCCCCGGATTTGCCGAGGGCGTGGAAATCTATCACCGTGATGATTACGAGAAAGTGCAAAAGGAGATGCGGGAAATTCCCGGCATCAGCGTTGTTGTCTACGATCAGACCTGTGCCGCCGAAAAGCGTCGCCGCCGCAAGCGCAAGCAGTTTCCGGATCCGCCGAAGCGAGTCGTTATCAACGATCTCGTCTGTGAAGGTTGTGGCGATTGCGGTGTGAAATCCAACTGTGTCTCCGTGGCGCCCCTTGAAACGGAGTTCGGCCGTAAGCGAACCATTGATCAGTCCACATGCAACAAGGACTACTCTTGCGTAAAAGGGTTCTGCCCCAGCTTTGTCACCGTCCATGGCGGCCAGTTGAAAAAAGGCAAGGCGGCGCCGGTGGGCGATAACGTCGATACTCTGTTCCCGGCAGTGCCGGAGCCGGACCTGCCGGCGCTGGACGAACCCTACGGAATTCTTGTTAATGGTATTGGTGGCACTGGTGTGGTGACCATCGGTGCCATTCTCGGTATGGCCACGCACCTTGAGGGCAAGGCATTCAACGCGCTCGACATGGCCGGACTTGCACAAAAAGGCGGTGCTGTCTGGAGTCATTTGCAGATCGCCGAAAAGCCTGAGCACATTTTGACCGCGCGGCTCGGCTCCGGGGGAGCCAAAGCCATGGTCGGCTGTGACTTTGTTACATCGGCGAGCGAGCAATCGATGAACATGGTTCGCGAGGGTGCGACGCGCGCGATTGTCAATTTGTATCAGCAGATGACAGGCGACTTCACCCGTAATTCGAATATGGCATTCCCGGCGGAGTCGCTTAAGCGGACGATCTCGAGGGGTGTTGGAGAGGGGAACGCGCAATTTGTCGAAGCGACCCGCATTGCAACGGCATTGATGGGCGATTCGATTGCTACCAACATGTTCATGCTCGGAATGTCGTACCAGCGTGGCTTGATTCCGGTCAGCGGCAAAGCTATCGACAAGGCGATCGAGCTCAATGGCGCTGCCGTCAAGATGAATCAGACCGCGTTCTTGTGGGGTAGACGTGCGGCGGTAGATCTGGGGGCCGTTGAACGCCTGATCGCCCCCAAGTCCGAGGCCGTGACCAGCGTTCGATTGTCTGGCACGCTGGACGAAATCGTCGACCGGCGTGTCGGGTTCCTGACCGCTTACCAGGATGCTGCCTACGCGCGTCGTTACATTGAACTGGTCGAGCGGGTGCGTGACGCTGAAGCAAAGATAAAGGGACACGGCGGTCTGTCCGAGGCGGTTGCCCGTTACTACTTCAAGTTGCTCGCCTACAAGGACGAATACGAAGTTGCCCGTCTTTACACTGACGGAACCTTCAAGGAAAAGATTGCCTCCATGTTCGAGGGAAATTTCAAGTTGCATTTTCATCTTGCTCCACCGTTATTCGCCAAACACAATGAGGAAACCGGTGAGCTGATGAAATCGGAATATGGCGGCTGGGCGCTTGCTGCATTCAAGCTGCTTGCAAAGCTCAAGTTCCTGCGCGGCGGGCCACTGGACATATTCGGCTATACGGCGGAGCGCCGAACCGAACGCCAGTTGATTGCTGATTACGAAGCGATCGTAAACGAGCTTGTGTCCGCGCTGTCATCCGACAACCATGCACTTGCGGTGCGAATTGCGAGCATCCCGGAAGACATTCGCGGCTACGGTCATGTAAAGGAGCGTAATCTCGAACAAGCGAAAGTAAAGCAGACGGAAATGCTGTCCTTGTTCCGCTCACCGCAGGCAACGCAACAAGCAGCGGCTTAGAAAGGCATTCTGGATTGTTCGCGATGCAGGAAGCGTTGATCCCAACTGATTCGGGTTGCATCCAGAATGAGTCGTCGCAGTATGGCCGGCGCGATCTAATAAATGACTTGATTGCGCTGATTGCATTGACGACCAGCGATGAGGCTTGAGCTCAGGCAATTCCAGGTAGATGCTTTTGCGCATCGTGCATTTGAGGGCAATCCGGCAGCGGTCTGTCCGCTCGATGACTGGTTGCCGGATAGTCTGCTGCAGTCCATCGCTACCGAGAACAATCTGTCAGAAACGGCTTTTTTCGTTCCTGCCGTGTCGGGGTTTCAGCTTCGCTGGTTTACTCCGGTGACGGAAGTCGATTTCTGCGGTCATGCAACACTGGCGTCGGCTCATGTGCTGTTCAGCGCATTGGGGCACACAGAAGAAACGGTGGCGTTCGACACGCGCAGCGGCAGACTGACTGTTGCGCTGGGCGAAGGTGATCTTTACTCGATGAATTTCCCCGCGCAGCGGCCTCTGCAGTGCGAATTGTCTCAGCTGCTGGTTGACGGGCTCGGCGCAAGACCGACGGAAGCTCTGGCGGCGGATGACTACCTTGCGGTCTTCGAAAGCGAGGAGCAGGTACGATCGCTGTCGCCTGATTTTTCGAAGTTACGCGAACTGGATCTTCGTGGGGTTATAGCGACCGCCCCTGGAGATGATGTCGATTTCGTCAGCCGCTTTTTCGCGCCTGGAGTCGGAATTGATGAAGACCCCGTCACCGGTTCGGCGCATTGTGAACTCGCGCCATACTGGTCGGGCAGGCTTGGACGGGAACATCTGCGGGCCCGTCAAATTTCGGATCGTGGCGGTGAGGTTTTGTGTGAAGTGTCCGGATCGCGCGTGATACTAAGAGGAGCCGCTGTCACCTTCATGCAGGGGCAAATCACGATTGAAGTTTAACTGGCGGCAGACGAGGAGGCTTGCCTGATGATCCTCTCTGCGAACAGGCAACTCGTTATCGGGTAGGACAGGGGCCACTATGCTGCAGCTGAGACCAACTTGTGAGAATTGTAACAAGGCGTTGCCGCCGAATTCACTCGAAGCCCGTATCTGCTCGTTTGAATGCACGTTCTGCGCGTCCTGTGCGGACGAGATTCTCCAGAACGTGTGTCCGAATTGTGGCGGCGGTTTCGCTCCGAGGCCGGTCAGGCCTGCGCGCAACTGGAAGGGCGGCAATTGCCTGAGTGAGAAGCCAGCCTCGAGTGAGATCCGGCATCGGACCGTCGATACCAAAGCGCACGCCGTTTTTTCTGCTGCTATCCGGCATCTTCCACCCGAAGAACGCTGAGCCGCGTCGCGCTGCGGCCCTGATGTCACGGTTATTGCCGGTGACGCGCTGTGACGTAGAGTAGACTGCTGTCGTATTAACAGTACGATCAAATGACACTGAAACCCTTTGGTCCCGATTTGGTGCTCTGGGAAAGAATGGAGGAAAAATCATGAAGCCTTGTCTGCGAAACCCGCTCCGTCGTTTGATCCTGAAAATGCTCACGGTGCCGGTCATCGCGATTGCCTTGCCGGTGATGTTGCTGTTTGCGAACGCAAATGTGTCGGCTCAGGCAGCGGAGGTCGTCGTGACGCCTGCTATCCAGGCCATCATTGATAGCCCGGACCGTAGCGATGACGATCGAGAGACGGATCAGCGGCGAGAACCGGCAAAGATGCTGGCTTTTTTCGGCGTCGAGTCCGGCATGACTGCTCTGGATATCGGGACCGGGCAAGGTTACACAGCGGAGTTGCTGGCGCGCTCTGTCGCGCCCGGTGGATCTGTTGTCGCGCAAAATGACAGCATCATTGACGAGAAATTTCTCAAGGGCAATGTGCCATCACGATTCGGCGAAGAAGTGATGCGCAACGTAACCTATGTAGTGCTTCCTTATGATGATCCCATCCCGCCCGGTGCGGGACCGTTCGACCTGATTACCGTGATGTTTGTCTATCACGATATGGAATGGCTAGGGCGTGACCGCGCCGCGATGAATCGTCTGTTCTTCAATGCGCTGAAACCTGGCGGTCACGTAGTGGTGGTCGATCACGCCGGCAATCCTGGTACCGGTGTGTCGCAATCAAAAACAACCCACCGTATCGAAGAGCAAGTCGTGCGCGATGAGTTCACTGCCGCCGGATTCGAGTTGGTGGGCGAGGCAGCATTCTTGCGTAACCCTGATGATCCGCGAACAGAGAGCTTTCGCCAGATGGATTTGCCGTCTGACCGTTTTGTACTCAAATTCAGGCGGCCATGAATTCACTCTACCGATATCGGGAGAGCCGGTAATCAGGCGAAGTGGGGTCCGATCGCGTCCAGCTGATCGGTGATCAGGGCGTCCACTCCCATCTCGAGCAATTCGACTGCGTCAAGGCTGTCATTGACGGTGTAGGCAAGCACGCCGCGACGTGATGCCTGGATCGCCGCAACGGCATCCTTGCTGAGCCGGTCATAAGCGACATGCAAGGCGGTGCACTCCAGTCGGTCCAGCGACTGAACCCAGTCTTCGGGTATATCGGTGCATAGCAAGGCACGCGGCAGTTCCGGCGCTTCTGCAAGCGCTGCCGCGAGCGCATCGGTCGAGAAAGATGAGAGCAGGGGGGGCACGATGGCCCCGCTCCATAACAGCTTTGCCATCCGGGCGACGATTCGGCCGGTGAGTTCTTCCCTGCCGGGACAGGGTTTGATTTCGATGTTGGCCCACAGTCCTGCCTCCTTGCAAAGCGCGCTCGCTGCCGCGAAGGCGGGGACCGGTTCACCGGCGAATTCGTTGGCGAACCAGATTCCGGCGTCGAACTGGGTAATGACATCGAACAGAATATCGGCGACTGGCCCGCTGCCGTCGGTGGTGCGGTCCAGCGTGTCGTCATGAAACAGTATCGGCACGTCATCGGCCGAGAGTTTTACATCGAATTCAACACCTTCAAACCCAAGATTGCGTGCGTGGCGCAAGCCTGCGAGGGTGTTCTCCGGGGCAAGCAGGCCGCCTCCACGGTGGCAAATAATGCGCGGGTAGGGCCAGAAAGGGCGTTCAGTCAGCATGAGAAGAATTCGATTGGTCGGGTAATTATAGGTCGGTCGTTGCGGTCTGGTTGTCAGCCGGTTACCTGAGCGTGCCGCGGTGCTGTTTTTATATCAAGGCAGGATTGAAAGCCATTCCGATCGGGTATACTTACGCCCCTGATTTTGGAGGAAAAATGCCCATCTACGAATATCGTTGCAGCGCCTGCGGTCACAAGTTGGAGATTTTGCAGAAGATGTCAGACAAGGCGCCAACCGATTGCCCCGCATGCGGCAAGGCCACGCTGTCGAAGCTGGTGAGTGCCGCCGGTTTTCAGCTAAAGGGTAGCGGATGGTATGTGACCGACTTTCGCGACAGCAAGAAACCGGCGGGTGATTCCGGGAGCAAGTCGGAAGAAAAATCTGGCGGTAATTCGGAGGGCAAGCAGGGTGGCTCCGGTGACAGCGCAAGCACTGGCAGTCAGGACAAGGCCCCCAAGGCTGGCGGCAAGTCCGACAAGGCTGGCGAGTGATACGAAATCGATTGATAGCGATTCCCTTGCGGTGTTGCGGCAGTTTGATGCATTGAGGCGTCCGCTGCCCGAAGTAATATCTTGCCACCTGTCGTCGTACTCATCTGAGTCCCGATTCACAAAGAACATAACCAACTAACTGAAAAAAATGCGTACCGATTATTGCGGTTTGATTGATACCAAGTACCTGGACCAGACCGTGACCCTGTGCGGATGGGTGCACCGGCGCCGTGATCACGGCGGGGTGATCTTCATCGACCTGCGCGATCGCGAGGGCGTGGTGCAGGTCGTATGCGACCCGGACACCAAAGAAGCGTTCGCTACGGCGGACCGCCTGCGCAGCGAATATGTTGTTGAAATCACCGGCAGGGTGCGGCGCCGGCCGGAAGGTACCGACAATTCCGGATTGATTAGCGGTGAAATTGAGGTGCTCGCCAAGGCTATCACGCTGCTCAATGCAGCGCAGACGCCGCCATTTACCCTCGACGAAGATGAACCGTCTGAAGGAGTCAGGTTGGAACATCGGGTGTTCGATCTCAGGCGCCCGCAGATGCAGCACAACATGAGACTGCGCTACCGCGTCGCGATGGCTGTGCGTCGCTATCTCGATGAGGCCGGATTCATCGATATCGAAACGCCTTTCCTTTACAAGTCGACGCCAGAAGGCGCTCGCGAGTTTCTTGTGCCGTCCCGGTTGCACGACGGACATTTTTACGCCCTGCCGCAATCGCCCCAGTTATTCAAGCAAATGCTGATGATCGCGGGCTACGACCGTTATTACCAGATCGTCAAGTGCTTCCGTGACGAAGATTTGCGCGCAGACCGGCAGCCTGAATTCACCCAGATCGACATCGAGGTATCGTTTCTTGAAGAGCAGGCCATTCGCGACATCATGGAAAAGATGATTCGCGTCGTGTTCAAGACCTGCCTCGATGTCGAATTGCCCGACCCGTTTCCGGTAATGCGATTCGATGACGCGATACGCCTGTACGGCAGTGACAAGCCTGACCTGCGCGTGCCTTTGCAGTTCACCGAACTGACGGATTTGATGCGACAGGTCGACTTCAAGGTCTTCCGAAGTGCAGCGGAGTTGCAGGATGGAAGAGTCGTGGCGCTGCGTGTTCCCGGCGGCGGTACGTTGACGCGCAAGCAGATCGACGATTACACCTCATTTGTATCGATCTACGGGGCGAAAGGCCTTGCCTATATCAAGGTCAATGAGAAAGCCCGTGGCGTCGAAGGTCTGCAGTCCCCGATACTGAAATTTATCCCGCACGAGATCGCGCATCAGATACTTGAGCGCTGCGGTGCCCAGGATGGTGATCTGATTTTCTTTGGCGCGGACCGTGCCGGCGTGGTGAACGATTCGATCGGTGCATTACGGCAGAAAATCGGGCATGACCTCGGGTTGCAGGAAAAAGGTTGGCGGCCGCTTTGGGTGGTCGATTTTCCGATGTTCGAGTACGACGAGGAATCGAAGCAATGGGCGGCGCGACACCACCCGTTCACCTCGCCCAAGGAAGGCCATGAGGAACACATCGAAACCAGCCCGGAGCAAGCATACGCAAAGGCTTACGACATGGTGCTCAACGGCTGGGAGATTGGTGGCGGATCGGTACGGATTCACCGGCCCGAAGTGCAGGAAAAAGTATTCCGTGCTTTGCGGATCTCGCCAGAGGACCAGCGCGCGAAATTCGGATTTCTGCTCGACAGCCTGCAATGGGGTGCGCCGCCGCATGGCGGGATTGCCTTTGGTCTGGACCGGATCGTGACGCTGATGTGTGGAGCTGAGTCGATTCGCGACGTCATCGCGTTTCCGAAGACGCAGCGCGGTCAGGATATGCTCACCGGAGCGCCGTCGCGGGTTCCGGAAAAGCAGTTGCGTGATCTGCACGTGCGATTGCGCAATCCGGAACCCGGCGACAAGGCCCGTAACCAAGACTAGACCATTCGGCATCGCAAGCTTTCCGGCAAATTGGCGTCCTTGCCTGCGCCTGCCAGGGCCGGGATTCTTGTATCGTTATGTTAGCGACTTGTAGCGCAAGCAGATGAAATACAAGATTCCGGTATCCGTACTTGTTGTCATTTACACACCAGCACTTCAGGTACTGCTTCTGGAGCGGGCCGACAAGCCCGGATTCTGGCAATCTGTCACCGGTAGTCAGGAGCCGGGAGAGACCTTGAAAGCAACTGCTATTCGCGAGCTGCAAGAGGAAACCGGCCTTGATGCAGGGCTTTACCTGCTCGAAGACTGGAAAATGAGCAACCGGTTCGAAATATTCAAGCACTGGCGCGGCCGCTATGCGCCAGGTACAACTCACAACACCGAGCATGTGTTCGGATTGAGAGTGCCTGATCCTGTGCCGGTCAGGGTGTCTCCGCGCGAGCACCTTGCTTACGAGTGGTTGGACAGGAATCAGGCCATTGACAAGGTATTTTCATGGACCAATGCTGCAGCACTGGGCATGCTCCCGGACCGCGCGGCACGGCAGGGTTGAAACCAATTGCGGCGAGTTCTGGTCTCAACTAGTACCGGGTCTCATATAATTAACCATGGATTGCCGCACCGAAATGGAACGGAACAACGGATGACACAAGCTACAGCGGTCGCTTTCGAGCAATACAGCGAGCTCGATGATACGGACTGCGATGCCCGTATCGTCGCCGCAAAGAGCGAACTTCAGGATCGCGCGATTATCCTCGGACACCACTATCAGCGTGCTGATGTTTACAAGCACGCGGGCTTGACCGGTGATTCTTTCAAGCTGTCGAAGCTGGCCGGGC
>DATKYN010000114.1:0-4492 GCA_035528435.1 Burkholderiales bacterium
GCGGCGTTGCGATCCATCCAGGCGCAATTGCGTTTACGCGGATGCCATCCGGTGCATAGGCAATCGCCAGCGATTTGGTCAGTTGAACGATGCCGCCTTTGGAAGCGGAATATCCTGGCACGAGACCACCACCGAAAAAACTGAGCATTGAGGCAATATTGATGATGGCGCCCTTGTTCGCGCCAAGTACTGAGCGGGCCGCCGTGCAGACGCGCATTGTGCCGGTCAGATTGACATCGATAACCTGCTGGAAAACATCCGGATCATGTTCCGCCTGCCGGCGAATCACGCCCGCCGCGTTCACCACGGCACGCAGTTTTTTCAACGGCGCAATCATCGCCGCCACGGCCGCACCATCCACGACGTCGAGAGATGCATAAGTGATGTTGTTTTCTGCAGGAGGCAATGTACCGATACCAACGGCCAGCACCTGCTCTCCTGCTTTGGCGAACCCACGTGCGATCGCCTGACCGATACCGCTGGTCGCGCCGGTTACGAAGACGGAGGGAGATGATTTTGGAGTCATGAATCAAATTGGTGTGGTTGCAAATGTCCATATTATGGAATACATTCCATAATATGAGCGTGACACAGCGGGCGTCACACTGTCAACCATCCGCGACTGGAGAGGGGATCTTTGATGTCGACTGCTGTTCAGGGAGCACAAAGCTTTGCGCGAAGCATCGGCGTTCTTCAACTCATTGCAGACGCGGGAGAGCCTTTGAGCCGTACCGCGTTGATGCAACGATGCGCGCTGACGCGACCTACCCTTTATCGGATCACCGCTTCGCTCGAGGCTGAGGGATTAATCGAAACGACGGGAGATAACCGGTATCGATTAGGCGGTCGTCTGGTCAGTCTGGCGAGAACGGCTCTTGCACAAAACGACGTGAGGAGAGTCGCGGCACCGGTTCTCGCGCAACTTCGGGATGCTACGGGTGAGACCGTCCACCTGGCGATACGCACCGGCGACGAACTGGTCTACATCGACAAGATCGAAAGTCACCAGGCCGTGCGCATGGCATCGTCGATCGGAACGCGGGTACCGATGCACTCCACAGCGGTAGGCAAGGCTTATCTCAGCGCATTGTCAGCACCCGAAGCCGATGCGTTGATCGACAGGCTGAGACTAACGGCGGTAACAGAATTCACCACAACCGGACGCAGGGCACTGAAAAAATCCGTATCCAGCGCACGAACGCACGGGTGGGTGCGCGACGTGCAGGAAAACGAGATCGGGATCGTCTGTTTCGGCGCCGCCATTTGCGGGGATGTTAATCGCCCAATTGCCAGTGTCAGCGTATCGATACCTTTGTTTCGCGTCGGCGAGGCAACGCGCTACAGTGGACCGTTAATGGAGGCAGTCGCATCCATTTCCCGGCAACTGGGATATATCGGGAAGAGTTGACACCCCGCCCGGCAAGACAAGACAACGGAGCGACACAGAAAGAACCCTCCGCATCCCGGACGACCCATAAGCGGTGCCCGAAACACTGCTCTGGCGTTCCCGCCAACGTCTTCATAAACCCCCAGCGATTGAAGGCCGCCGCGAACACGTGACTTACCAACGAGGATTTAATCGCACTGTTTGCGCTATCCGGTAGATCGTATCGAGCTACGGCATTCAGTGTTACTACCGGACCAGTACCGTGTGGAGCGCAGCACTCCAATAGCAGGGCCACCGGCAGCCTGGACAGGCATACGCGACCGTCTCCTCTGGCCACCCGGCGAGTGGCATGGACGTTGCTGATTCAGCATGTCAGAACCAGTGCGTTCATATCATGCGAATACTCGTCACACCGATACCCCCTGCTTTGTACACCTGCCACCGATTGACCGTTCTGTTACTGGCCGGTGTGCTCGTAACCGGTTGCGCTTCCCCCGCGAAAACGTCCAAAGCCTCGGCGTCCCGGCCGCTTGCGCAAACCGTATACTCGGACGATGGTGTATCGGAGCTCTCCGTTCCGACCACCTGGACAGTGCGGCCCGATTTCGGGCGCGATGCCGCGATTCGCGTTGCCGAAGGAAACGGCAAAGCGTTTCTTCTGATCAATTCCTACCAGCCCGGCGAAATCGCAAACACAACGATTGCCGCGTTCTCTCACAGCTATGCAGAGGGATTGGCCGAGAGCCTGCCGAACGCAACGACGAGCGACGGAGAAGGACTGGAGATCAACGGCGCACCGGCGCACCGTCATGTCGTAACCGGTGATGTCGGAGGCGTGCGCTTGACCTATGTCAGCACTGTAACGAAAGGACGCTCTTCCCTGCATCACCTGATCGGCTGGACAGCCGCCAGCGATTACCAGCACGGCGGGGGCGACCTGGACCGGGTAATGGGCAGCTTCCGCGAGTCCTTGAACCCGAGAACGCCGAAACAGCGCATTGCCCTCAGTTTCGCCTGGCCGGATTCACTGCAATCGGCGGCTAATTATCGGCAAACGTCGGTCCGGCGAGGCAAGGCCAACGAACTGAAGGCGATCTACCTGACCACGGTCAGCCCCGGAGATGAGAACGAATTGTTCGTGCGCACTCGGATAATGAGCCAGAACACTCAAACCGCGCAGTCGGCAGAACACGACCTTACAAGCACCCTGGCAAGGCAACTGACTGCCGAGATTCCGGATTATGTAGTAAGCCGCGACGGCGAATTCATCCGCGTGGCAAACCTGCCCGCATACCAGCAGCGTGTTGAAACCGCGCTGGTTTCGAAACTGCCACCCGATGAAACGGGACAGAAAGACAGGATTCTCGCGCTGGTCAAACCTCACTTGACCGAACAATTTCTGGCCGCCGCGGCAACCAACGAATGGAACAAGACCGTCGGCGGCTGGGTCGGAAGTTCTTACGTACCCGGCCAGACCTACCGTTTCAACGAGGCCTATTACTCGCCACCACTCGGCGACACACCATTCGTTATGAACGTGTCACGACAGGTCCCGGGCTTCACGCGTTGCAATAATTCGCAATCCGACTGCGTCAAGTTGTTGCAAACAGCAACGGTAGACGGCGATGATTTCAGCTCGGCGATGAGGCGTTTTCTGGAAACAACACTTGGGCAGAAGGTACGGCTCAGGGAGATTTCCATTGTCAAGAACATGGAAATCATCGCCGAGCCGGGCACTCTGATTCCGCATCGTTTGCGTTCATCCGAGGAAACCACGGTCACAATCGAGGACGCTGACGGAAAACTCCATACGTCCCGGGATACCGAGGACACAAGCGTGACCTACAATTACGAAAGCTACACCGCATCGCGATAGCCGTTACAGCAACGGCCTGATGCGGCCTCAGCGGTACGAAAACGAAAGTCCCGTCATTCAGTCCGGCAGATATTTATCGCGAATATAGGCAAGGAAATGCGCTGGATTCGCAGCTTCCCCCGTGGCCTGCTGCACTAACTGTTCTGCCGTGAGTTTCGCTGCCTGGCTGTATACACTGCGGTCGAGCCAACTGAACAGCGGCGCAAATTCGCCCGACTCCACCTGACGCATGACATCGGGAATGTCGCGCCGCAAAGCGTAGAATAACTGCGCCGCGATGACGATACCCATCACGTAGGTGGGGAAGTAGCCAAAGTAACCCAGCGGCCAGTGGGCGTCCTGCAGGCAACCGTCGGCGTCGCCCTCCGGCACCACCCCGAGGTAAAGCCGCATCTTCTCGTTCCACGCTTGCGGCAAATGCCGCACTTCGAGCGCACCGCTGAACAAATCCTGCTCCAGTTCGCAGCGCAGAATGACATGCAATGGGTAGGTCACCTCATCGGCATCCATGCGAATGAAACTGCGCTTTACCTGTGTTGCCAGTCTGTATAACCCGCCCGAGGTCCACTGCGTACCGTGCGAGCCAAACGCTCTGGCTGCGACCGGTGCACAAAACTTCATGAACGAGTGACTGCGGCCGATCATCATTTCCAGAAACAGCGCCTGACTTTCATGGATAGCCATGCCGCGGTCACGCCCCACCGGCTGCGTCGCCCACGCCTCGGGCAAACCGTAGTCGTACATGGCGTGACCAGTCTCATGCAACACACCCATGAACCCGGTGAGGAAATCGTTCTTGTCGAAACGCGAAGTAATCCTGATGTCTTCGGCGGTACCCTCGGTAAAGGGATGAAGACTCTCGTCGAGACGACCCTTGTGAAACGGAAAGCCGAGCGCCTTCATGACACTTCTGCAAAATACTTTTTGCCGCGCGACCGTAACCGACGTAGATGGTTGCTGCGGAGATCGAGTCGGTCGTCGCTCCAGGATGGATGTAATCAAGGACGGCAGATCGTCTTTGAGTTTAACGAACATCCGGTTGATGTCCCCCGCGTTGCGACCCGGGTCATGCTCGTCGAGCAACGCATCGTAGGCAGAACAGCCCAGCGCCTCGCCCAGCACCCGGCCCTTCTCGCGTACCACCTCAATCGCGTTTTCCATATGCGGCACGAGCACGCCGAAGTCATTGCGCTCCACCGCGATGCGCCATTGCATGTCCGCTGCCGTGG
>DATKYN010000115.1:0-6980 GCA_035528435.1 Burkholderiales bacterium
CAGAATACTTCCAAGCACTGCCGAAATCAGAAATGCCAACGGAAAAAATGACGTCGCCATCATCTTGAGAATCTCGAGCTTTGGAACATTGCGTTCCTCGGCTGGCAGTTTGGGCGCGAGCTTCGGATTAAGCGTCGCCCGAAGAATCACGTAACCGATATACATGGTCGAGAGCATCAGGCCCGGAATGATTGCACCCATGTACAACTGCACGACCGACACGCCCGCAGTGGCGCCATAAAGGATCAGCAACACGCTCGGCGGAATCAGAATCCCCAGGCAACCGCCCGCGGCAATGGACCCTGCCGAGAGCTTGATGTCGTAACCGGCCTTGAGCATGGGCGGCAGCACCAGCAGGCCCATGAGTGTCACGGTCGCCCCGATAATGCCAGTGGCCGCAGCAAACACGGCACAGGTGAGAATCGTCGCGACAGCAAGTGCCGCAGGCACCCGGGACATCGACAATTCAAGGCTTCGGAACAACCGATTAATAATGCCGGATCGCTCGACGATGTAGCCCATGAAGATGAACAGGGGCACGGCGATGATGACGTCTAGCGTCATCACGCCGTAGGTGCGCAACACCATGTTGTCGAATACCGGGTTGTCCAGCAACGATACACCGGGGCGATAGAACGCCACTACACCAAATATGATGCCCAGGCCAATCAACGTAAACGCAATCGGAAAACCCAGCAGGATGGACGCAATGATGACGCCGAGCATCACCATTCCAAGGTGTTCGTTGGTGATCTGCGATGGTGGCGGCAGGAACAGGATATACCCCACCGCGATGAGGGCGATGATGCCGAAGCCGATGGTGCGCGCTTCGAACGTCAGGAATTTAGGCCAGTTCATGGCTTTGCCCCTTCTCCCGGGGTGCCCCCGGTTAGCAGTTCCTTGATCTGTTCGATGTCTTCTTCTTCGACGTCGTGCAGACGTTGCGGCCATTCACCGGTACGGATACACACAACGCAGCGGATAATCTCGGCGAATCCCTGAAGCAGCAATAGGCCGCCGGCAACCGGAATAGCGAGCTTGTAGGGATAAACGGGAACACCCGAGGAGGTCACACTGGATACTTCTTTCATTGACCAGGATGCCTGGGTGAACTCGACGCCAGCGTAGACCAGCGCCGCAATGCCAGGAATAAAGAACAGCACGTAGAGCACGAGATCGAACCAGGCCTGGGTCTTCGGTTGCAGCGTGCGATAAACCATGTCTGCGCGCACATGGCCGTTGCGTGACAAGGTATACGCCCCGCCCATCATGAACAGCAATCCATACAGAATATAAGCAACATCGAATACCCACTGGTTCGGCGCATTCAGCACGTACCGCATGGTGACGTCGAAACACACGAGCAGCGTCAGCAAGACCACGGTCCATGCGAACAGTTTTCCAGACCATGCGCTGATCCGGTCAATCATCAACAAATAGCGATTCACGGCGATTCCTTAATGTGAACGCAGGCGGCCGGCTTTCGTGACAACCCGGCGGCCTGGCAATCCACTTCCTATCCTGTCAAGCCGCCAGGGCATCGGCCTGGCCGACACCCCGACCGCGCATCCCGGTCATAGTGCTAGGCGAAGTAGTGATCAAACGCCTGCTGGGGCTCGAGAACGAACTTCGTTCGATAGCCCATGACCCGTCTCATGTAGGATTTTTGCGATTCGATCACTTTCATGAAGAACGGATTCTCCGCGCCTTTTTCCTCGATGATCTTATCCCAGGCGTCGAGTTGGAGTTCGAGAACGTCGGTCGGCGTCTCGATGAACTTGACGCCGTGATTGTCGCGTAGCTCTTCGTAGGCTTTCGAATAAACTTCCATTGTTCGCCAGTACATCTGACTGTTGGCAGCTTTGACCGCAACGCGCCAGATCGATCGATACTGCTCGGGGAAACCCTCCCAGACATTGCGGTTGATCAGAACCTCCAGGAACTCCGCCGGCTGGTGGTTACTCTTGACCATGCAGATTTTCGCTACATCAGGAAAACCGAGCGCCATGTCGGAGGCGGGATTGTTGTACTCGGCAGCATCAATGACACCGCGCTCGAGCGCCGGAACGATTTCACCACCGGGCAATGCCACCACCGACGCACCCATGTTCTTGAATACATCAATGGACAGCCCGACGGTGCGATACTTCACCCCCTTGAACTGCTCTGCAGATTTGATTTCCTTGTTGAACCACCCGAGCGGCTGTGTCGGCATCGGTCCGTACGCGAGCGGCACAACGTCGAGTTTGAGCAAATCGCGATAGATTTCCTCATACAACTCCTGACCGCCACCGTATTCCATCCACCCCAGCATGGTATTGGCGTCATGCCCCCAGGCGGGGCCGGTGCCAAACAGGGACAATGCGCTGTTCTTGCCGTACCAGAAAGCCGGAACTGCCTGGCTGCCGTCGAGGATCCCCTTGTGAACCGCATCGGCCTGGTCGAATGCGCCAACCACGGCGCCCGCCGGCAACATTTCGACCGTCATGCGCCCATCGGACAATTGCTCAACGAAGGTGAAGACTTCCGTTGCGATCTCGAAAATTGGATCTTTGGGCGAAAACGCGCCCTGAAACTTGAGCTTGATTTTGGGCAGGCTGCTGTCACCCCCGGATGTACCGGTGCTGGCTTGCTGTGCATCGTTGTTTCCACCGACACCGCAACCCGAAAGCGCGGCTAAGGTGGCCGCACCGCCAACCGCAGCGGCACCGCTTAGAAATCGTCTGCGTGAACCGGTTTCATCTTCCTTGCGCTGTTCAGCGCCCTGCTTTATGGTCATAGCCAACTCCTCCTCACAAAAGTTTCTGCTTGATTCCAGGGCAGCCTGGGGCCACCCGGTCTTCGCGTCCGCGCCTTTTGAATTTGATGATGACCCGCAGAATCCAGGGCAGCTTCGAAACTGCGGCCCCGACCCTGGTTAGCAAGCACCTGGCGACTACCGCCCGTTTCGGGCGCACCGTGTGGCTGCCATGCAGGCCTGTTTTTCTGGCGCAATCCCGGATTGTATTTGGGAATCATGTCCCGAAGCCACTTTTTTTGGCAGGACACGAGGTTCTCGTCCCGCGTTCAGTGCACGCGGGGCGCCGCAATCAGGCCACCAGACACCGCCCGGCAATCAACCGTGACACCAGCCACGCGCTTATACTGTCCGGTTCGCGCTTGTCCGCCATTGGCACAGTCGATAGAATCCACGCTTCGCCAAGCTCTACGCGCGCAACCAAATGCGGCGGATAGCGTAACAAAACCGATTCCGAAACCTGGGAGGAGGCGTGCGCCTCGTCAGTACATTTCTTGTCCTTTTTGCCTTCTGGCTGCTGCTTTCAGGGTTTTTCACCGCATTCCTCATGCTGGCGGGCATCGGAAGTGCACTGGCTGTGGTGTTGTTTGCGCGCCGTATGGACGTCGTCGACCACGAAGGGCATCCGATCCATCTCGCTCCGCGCGCACTGCTCCTGTACTGGCCATGGCTGATAAAGGAAATTGTCAAATCGGCCTGCACGGTCGCGAGCGTGATCGTTCGCCCGTCACTACCGATCAGTCCGACGCTGGTTCGGGTGCGCGCCACCCAGAAAACCGATGTCGGACGCGCCACGTTTGCCAATTCGATCACGCTGACTCCTGGCACCCTCTCGGTTGAAGTGGGTGAAGACGAAATTCTTGTCCATGCGTTGACCCGCAGCGGCGCGAACGATCTTGCCGCGGGAGAAATGGACCGGCGCGTGACCGCTTTTGAACGCAAGCTCTAGGCCCCGTTACGATGTTTGAATCCGCCTGCATTGCCTTGCTGCTGACGCTTGCGGGTGCAATCGCCCGTGCACTGCTGGGACCAACCGTTTTTGATCGCACGCAAGCGGTCAACACCGCGGGAACGGTTGCCATGCTGCTGCTGGCGGCAGTCGGATTTCTGACGAATCGGCCCGAGTTTCTTGATATCGCAATCATTTACGGGTTGCTCAACGTGATTGGAACGATCGCCGTGCTGAAATTTTTCCAGCACGGCGATCTCGGCGATCCGGGGTCCGCGCCCGACAGTATCGCCGACACATCCAACGAGGACGCGCGTTGATGCCTGATGCCATCATTAATTCGGCGAGCTGGATTCTGATCGTCACCGGGGGCACTTTCTGCGTCATCGGCGCGCTGGGATTGCTGCGCATGCCCGATTTCTTCACCCGCATGCATGCAGCCAGTCTGATCGATACGCTTGGCGCCGGCCTGCTGCTGCTCGGCATGATGCTGCAGGCGGGATTGTCACTGGTTACCGTCAAGCTGATTTTCGTCGGTCTGTTGCTTTTCTTCACCAGCCCGACGGCCACCCATGCGCTGGCCCGGGCGGCGCGAGCGCGCGGCCTCGTACCGATGGCAAAGGAGGATGGCACGAAATCCGGGGACGAGAACAAGGGGCGCCATCAATGACGACGACACTGATCAATACTGTCCTGTTGTTGATGATGGCAGCCACGGCGATCGGCATCGTCAGGTCCCGGAATCTTTTTGCGGTTGTCATTCTCGGAAGCCTCTACAGCTTTCTTATGGCGACTATTTTTCTGGTTCTCGATGCGGTCGATGTGTCCATGACGGAAGCTGCAGTCGGCGCCGGGATTTCGACTGTCCTGCTGCTCAGTACGCTCTACCTGACGAGAAGCGAGGAGGCCAAGCCGATTCATAACCCGCTGTTGCCGCTGGCGGTGGCACTGGTGACCGGCGGCTTGCTGATGTACGGAACACTGGGGCTACCCGAATTCGGCTCGCCCGACAGCGTTATTCATCAGCATGTCGTGCCGCGATATCTGCAGCAAGGACCGATAGAAACCGGCGTACCGAACGTCGTCACCGCAATTCTTGCCAGCTACCGGGGATTCGATACGCTGGGAGAGGTAACCGTCGTGTTTACCGGGGGTGTGGGTGTAATCATGCTGTTGCGCCGCCGCTGGCGCAGCGACCGGAAGCGGAGCGAGAAATAGGTGCGAGGCTATCTGGTACTTCGCGTCATTGCGAAGCTGCTCATTCCGTTTATTCTGGTATTCGGCCTGTACGTGCAGTTCCATGGCGATTTCGGACCCGGCGGTGGTTTCCAGGCGGGGGTAATTGTCGCCGCCGCCGTGATTTTCCACGCGCTCATTTTCGGCCTGCCACGAACACGCCGCGTTGTCCCCGAATGGGTAGTGGAAACGACGGTTGCCGCCGGCCTGCTCCTTTATATCGGTGTTGGCATCGCCGGAATGCTGCTCGGCGGCACCTTCCTCGATTATTCGATTCTGTTGCATGACCCTGTGCATGGCCAGCACCGCGGGATCTTGCTGGTTGAACTCGGCGTTGGCATTACGGTGGCCGGTGTAATGCTGATGATTTTCTACATGTTCGCGGGCCGCACGCGTACACCGCATAGCGAAAAATGAACGTACTCGATCTAGTCAATTACTGGATTGCGATGATGCTACTGGTGACGGGGCTCTACATCGTCATTGCCCGGGGCAATCTGGTTAAAAAACTGGTGGGCTTGAGTATTTTTCAGACATCTGTGTACCTGATTTATATCTCGCCGAGCAAGATCCTCGGAGGAACCGCGCCGATTGTCGCACCCGGTCTGGATTTGTATTCCAACCCTTTGCCGCATGTTCTGATACTGACTGCCATCGTTGTCGGCGTGGCAACGATCGCCCTTGGTCTGGCTCTGGTAGTACGCATACACGAAGCGTACGGCACCATCGAAGAAGACGAAATTCATGCGCAGGAACTGGACGCGGAATGATTGAAAGCAATCTGCCCGCGTTACAGATCGTGTTGCCGCTGATCGCCGCGCCGTTGTGTGTGTTGTTGCGACGAGGCGCGCTGGCATGGGTGATCGCATGGTCTGCTACGTGGGCAACTGCGGCCATATCCATCGCGATCCTGCTCAAGGTGCTCGATAGCGGCACCATTTCCTACACCTTCGGCGGTTGGGCTCCACCCTGGGGTATCGAATACCGGGTTGACCCTGTCAATGCCTTCGTGCTGGTACTTGTATCGGTTATCGGCGCGATTATCGTGCCCTACGCACGCCGCAGCATCGGTGTCGAAATCCGCAGGGAACAGCATTATCTTTTCTGGACGGCATACCTGCTGTGCCTGACCGGCCTGCTTGGCGTCGCGATTACCGGTGACGCATTCAACGTGTTCGTGTTTCTGGAAATCTCGTCGCTTGCGACCTACATCCTGATTGCCTGCGGGCAGGATCGCCGCGCACTCGTTGCCAGCTACCAGTATCTGGTCATGGGCACGATCGGAGCCACGTTCATTGTCATTGGAATTGGCCTGCTCTATTTGATGACGGGAACGCTGAACCTGGCCGATATGGCACAGCGGCTTGGCGACATGCCGCTGCATCGGCCGCAACTGGCCGCGCTGGCGTTTCTCACAGTCGGAATTTCACTGAAACTGGCGCTGTTTCCATTGCACCTCTGGTTACCCAATGCCTATGCCTACGCCCCTTCGGTTTCAACGGCGTTTCTGTCGGCCACGGCGACCAAGGTCGCCGTCTACCTTCTACTACGCTTCAGTTATTCGGTATTCGGGCAGTCGCACGTATTCGAGAACGTAAGTGTAGAAGCAGTCATTCTGGCGCTGTCCGTGGCGGCCATCTTTGTCGCTTCACTGGTCGCGATTTTTCAGGATGACGTCAAACGCATGTTCGCCTATTCGAGCGTTGCGCAGATCGGTTACATCACGCTGGGAATCAGCCTGGCGAACCAGAGCGGTCTGACCGGCGGCATTGTCCACATGTTCAATCATGCCGTTGCCAAAGGTGCGATTTTCATGTTGCTCGGTTGCGTCGCATTGCGTATCGGACAGCCCCTGATCACGCAAATGTCCGGACTCGCCAAGCGCATGCCGGTAACTGCTGCCGGCCTGGTGATAGGCGGGCTCAGCCTGATCGGTGTTCCGGGCACGGTCGGGTTCATCAGCAAGTGGTATCTGGTCATGGGGGCCATTGAGAGGGG
>DATKYN010000116.1:0-2654 GCA_035528435.1 Burkholderiales bacterium
CTAGCATAAGCAATGTGCGGGCGAGAGCCTCGTTATCATTTCACTAACTCGCCTATCTTGACACCCAGCGTTTGAGCGACAGCTAGCACTGCCGAAATGTGCGGGTCTGACGTGGGATACAACACGAACCACGCCCGCTACTGTGTGGCTGGACCGTGAGAAATCGAGCGTCTCCAAGTTCATTGAACGCCGCTCCCGAACGCTCAAACGCGTTTCGAATGTTGTCCATAACGCCGTCTGCGTTCATGGGTTTCCGGATTTTTCGAGTCGAGTGACCGAACGTGTTCGTGCTCTACGTACGTATAGATGATGACGGCTGGTCACGGTGACCAGCAAAGCAAACCCCGGTGAGGCAGCTACTTCGACCGAGAGCAAGGAAGCACACCCAGGCGTTTCGGCCTAGGAATGGCCCCCGTCTGCATCGCATTCTAATCAGGCGGCTGGAATCGCTGTCAACTTGAAGGCGGTTCCATGTCGAGCTTGGATGCGGTGCGCGCCCGCTTTGCGCGCAATGAGGGGCTCCCGTTCGCGGACATTTTGACTGAGGCCAGCATCCGGAACGTTCTCAACGAACATGGAGTCAAGTATCGGGACCGTGTGTTCAGCCCGATTACGACCATCTGGGGCTTTCTGAGTCAGGTACTCAGCGAAGACCACAGTTGCCGCGATGCTGTGTCGCAAATCATCGCGCATCGTGCGGCGAACAGTAACCCGGTTTGCTCGCCCAATACTGCCAGCTACTGCAATGCGCGGAGCCGTATTTTGACAAGTGTCCTCTCGACTTTGGCAACGCGAACTGCGGAAGAGTTGCAGGCGAGCGCTGGCGACCAGTGGAAATGGAACGGTCGCTCGGTGTTCATCGTCGATGGTTCGAGTGTCTCGATGCCGGACACACCAGAAAACCAACAGAAGTATCCGCAGCCGCCCCAGCAAGCGACAGGTTTAGGTTTTCCTCTCGCCCGGATCGCGGTGCTGCTATCGCTCGCAACCGGCGCTTGCCACGATTTGGCTATCGCGCCGTACCAAGGCAAGGGCACCGGCGAAACGAATCTCTTCCGACGCATGTATGACACCCTCAAACCCGGCGACGTGGTTCTTGGCGATGCTCTATTCGACGATTACTTCATCGCGTGCGAATTGTGCAATCGAGGTATCGACATCGTTGCTCGCGCTCAGTACGTGCGGACGGGAAGTTGGACAGCAGAAAGCAGACCTGATGGCGAGATACTCGTTTGGCAACGTCCCAACAAGCCGCGAGGAATGACGCCAGAGCAATACCGGAGCTACCCAAAGCACCTCTTGATGCGGCAGGTGACGGTTGACGCTCGCGACAAGAACAACCGCGTCAGGCAATTCAAAGTCGTTACCACGATTCTCGCCCTATCGATCGATGGCAAGCAGATAGGCGATTTGTATGAACGCCGCTGGGACGGAGAAGTCGATATCCGGTCGATCAAGTCCACGATGCAGATGGACATCCTGCGTTGCAAGACGCCCGACATGGTTCACAAAGAGATTTGGACTCACCTGCTGGCGTACAACTTACTCCGCACCGTGATGGCCGTTGCCGCCGACGAGAACGACATCGAGCCTCGCAAGGTGAGTTTCAAAGGAGCCAAGCAAGCCTTGACTGCCTTCGCTCCGAAGATTGAAGCTGCCCGGCCCGAGGATCGCGGGCCGTTGATTGATGCGATGCTTACAACCGTTGCTTACCACCGAGTAGGCGGCCGTCCTGGACGATGGGAACCGCGGGCGCGCAAACGACGACCGAAGCCGGCCGCCAGGCTAACGCAACCTCGACACATTGCCAAGCTGCCGCACAACCGATCAAAATGGTTCTAGAGCGCAAATTACAGAGTCACCAGCGCCAAATGGCGGCTCTCTCTGTTTCTGCCGTGTCGGCAGCATCGCAATGGCCAACGGCATTATCGCTTTTCGGCTTTGCCCTCGAACAAAGACACGTTCAGGCACGCCGCATGAGCAGCACCGCAATGCGATGGAGCGCACGCTGTTGTCATTACTCACCGACCGCCGGCGGCGAAACGGATAGCGGGGAGCTTAAGCTAGTGCCATTCGTGAAATCGACCGACCGCGGTTCGCGCAGCCAAGATTGCCGATCTGTGTCATCAGATTGAGTGCGCGAGGCAGTCGATTTTCACGCCTGTTGCAGTTCTCGCTACGTGACCAAGGTCTAACCGTCCTGAGTCAGGAACTGGATCCCGCCAAACGGACCGAGGAGATCGCGACCTCATGCCTAAGCGTCGCCACCCAGCGGCGGAGGTGTTCACGACCGACGCAGGAAATGGCAACTCGCAGAATGCGTTCGGTGGCGTACGCCGCCGCAGGTTACCCGCATGCGTTTACCTGCTCGGGTTTAACACCTCCACCCGCCCGGCTAACATCTTGCGCCCCCAGAATAGCCGCATCCTTGCAGTTAGTTGTTCGACGGATCGGTCCGGCGAACCTTCCTGCCCGGCTTGACCGTGCCGGTGTTCGGATTGCGGGTGTAAAGTCCCGCGTAATCGGCCGAAAGGCACCTGCCGGAAGCCCACATCCGCAGCCCTTCGACGGCTTCGTGTGCGGTGCGGGCGACGGGAACCACGTTTTGGGCTGCCTCGACCAAGGGGACGTCCAGCAGGGCCGCCAGACGACAG
>DATKYN010000117.1:0-26170 GCA_035528435.1 Burkholderiales bacterium
GGTGACCAGCTCGGCGCTGGCAATTACCTGACACCGGAAAAACGGCTGGAGGCGCTAGCGCTGGTGCGACAGGGGCAGCTGTTCGACCTCAGTCACATTATCGAATACGGCGCTCCCCGTTATGAGCCAGTGCAAACGCCCTATCTGTTGCTGGGCGCGCCGAACTGGCAGGGCGCGTTGCGACGGCGCCGCCAGGCCGGTGCCACCAATGACGCCGGATCCAACCTCGAGCGCATCGAAATGACCACCCATGTCGGTACCCATATCGACGCGCTCGGGCACTTTACTGTCGGATCGGAAATGTATGGCGGCAACGACGCCAGCGAAGTCTCTACCGATTTCGGTCTGTTGAAACTTGGCATCGAACATGCGCCATCGATCGTCTCGCGCGGCCTGCTGGTCGATGTTTCTCGCCTTGACGGCGGAGAGTTTCTGGAGGCCGGCCGTTCAGTCGGCCCGGAAGATATCGAAAGATGCCTGGCCAACAACAAGGCGACTATCCGGCGGGGCGACATTCTGCTCATCAACACCGGCTGGGGCCGTTTTTACATGAATGACAATGTCCGGTATCTCGCCGGCGAGCCGGGTATCAACCTCGCCGCCGCCAAATGGCTGACGAAACAGGGCGTGACCGCGATCGGAACCGACACCATGGCTGTCGAGGTGCTGCCTGGCGAAGAGGCGCCAGCGGTGCAGATGCCGGTCCACCAGCATTGTCTGGTCGAGGCCGGTGTGTATCTGATCGAGAATCTGATGCTGACGCCATTGGCGGATGCGGGAATCGCCGAATTCTGCTTCATCTTGCTGCCGGTGAAGTTCAAGGGTGCGACCGGTTCGCCTGCGCGACCGATCGCCATGGTTTAGGAAGTAATCAGGGACAGGCTATGCTTTCTGACTTTTCGAGTAGGGTCTGCTGGACACCCGGAAACCTTAAGTGCCTTGTAAGTAGCCGATGCGTCAGCCAGCCATATTGATCATCGGTTTTCTCCTCGGGGGTTGCGGTGCCGATCCGATCGCGACTGATATCCAGTTCAGGGTGGCAGAAGAGCGTTCCGACGCCACTGTGCTTCGCTCTGGCCTGGAGCAGATCAAGGCATGGCACCTGAAAAACGCTACCGGCGTATCGGACAAGCTGCGGCCTGGCCTTTCCGAAGAGGCGATTGCCAATGCATTTTCCGATATCGATTGCCATCCCTCCGATGAGTTGAGCGTGCTTTGGTCATGGCACGATGGCGCAACGGATGCGACGCCCTTTGTCTGGTATCACGACTTTCTTTCGCTGGAGGATGCGCTCTCGGCTCGTTGGCAGCTTCGGCTGGCCGCCCTGACGAAGTGGGACCGCAGGCTGGTGCCGGTGTTCGAATTCGATGGTGAGTGGTACGCGACCTACTGCGGGACGGAAGGCACCGTGGCCGCGCCCCTCGTTAATCTCACTTTCGAGGATAAGCCAATGGTCGCGTACATCAATCTCACGACATTCATCGTGACGATGGCTCAGGCCATGGGGCAGGACGCAGTCCGGTGGGAAGGCGATGCGATGGTCGACGACATTCAGGCCTTGCATGATATTTACCAGCAACATAATCCGGGTTATGCGTTTCCGTACTATGTCCCGCCAGAAAACTGACGATGCGTGACGCCGCCGTTGTTGATGATCGGGAAAGGGTTGAGCAGGTGGTGGGCCGTCCGCCCGCCGGCGCATTCGATGTGGTCGTGCGTGACGAGACAGGCGATCCGGTTGTGATTCGAAATGCGCCATTGCTCAATGATGGCCGGCCGATGCCGACGCGCTACTGGCTGGTGGGTCAGACCGCGCGGCGCGGTGTTGACCGGCTCGAATCGGAAGGCGGCGTGCGCCGTGCCGCCGCCGAGGTCGACGCTGATGAACTGGCGGAAGCACATTCGCGCTACGCTGCCGAGCGCGACGCGGCCCTGCCCGCCGGACATGACGGACCGGTGCCATCTGCCGGCGTTGGGGGCACGCGCCAGGGCGTGAAATGTCTGCATGCGCACTACGCCTGGCATCTTGCAGGAGGCAATGATCCGGTCGGTCGCTGGGTTGCGGAGCAACTTGCGCTTGCCGTAGCGGTTTCCGCGCAGACCATATTCCGGGACGTCACGGATCAAGGTTGAGAACGTCAAACGCGAAACGGGGTAAGCTCACAAGCATGCCGGGGGCGATACGCTGCTTTCCGTTTCTCGAGCTACGATGGTTATTTCGCAGAAGCAACCAATTTTGAAACAATGGATTAAGCAGGCCGGTCCGAATGTGGTCAGACTTGGCCGGAGTTTTTTTGTTGGTGGAGAGAGTATTCAATGAAGCTGTTGATATCGTTACTTTGCGTGTTGGTATTCATGTCCAACGTCTACGCATGGAGTGAAAGTGACGGGGCCAATGCCCCGGCTTTGCCGGAAGAGGCCACGGCGCAAGTGAAAGAGCTGGATGTGAAGGTGCGCTATTTCAAGGCGATCGGCTTTCATACACAGTCAAAGGAGGCGCGCGACGAGATCGCGGCCATTTACGAAACGCACGGCGTGCCCTTGCCCGATGAGTACAAGGAGTAGTCGCGCGCGCCGGTCAGAAGGCATGTCGGGTGAGTGCAGCGGCGTGCAATCGTGAGCACCGGTGATCGGACCGTACTCGTCACCGGAGCGGGGAGAGGCATCGGCCTCGCGACGGCCCAGGCGTTTTCGGCGGCAGGCTGCCGCGTTATCTCACTCGATAAGCAGTTCGGCGATGACGTGGTCGGCCAGCGCGTTGATTATGACCTGCGCGATCTCGCCGGCATCCCGGCGCTGATCGGTCGACTGGGCGCAATCGATACGCTGGTCAACAATGCCGCTGTGCTCTACTGCGACCCATACGACGCTATTCCGGAAGCGCACGCCGCTGAAATTATCACGGTGAACCTCCGCGCGCCGGCAGCGATGATCGAGGCGCTGAAGCCGCAGATGAGACAGCGCAAGTCGGGGCGTGTGGTGAATGTCGGGTCCGTGTCCGCGTTTACCGGCCATCCTGACCTTTGGTACGGGGCAACCAAGGCAGCGTTGCTCAATATCACCAAGAGCTATGCGGGTGAACTGGGCAGGGACGGAATTCTGGTTAATGCGGTCGCGCCGGGGCCGACGCTGACTTCCATGTACGAGCAACTTCCGCAATCGCGCAAGGACGCGGTGATGAGCAGTGTTCATGTGGGGCGGCCGTGCCACCCGGAAGAAGTGGCGCGCGTGGTTGTCTGGCTAGGAACCGAAAGCCCGGACTACGTCTCGGGAACGACGGTTGATGTGAACAGCGGTTCGTACCCGCGTTAGCCCGAAGGTAACCGGATCCGTCGCAGCGACTAGTCCTGCAAGAACAGCTGTACTTCCCGGAACAGTTGCATCCGGTTTTTCTCCATGATCACGGTGTGCGTTGCCTCGCCGATTTCAACGCGCCGTGTGGACGGCGCATGCGTCAGTCGCTCGAGAACATGCTGCGCCATATACGGTGGCGTATCGCGGTCCCAGTTGCCGCCGATGATGAGCGTCGGCACCCGAATGTCTGCCGGATTCCAGGTTGTCTTGCCTTGCATCCAGTAATTGCGCACGTCGTGGATCACGCCATTCGGCGCGCGCAGTAATCCGCTGTCAGTTGACTGCGGATCGCTTTTCCACGTGGCTGTCGCCCATGCGTCGAACCAGCCATCGGGAATCAGTGTGTCGACTTTTTCTTCCGGCACGCCGCGCAGCCAGCGCTTGCTGGCGGCTTCCTTGCTGACGAGCCGGTAAGCGCCCAGCTTGCCCGGTGTGTTGATTGCCGAGGGCGTATCGCGTGTCCATACTGGCGCATAAAGCACCAGGCGATTGACCTTGTGGTTATTGCGCGCGGTGTATCCACCCATGATGGCTGTGCCCCAGGACCAGCCGATCAGGTTCATCTTCCTGATGCCGTCGCGCCAGCGAATGAAATCGACGGCAGCAGCAACATCGCGTATGGCCACATCAGTGGTAACGAGCGGATCGTTATCCTCAGCCGGTTGCGACATTTCTTCAGGCCGGGTCGAGCGTCCGTAGCCGCGCAGATCGACGAGGTAGACGTTCCAGCCGTGCAAGGCGATGTACTCCATCCACGACACACCATCGAGTTGCAAATCAAACGAAGTCTCCGCAGGATAGGTCGCGCCGTGCACGAACAGGACGGTTCGGTCGGCAGTTGGTTCGAGGCCGAGCGGACGCTTGTTACGGACGTAGAGTTCGATGCCTGCAGTATCCGAGGCAATGTTGAATTCATCCGAGACCAGAGTGGTGGTGCGGGCCGCCATTGTGCCGGCATCGCGCTCGACTATCTCGCCCTGACTGTTTCCGGCCGCCAGCACAAGCACTATCAGTAGCAGCAGGCGCGAGGCCGGACTGTCTGATGAATTTTCGTCACTGCGCACTGAAATCCCCCCTAGTATGACGCTGGATTAGCCGTCAGGCCGGCAGCCCGGCCTGACACTCAATATACGAGGCCATTGACCGACCGCTACAAACTTTCGATGGCTGACAGAACGCAAGATTTAATCCAGATTCCGGGCCACGCATCAATGCGTTGCGGAAGCTGGACCAGCCGGTATTTCGATGAAGTCATTGCCCGAAAGGCCGTGCCTTGGCGTATGGCAGCCAGGAGCTACGGGCAGATGTGCGGATCGTATCTGAAAGCACCGCTGTTCGGCGGTTTTCTTCTCACGTGCTTGCTTCGATATCGTTGCCGCAGCGTATCGGACATAGAATGCATGCCATGGATACTTCAACGCCTTACTCTACCCTGACGCCCGATTGTGTGCTGAACGCGGTCGAATCTGCCGGATACCGTTGTGACGGACGCATGTTGGGTCTGAACAGCTACGAGAATCGTGTTTATCAGGTCGGCATCGAAAACGAAGACGAATTGGCTCCGGGCTCGTTTCTGATCGCGAAATTTTACCGACCGCAACGCTGGAGCGAAGAGCAGGTGCTCGAGGAACACGCGTTCGCGTTCGAGCTCGACGAGAAGGAAATCCCGGTGGTCGCTCCGCTTCGCACAGGGCAACAGTCCTTGCACGAGTTTGGCGGTTTCCGTTTTGCGCTGTTTCCCCGGCGCGGAGGCCGGGCGCCAGAGCTGGACGACCCCGACGTGCTGGAATGGATTGGCCGATTCATCGCCCGGATGCACGCATGTGGCGCCGTAAAGGAGTTCCGACATCGTCCTGCCATTGGTATCGAGGCATTCGGTGAGCTGCCGGTGCGTTATCTGCTCGATAACGATTTCATTCCACGAGAGCTCGTAGAACCGTACCGGGCAGCAGCGCAAGCGGCACTGCATGCAGTGCGTGATGCCTACGCGCGAGCCGGTACGGTGACGAACATCAGGCTGCACGGCGACTGTCATTCCAGCAACATTCTGTGGACCGATGCAGGGCCACATTTTGTTGATCTCGACGACGCGCGCATGGGGCCGGCAGTGCAGGATTTATGGATGCTGCTCTCCGGCGATCGCGCATCGATGACGCGCCAGTTCTCCGACGTGCTCGCCGGCTATGAGGATTTCATGGAGTTTGACCGCCGCGAACTGCATCTGATCGAGGCGCTGCGTACATTGCGCATACTCCATTACGCGGGCTGGATCGCGCAGCGCTGGAGTGATCCGGCATTTCCGGCGGCGTTTACGTGGTTTAACACCCAGCGTTACTGGGAGGAGCACATCCTGCAGATCAAGGAACAGATCAGCGCGGTCCAGGAAGAGCCGATCGGGCCGTTATAGCTGCCCAGGCACCGTGGTGATTGCATCGATCCGGTTGCATTCCATCGAAACGATAATCAGCTGTGGCTTATATCGTCACGGTAGGCCTTGCGAGCCCGAAAATTGCTGTTAACCTGTCGCCTGCTTCGCTGTATGGCATTACCAACTGTCGCCTTTGCATGTCCAGGGTTGTTTTACCTTGGAATACTGTTTCATGATGCGAAGCGGGCCTTCTCACCAGACAATTAAGCGGTGAGAGCCAATTGGCGGCGTTTATCCGGAAGGGCTGATACCAACGATGATGTATTCCCTGCACGAGTTGCACAAACAAATGATGACGCCCGCCGTGCTGTGGGCAGGTGCGGTGAAAGAAGCGTTTTCGCATCCCTATAGTCCGCTCAGTTATACGCCGATGTCGCGTACCGTCGCGGCCAACAGCGAACTGTTCACCCGTGTCATGCGCCGCTACCACAAGCCGGAATGGGACATCAAACACGTCGTCATCGATGGTCGTGACGTCGACATCACTGAAGAGGTCGCTCTCGACAAGCCGTTCTGCAAGCTGGTCCACTTTCGCAAGTCAGAATCACTCAAGCAACCGAAACTGCTGATCGTCGCGCCGCTGTCCGGGCACTTTGCAACGTTGTTGCGCGACACGGTGCGTACCGCACTGGTCGATCACGATGTCTGGGTGACGGACTGGGTCGATGCCAAGATGGTGCCTGTGTCAGACGGGATGTTTCATCTGGATGACTACGTTGCCTACGTGCAGGAATTCATTCGCGCCCTGGCCCCGGATTTGAGCGTCATGTCAGTGTGCCAGCCGACGGTGCCCGTGCTTGCGGCTGTGTCGTTGCTTGCGGCAAATGATGATCCTGCCGTGCCGAGGGCAATGATCATGATGGGTGGGCCGATTGATGCTCGCCTCAGTCCGACGACGGTTAACGAGTTTGCCGAAAAACGATCCCATTCCTGGTTCGCGCGCCGGTTGATCATGCGAGTTCCCTACAATCATCCGGGGTTTACACGCCAGGTTTATCCCGGGTTTTTGCAGCACGCGAGTTTCATGGCGATGAATCCGGATCGTCACCTCAATGCGCACTGGCAGTTTTACAACCACCTGATCGAAGGCGACGGAGACAGTGCGGAAGCGCACCGGCAATTCTATGATGAATATAACGCCGTTCTCGATATGCCTGCAGAATATTATCTGGATACTGTTCGCATTGTCTTCCAGGACTTCCTGCTTCCCAAGGGCAAGTGGGATGTGAACGGAGAGCGCGTTGCGCCCGAGGCGATTACCAAAACGGCGCTGTTCACTATTGAAGGTGAGCTCGACGACATTTCGGGCAATGGCCAGACTGAAGTAGCGCACAAGCTTTGCTCCAGTCTTCCAGCCGCAAAACGTAAACACTTGCTGGCAAAAAAGGTCGGCCACTATGGGATTTTCAGTGGTCGCAAATATCGCGAGCGGATCTATCCGCAGATCCGGGAGTTCATCCGCGATCACGCTGCCGCGAAAACACCAGCTGCGAAAACGGTGGCTGCGAAAACGGTGGCTGCGAAAACACCAGCCAAGCGAAAAAAGCGGACCGCGTAGTCGCTTTCCCCCCCCGCCCAGCGCAAGGCGCTGGTTGCGGGCGCACCCGTGCCGGTGTCTGCCATCGTATCCGGTGGCGGCGCGGGTAAAATAGCGGATCTGGTCGCCGGTCTCGGCGACTGTTTGTTTCAGCACCGAATATGATCCGGGGGGATGCGGGATGAATGCGTCTTTAAAAAACAATCCATTATCTGCAATGGGCATGCAACAGGAAATCGTTGCGCAGGCTGTTCCGGATGATGAGCGCGTCTGGGTGCCACAGGCCGATGGCGTCTGGTTCCGGCCACTGATGCTCAATACAGTTTCCGGCGGCTGGTTTAATCTGCTGCGTGTGCGAAAGAGCGGCGTACTGTCGCGTCACCGGCATCCGATGGCGGTCTACGGCTATGTACTGAAAGGCAACTGGCGTTATCTTGAGCACGACTGGATCGCCGAGGAGGGCGGATTTGTTTACGAACCGCCAGGAGAAGTCCACACCTTGATTGTCGATGAAGGTGTGTAGGAAATGATTACCATGTTCAATGTCAACGGCGCGATGATTTATGTCGACGAGAAAGGTGAAACCGTCGGCTATGAAGACGTATTTACCAAATTGGAGATGTGCCGCAAGCATTACGAAGAGGTCGGACTGGGCGCGGGTTACGTAGACCAGTTCGTCCGCTAACGGCGACATTAAAAAAATAGACGAGGAGAAAATAATGGTTAAAGCAGTGCGCTTTCACAAAACGGGCGGACCCGAAGTACTTGCCTATGAAGATGTCGATGTTGCTGCGCCGGGAGAAGGGCAGGCGTGGGTACGGCATAAGGTCATCGGCCTGAATTTCATCGACACCTATCATCGCTCGGGTCTGTATCCATTACCGCTGCCTAGCGGTGTCGGTCTGGAAGCGGCTGGCGTGGTCGAGGCTGTGGGACCGGGCGTGGAACATGTGAAGGCGGGTGATCGCGTTGCATACGCTGGTGGCCCGCCGGGGGCGTATTCCCAGGAGCGGGTGATCCCGGCCGAAAAGCTGGTAAAAATACCGGCGGGAGTGAGTGACGAACAGGCGGCCGCGATGATGTTGAAGGGCCTCACCGTTCAATACCTGATACGGCGGGTCTACCGGGTTCAGAAGGGCGAGACGGTGCTGTTTCATGCTGCCGCCGGTGGTGTAGGGCTGATCGCCTGCCAGTGGCTTAAGGCGCTGGGCGCAACGGTGATCGGCACGGTCGGTTCGGATGAGAAGGCACGTATTGCCAAGGCGCACGGATGCGACCACACGATTGTCTACACGCGAGAGAAATTCCCGGAGCGCGTCATGGAAATCACCGGCGGGCGGGGTGTGCCGGTGGTGTTCGATTCTGTCGGCAAGGATACTTTCTACGGTTCGCTTGACTGCTTGCAACCGCGCGGTCTGCTTGCGGTTTTCGGCAACGGCTCAGGTCCGGTCAAAGATGTCGACATCAATGTGCTCGCGAAGGGGTCCTTCTATGTGTCACGCCCGACGCTCATGACATACACGGCTCAGCGCGCCGATCTGGAAGCGGCTTCGAAAGAATTGTTTGGCATGGTGAAGTCGGGCCAGGTCAGTATCGAGATCAATCAACGTTATGCTCTTGCCGATGCCGCGCAGGCGCATCGCGACCTTGAGGCGCGCAAGACGACCGGTTCGACAGTGTTTAAGCCGTAAGCCACGGTGGATGCGCAAGTGGCACTCAACGCATAACGAGCCGGCAGCAGGCCGGTTTTTCAGCAAGGGGGAGAAATGATTGAAGACCTGAAGGGAAAAGTCGCTCTGATTACAGGGTCCAGCACCGGAATCGGTGCGGCCGTCGCGAAAGCGTTCGGCGCCAACGGTGCACGGGTCGCAGTGCACTACAACAGCAGCAAGTCCGAAGCGGAGGCAGTGGCCAGCGAGGTTCGCAACAGTGGCGGTGAAGCGATTACGCTGCAAGGGGACGTGACCAACAGCGACGTGTGTGCCAAACTCGTCGACGACACCGTCGCAAAGTTTGGCCGCATCGATATTCTCGTCAACAACGCGGGTGGGCTTATCAAGCGCATTCCAATTGCGGAAATGACCGATGACATGTTCAGCCGCGTCGTGCAACTGAACCAGCGTTCTGCACTGATGTGCACCAAGGCGGCAGTCGGTCACATGCGCAAGTCCGGCGGCGGTGCCATTATCAACGTCACTTCCATTGCCGCGCGTCACGGCGGCGCCACCGGTGCGGTGCTATATGCCGGGACCAAGGGGTTTATCAGTACGATTACACGAGGGTTTGCGAAGGAATTTGTGAAAGACAAAATCCGCGTCAACGCTGTATCGCCGGGTGTGATTGCGACACCATTTCATGACCGGTTCTCCACCCCGGAAATGCTGGAAGGATTCAAGGCGACGATCCCGATGAACCGGCTTGGCGAGGCGGATGAATGCGCCGGGGCGTTTCTGTTTCTTGCTTCGGGTCAAATGTCCGGTTACATCACGGGGCAGATCATTGAGGTCAACGGCGGGCAATACATGCCTTGAAGTCTTCGGCAAGACCGGAATGCGTCAATGATGGACGCATAGCGAAGCAGTCACGCCGCCAAGACGCGGATCCCGGTAGCGTAGCAATGCCTTCGATTTTCGGAACAAGGGTCCGGCCGGGAATCCGGAACTGTTAGCAGGTTTCCGGTTTTTATGTTGTCGGCACACCCATGACCCTGTGGTGAACAGCTTTTCCAAGGAGAACACCATGTTTGATCTGAGCGGAAAAATTGCACTCGTTACCGGTGCGTCACGTGGACTTGGATGGGCAATGGCGCAATCGCTCGCCGAAAGTGGTGCCCATGTTCTGCTCAATGCGCGTAATGCCGCAGCGATCAAGGAGCGGGTGGCCGAGCTGGCATCCAGAAAACTGAGCGGCGAAGCCGCCCCGTTCGACGTCACTGATCATGGCGCTGCCGCTGCCTGCGTGGAAGCGGCGGCCAGCAAGCACGGCCGTTTCGATATTCTGGTTGCCAATGCCGGGATACAACATCGCGAGCAGATCACCGAGTTCAAAACCGAAGATTTCGAACGCGTCATTGCGACCAATCTGACCGGTGTGTGGGCGCTGGCCAGGGAGGCGTCGAAAGTAATGATTCCGGCAAAGCGTGGTCGCATTATCATGACCGGGTCGATCAGTGCCCTTCTGGGGCGACCCACCATTTCGGCCTATATCGCGTCCAAAGGCGCGGTGCATTCACTCACTCACCAGCTCGCGGTCGAGCTGGCGCAACACAACATTACCGTTAATGCGATCGCTCCCGGTTACTTTGCGACCGAGATGAACACAGCGCTGATTAACGACAAGGAATTCAACGGCTGGGTTTGCGGCCGCACGCCGGCAGGACGCTGGGGTCAACTAGATGAAATCGGGCCGGCGGCAGTGTTTCTTGCCTCGGACGAGGCGTCCTATGTCAACGGACACGTGCTGGTTGTGGACGGGGCATTCAGCGTCGCCATGTAGTATCAAGTGGTCTGCGGGCCAGATGTAATTCAGATAGCTTGGGAGGAGAACAACATGGCAGAGAAGTTTCGCGTTGGCGTCAGTCAGGAAGTCGTGACCGCGGATGGCGGTACGATTTTCGGTGATGACGCCATGAAGATACTCGATGATCCCGCCATTGAATGGGAGATCCTGGCCGACCGGGTGCCGGAACTCACACCGGAGCACGCGGCGAAGTTTGATGCGTTTTGCCTGATGACGGCAAAAGTCACTCGGGAAACATTGTCGGGGCTGGACCGCCGTTTGAAACTGATTGCTCGCTTCGGCGTCGGGTATGACTCTGTTGACGTGGCAGCGTGCAATGAACACGGCGTGATGCTGACCATTACCCCGGATGGCGTGCGCCGGCCGGTTGCGGCGTCGGTGATGGGTTACGTGTTGGCACTGGCGCATCGCATGATCCTCAAGGACAGACTGGTTCGCGAAGGACGCTGGGCCGAGAAAGGAAATTTCCTGGGCATGGGGTTGATGGGGCGCACGCTCGGGGTGATTGGTGTTGGTAATATTGGCGCCGAGATCTTCCGGCTGGTACAACCCTTCAACATGCGCTTGCTGGGCTGCGATCCGAACGTGCCGCAGTCAGCAGTTGATGCCTTGAACGTCACCATGACCGATATGGATACGCTTTTGCGCGAGGCCGACTTCGTGTCCGTGAACACGCTGCTCGATGACAACACCCGCGGGCTGATCGGCGCGCGAGAGTTCGGCCTGATGAAGCCGAGTGCATACTTTATCAACACTTCGCGCGGGCCCGTGGTTCAGGAAGCGGCGCTGATTGACACCATGCAGAACGAGCGCATCGCCGGTGCTGCAATCGACGTATTCGAGACGGAACCGCTATCGGCCGACAATCCATTATTGAAAATGTACAACGTTATTCTGGCGCCGCATGCGATCTGCCATACCGATGAGTGCATGCGCATTCTTGGCGAACGAGCCTTCCAGGCCGCAGTGGATCTGTGCCATGGCCGGCAACCCGGCCATCTCGTTAATCCCGAGGTGCTCGGGCACAAGGACTGGGACGGGAAATGGAAATAGCGAAAAAACCGGAGCAGCAGGTTAGCGCGGTCAGTGATTAAGACATCAAGGCTCGCGCTTCGCACAACACAACGCGTTTCAGGGCAATGACAGGAGAGACCTATCATGAGAAATAATCCGGTAAAGGAAAAATTATTGGCAGGTCAACCCGCGTTCGGCGCATTCGGATGGGAGTTCCTGGTCCCGGGTTTGCCGCAGATTGTCAAGGCGGCGGGGGCGGAGTTTCTGCTGATCGATATGGAGCACGCGGGTACCAGTTACGAAACACTGAAACAGCAAGTGGCGTTGTCGCGTGGCATCGATCTGGTGCCGATGGTGCGGGTCCCGGCTAATCAGTACCACTACATTTCGCGTGCTTTGGACCTGGGCGCTATGGGCATTATGGCGCCGATGGTGGGCAGCGCGGAAGAAGCCAGGCATGTCGTGTCGTGTACGCGTTATCCACCCGAAGGCCGGCGCGGTGCCGCGTTCGGGTTTGCATCCGATGATTACCTGGGTGGATCGGTTACGGAAAAGATCAAGGTCGCCAACGAGCGGACATTGGTCATGTGCCTGATCGAAACCGAGGAAGGCGTTCGTAACGTCGACGAAATCGCTGCCGTGCCGGGCGTTGATGTGCTCTGGTTAGGGCATTTCGACATGACCAATTTCCTGGGTATTCCGGCCCAGTTTGACCATCCCAAGTACATCGATGCAGTCGATCGCATGGTCGCTGCTGCGCGCAAGCACAATAAGGTTCTGGGCTTCATGAGTGCGGACGACCAGTGGAGCCGCGCCTACTGGGACAAGGGTTTTCGTTTGTTTGGCTACGGCGTCGACTCGATGCTGCTGCAAGGCGCTCTGAGCGCCGGCCTGGCGACGCTGCGTCAGCTGGAGAAGGGCTGAACCGCAAGTAGTGACGGCGGTTCGCGCAAATGCACTGCCGCGCTGAGCGCGCCCATATGCAAAAAACACGGTAGCGTTTTTCCCAAGCATGAGCATGTGGGTGGGTGTGCCGACAAACTGACCCTGGTGCCTGCAGTTACGCAAAAATCGGCGACCGGATTCTTAAAGAAACTGACACTCGTTCTGCCAGGAAATGGTGAATCGGAGCGCAGTCGCGTTGCGATTTGCGACCAGCCTCAAACGGCTGACGACGCGCGGACATGATTTGTGAATAAGGGTTTGATCATCAGCCGCAGGGTGAAGCGGGGTTATCTGGCGACGGAGAACTGCTGATGACGACAAGGCAAAACAGAAATTCGCACGATGGCGTGAGCCTTTCGATCGCTTGGTGACGATTGTTGCAGGGCGTTATCCCGGCCCGGTGTCTCTGGCGTTTCTTGAAGGGATGCAACTGGACTTTCAGGCTGCGTGTTGCAGTTTCGTCGAACGCGGTGCTGAAAGAATTATCCGCGTACCAGTGTTTCCGGGTACCGGCGGCCATATTCTCAAGGACCTTTTTGGGCTTGTCGAATCAGCCCGCAAGGTCACTCACTGGCGTGCCGGTCACCGTTGTCGAGGCTAACGGAGATGACCCGAAAGTACTGATGGCGCTGGCGGAATTCTGCCTTGGCAGGGTTGACTGAAACCGGGTCGGCGCCGCATCTGCTGTTCTGAGCGTAAAAACATTCGTTAAAACAAGAAATTGCCATCCGGGAGGCACTGAGGATAATCGCGCTCCAGCTTGATGCCGTGGTATCAAAATAGTGTTTACTTCTTAAACGCGAATCATTATCATTCGTAGTTCAATGCTAAGGCCACTTCAAGGCCATGGACATTGCTCCGGGCGTTGATATGGCGAGGCGGGTGTCTTTCGCATGAATCGGAACGACAGGTAATCAATAGCGTTTTGGGGGGGGATAACAATGAAAAAAACACTGGTCGCAGCGTCGTTGACGCTGGTGTGCACTGTCGCATTCGCGGACGAAGCGATGGAGCAGCGTATCGACGCGTTGCAGCGGGAACTTGATGCACTCAAGCGCCAGGTAGAAACGAACACGGCACAAGACAAGCAGCAAGTAGAAACAGACGCAACACAGGAGCAGCAGCAGGCCGATGCCTCTGCAGACGTGGACTCCGGTCTGGACGAGGACGCAGGAACGGACATGCTGTTCTTTAGCGCAGCCGCGGATCCAGACGAAGGCCGTACGGCAGTCGGTGGTTACGGCGAGATTAATTACAACAACTACAAGGACGATTCCCGGCGGGATGAGTTTGACCTGCAGCGTTTCATACTCTTTCTGGGGCATCGTTTTAGCGACCGCACCCGACTGTATTCGGAAATCGAATTCGAACACTCTGTTACCAAAGGTGGTGACAGCAGCAGCGGTGAAGTGGCGATGGAGCAGGCTTACATCGAGCAACGGCTCACAGACGACGCAAGTGCCAATCTTCGTGCCGGTTTGATGTTGCTGCCAATTGGTTTCCTGAACGAGTATCACGAGCCACCGGTGTTTTATGGCGTCGAGCGCAACGAGGTGGAAACACGGATCATTCCCACCACTTGGCGTGAGATCGGGTTCGCATTTCAGGGCTTTGTTGCGAATGGTCTTGAATACAACACCGGAATTACGACGACGCCGGATGCGAGCTTGTACAAGGATGCGTCGAGCGGTTTCAAGGACATGCGCACCAAGGGAAACCGGGTCACGGCCAATGAGTTCGGCTATTTCGCCGGCTTGAATTACCGAGGCGTCCCGGGGCTTCAACTCGGCGGCAGCGTCTGGACCGGAAACACCGCGCAAGACGGCCAGGGCAAAGGAACGAACGCAACCGCTTTGGCGGGAGCGAATGCGAACCTTCTGATATGGGACCTGCACGCTAGGTATGCCGTCGCCGGATGGGACTTACGCGCTCTGTATTCGCAAGGGAGCTTCTCCGATACGCAGGCAATAAATGCTTCGGCCGGTTTGGCGCCGGGATCGAACAAGGCGGCGCCGGAATCCTTCTTCGGCTGGTACGTTGAAGCGGCTTACCGCTTCACATTCAAAGGCGGTCTGGCCCTGGCGCCGTTTGCCCGTTACGAGGATTACAACACCCAGGAAAGTGTCGCCCCCGGTTTTACCGCTGATCCGCTGAATGACGAACAGGTCATCACGGCAGGCGCGAGTTTTTTTGTCCATCCGCAGGTCGTTTTCAAGGCTGATGTACAGGACTACGAAACCGACGACACCAAGGACCGATTCAACGTCGGTATTGGCTGGATGTTCTGACAATTCCCCCTTCCGGGCTTGTACCGGAATTTTCGCGGCGCCGTAGGCGCCGTTTTTTTTGACCGCGCTGTTTCGACGGTTCCCGCTACTTGTTAAGCCAGTGCGGCTGTGATCCAGTGAAGCAGTGGAAACCACAGGACGAGACACGACCAGTCATGGTGGGGCCAACCATTATTAGTGCGCGGTGCCGATGACAAGAGGCGAAAGAAATCATGGATCGGATCCTTGAGCGCAAGTCTTCATGCCAATGCCTTTTGTGTTGGCCGGCAGTTTTTGTTGTTCGACTCGTTCAAGCTCGCCCCGCGCTGGAGTGGGTGACTGAAGAGAATGGCGAGGGGACCCGCTATACGAGAGAGCCGGAATCAGGTTCCCTCCAGGTCACCCGCAATTCAGGATGCGCGACTTCGCGTGCCGGATTTTGTGCATCGCACGGCGCGTATACCGGGTCCGTGATGCCCGGCTGCGAAGAAAGCGACTCAGTCTTCGATTGAAAGAATTGCCACGGCGTACGGCTTCAGAGTCATGGTTGCCCGCATCGGTTTCCAATTCTTCTGGAACGAAACCGGTTTGGTCGTCGCGGTTCTGAAACCCGCATCATCGAGTACCGTCCCGGCAATCGCTCCCTTTCCAGCGTTGATCTTTATGTTCTGATTCTGCGCTGTGAGATTGGCGACCCACAGAGTGGTTCCTTTTCTGCCGCGATGCGCGAGACAGCACACTTTCTGCTCGTCGCTCGATACCGCATCGACTAGTTTCTGGCCGGCGCTGTTCATCAGTCCCGTGACGACGTGATACGCCGGGAATACGGCGGGACCGGATACCGTGTCGAAGTACGGCTGAGTCTCTTCTGTCTTTCGATAAATCACGCCCAGTGGCCCGGTAGGGGCGCCGACCGTCACGGTTTGAATGCCGCTGCGTGCGAACGTTGCGATGTAACCCAGTAACCAGGCCGCGCCAAACAGGCCGCGCACACGTGGATCGGCATTGACCAGACAGATGCGCTCGTTGTCGGGGTTTGGCGAGAAAGCCGCGCCGTGTGGATTGTCGCGACAACCGATCGCGCTTGGACCGACACGGTGCGGTGTCTTGCCAAGAAATGTTCGCGCCGTCCTGACCTGATAAGGCAGTGCTTCCAGGGTTTCCATCACCGACCTGTCATCCGCCGCGTGCACGATCGGGCAGGTGGTGTTCATTACGAAATCGAGCAGTTCCGCCGGCGGGCGCTTGCGATTGAGCTCGGTAAAGAACGAGAACATACCGCCACCCACCTTTATATTCGGAAAGGCGTCGCGCGTAGCCTTGTAGAGTTTCTCGAGCGGCGCGGCCGGTGGCCGGTCGCCGCCCGGCAGCACTGATTTCAGGTCACCTTCCGGGCATACCGCGACGGCCGAGAGGGTTAGTCCCGCCTGAGCGGTCATTGCGGCAATCGTAGACAATTCCTGCTTGTAGGTCTCGACGCCGGTCACAATGATCTCGAGCACGACCTCGGCACTTGTGGCTTCAGCGAGCACGCGATAGCCATACAATTCTTTCAATCCATGCCCTTCGCGCGGATCGAAATGGCATTGCAGGACCCGTGGTCCGGCGCGCTTGACCAGATCGAGATGCCGGATCGCATGGTCGATTTCCGAGGCAGGTACGCCGAAGCCGACTGGAAGCAGCTTGTCTCTTAATATTTTTCCGAGCGTGACATTGATTGTTGTCCCGGACTTGCTACCGGCGGATTCATTTCCTTTTCCGGATAAAGTCAGCTTGACCGCCTGCTTGACCGGCTCGCCCGCTTTCAGTGTGTAAGGCCAGGGTAAAGCCAGAGGCCTGACGTAAGTCTTGAATGAGGCGTCGGTCCAGTTGCGGTGATCCTCGGTCTCGAAGGTATCCCCTTCCATGCGAACCGTGGCCGTCAACCCTGGCAGCACTTCATGCGAAAGCGATCGCAGGTTCAGGAAAGGTTGAACCGGATTGACCAGAGGCGGGAATCTGGAGTTATCGACTGAGCCGTCGACGTGTTCTGCCACCACCGGTTCACCGGCAACGCCCTTGAGCGGATGAAGCACTACGAAACCGGTACGTGCGGTCAGGAAATCGGTTTTTGGAACGGCTGTGCCGGAAAATTCAAGGCTTCCGTCGGCGTGCCCCTGGATGACGGCATCGTACGAAATCTCCTGTCCGGGCCGTTTGCATACAGCGTGAAAGCGGACGGAAAATCCTTTCTTGCTTTCGCTGATCTTGAGCCCGGTAATTTCCGGTATATAGGTACCCCAATTCTCGTCGCGAACAAGAAAACCGATCGCGCGCAGTACTTCAACGCCGTGTACCTTGAGATAGCGAAGCTGGCCATTATCCAGTTCGACTTGCATTGGGCCGGCTTTCAGAACCCGCCCGATGACATCCGGTTGCTCGGTGCCGCACCGGATCACCCTGGTGGAAACTGATGAAGCTTTCATCTTTAGACTCCTCTGATCAAAAACGCGCGCATTGCGCTTGCCGGTTCATGCATCGGAATACCGGTTGGTTCAACATATTCCGCATTACAAGACCTGCTCCGAGGCAGGGTCGATCAGCACAACCCGGTTCATGTCGAACGCCAGTCGTACGTTTTCCTTCGGCGCGGACACGTCGTGGGCCTTTAGTTCTGCAACGGTTTCTACAGTGCCGAGCAAAAACGTTGCGTACGTTCGGGAACCGGTCGGTTGCACCAGGTCAATGGTGACGTCGTGGCTGACAACACCGGGGCGCTGCGTATCGTCAGCCGCCCGGCTGATATGCTCGGGGCGAACGCCAAGTGTTACTTCCTTGTCGCGGTACCGACCGAAGCGATCGCCATCATCCGCGGGCAACGCCAGAGTGGTGCCGTCGGAAAGACGCACCGCAAGACCGCCGGCATGGGAAACAAGTCGGGCAGGGATGAAGTTCATCGAAGGAGACCCAAGAAACCCGGCAACGTATTTTGTCGCCGGGCGCTCGTACAGTTCGAGCGGCGCACCAGCCTGCTCAATACGCCCGTCGCGCAGCAGTACGATACGATCTGCCATGGTCATGGCCTCGATCTGGTCGTGCGTGACGTAGATCATGGTCTTTCCCAGTTCCTGGTGCAGGCGTTTGATCTCGCCGCGCATTTCATCGCGAAGCTGTGCGTCCAGGTTGGATAACGGTTCGTCAAACAGATACAGCCTCGCGTTGCGCACAACCGCGCGGCCGATTGCCACCCGCTGCAACTGCCCTCCCGAGAGTTGGCGCGGATAGCGGTCAAGAAGATGGTCGATCGCAAGCATGGTTGCGGCGCGCTGAATTTTCTCTTCGATCTCGTGTTTCGGCGTCTTGCGTGCCCGCAGGCCGAATGCAATATTGTCGTACACCTTCATGTACGGGTACAGCGCGTAATTTTGAAACACCATGGCGATGTCACGATCTCTCGGCGCCAGGTCGTTGACCACTTCTCCGGCGATTTCAATTGTTCCACCGCTGATGTCTTCCAGCCCGGCAATCGATCGCAGAAGCGTGCTCTTGCCGCAACCGGATTGCCCCACCAGAACGGTAAATTCGCCGGCAGGAATCTCCAGATCGATTCCGCGCACGGCGTGTACCGAACCATAGTGTTTGTCGAGTTTGCGTATTCTCAGATCAGCCATGACTTCCCACCCGGTTTCTTTCCGGATAGACAACCGGCCATGTTGTCATTTGAACGGGGAAATCCTTGCCATTGCCCAAACGTGTTCGGTATTCATAACTTTGATGGTGGCAGTTTACGCGCGCCTTCGAGATCATCCTTTTACCGCTCCGAGTGAGATGCCACGCACCAGATATTTCTGCATAAACGCAACGACAATGAAGATCGGCAAGGTTCCAAGAACGGACATTGCGGAAATCTTTGCCCAGAATCCCGACTGGCCACCGAAATAATGCGTGACCTGTACGGTATAGGTAGCTACTTCGGTCCGGGTGAGCACCAGTGCGAAAATAAAGTCGTTCCAGGCAAAGACGAAGGTAAAGATTGCGGTGGCGAACAAACCTGCCCGGCACATCGGAAACACCACCTTCCATAGCACCTGCCAACGGGTGTATCCGTCTACAAGCGCAGCTTGTTCGAGCGCAATGGGTATGTCGAGAATGTAGCCGCGCATCATCCATATGACGTAAGGCAGATTGAACGCGGTGTAGAGGAGGATGAGCCCGAAGTAGGTGTCCACCCAGCCAAACCAGACGTACAGCAGGAAAATGGGAAACACGACTGCAATCGGTGGCACCATCCTCTGTGAAATGATCCAGTTCGCCAGATGCTCGCCACCGGTCCTGAACCGCGCCAGGCTGTAGGCGCAGATGGTGCCCAGAAACATCGCGAACACGGTGCTCACGCCAGCGACAATTAGGCTGTTACCTACGGTGGCCGCGTCACCGTCCTTGAACAACACAATGTAATTGGTGAACTGCAGGCTCGACGGCCACCACACCGGCGGGTACGCGAAGATCTCGTCGGCAGTTTTGAACGAAATCATGAACAGCCAGTAGATCGGGAACAGAAAAAACAGCGTCAGGAGGGTTGCGGCAACATAACGCAGCGCAAGGCGCATGGTTCGGCGGCGCGCCAGCTTCATCGCGATAACCCCACTCTCCTGAGCGCCAGGATGACCACAAAAGACAGCATTATGATGATCAACAAGGCCACCGCAGCCGTATAGCTGGTTTCAAATTGCTGAAAACCTTTCACGTAAGCGAAAATCGATATCGTCTCGGTCATCGTGCCCGGCCCGCCCCGGGTAAGCGCCCACACCACATCGAACAGGCGGAAAAGATCCAGTCCGCGAATCAGAATCGCAACGGCCATGACCGGCCAGATGGCGGGTAGCACAATGCGGAAGAAAATCCGCCAGTAGCCGGCGCCGTCAATCGACGCCGCTTCCAGTTGCGACTTGTCGACTGCCGACAGAGCTGCCAGTAGCAGCAGGAACATGAATGGCGTCCATTGCCACACTTCAGCCGAGAGAATTGCCACATAGACCAGATCCGGGCTGATCGTCCACAGCAGCGTGGCTTCTTCGCCGGTGATCCAGCCGATTACCTGATTGATCGGGCCAAATCGGTTGTCGAACATCAGCGACCAGGTCGCGCCCGAAACAATTGGCGCGATAACCACGGGCAACACAAGGAGCGCGACAAAGATCTGGCGGCCAGGCAGGTGGTCGATGAATAACTGCGCCATCAGCAGGCCGAGAATCAGCTCCAGCGGCAGGGCAATCGCCGTGAACAACAGCGTATGCAGCAATGCTTCCCACAAGCGGGTGTCGCCGAATAGCGCCGCATAGTTTACGACACCCTGAAAGCTGGTGTCGTTGTCGATCATCGTGATGCCTTGAAAACTGACGACCAGCAGGTAAACCAGCGGAAAGACGCCAATAAGAAGTAAAACGAAGATCGACGGCGCGATCAGTTGGTATCTGAAGCTCTTGTCACTGAATCGCGGTTTCATCAATGTGCCGACGGCAGACACCAACTCTCCCCAACATTCTTCTTGTAATCGTGAAGCATACAGAAACCAAAGGCGGGCTGTAGCCCGCCTTTAATCAGTTTCCTGGAAACCGGGAGATGCTGCGGCGCTTCGGCAAACTTGCCGCCGCCGCAGGCCTCCCGTCAGAAGATTCGCGCCGAATCAGTTTGGATAGGCGCCGGACTTCGCCGCCCACGATTCATAGACTGCACGCTGTTTGTCCACGCCGACCTTTTCAGTGACGGCATCCCAGTCTGCAGCAATCTTGTCGAGGATCGCCTGCGGGTCGTCGCCAGCCCACAACTTGCTGATGCCTTGACGCAGCGCTTCCTCGTACTTGTCTGTCTGGATCAGTGACAGATCTAGAAGGCCTGTTTGTGCGGCTTCGCCAAGTGCTGCCAGATAGTCCTTGGCATCCGGCCACAATGCGATATAGCCCGGGTTGGTGAAGTGGGAATCACGGAACGGGTCGCGCAGCGCGTACGGTAACTGGACTCGCTCGTTACTGATTTCTTCGCTATTGAGCCACTGGATGAACAGATACGCTGCTTCCTTGTTCTTTGAAGTCGAGGCAACGGACAGAGCAAATCCTGCGGCCAACTCCGGATGACCGCCCGGCGGTAGCGCATACCCCACCTTGTCGGCGATCTGTGTTGTCGGCACCCATGACAGCGCTTCTTCGTTAGCCAGATAGCCGGCCGCGAAACGACCGTAAGGCGGCCACGAGATCGTCATGGCAGACTCGCCTTTGACAAACACGGCCAGATTTTCCACAAAGCCGAACTTCTCAACACCCGCCGGCATGAACTTGTTTTCCGTGTTCCAGTCGTTGAAAACTTTCAGGCCTTCCGGTCCGTTGATGGTTGCCTTCATGTCGGCATTGAAGAATTTGCCGCCTTCGTTGCGGAAGCGCTCCTGGAACATGAAGTTGCCGTAGCCCGGTTCACGGAACATCGATGCACCGTAAATGCCTTCGCTTTTCAGCGTATCGGTGAGGAACTGACCGACTTCAATAAACTGTTCCCAGGTTGTCGGCACTTCCAGGTCACGGCCAAATTTCTCCGTGTATGCCTTTTTCAGATCGTCTCTGGCAAAAATATCCTTGCGGTAGTACATCAGGAATACGTCGCCATCATCGGGAAACCCGTAGATCTTGCCGTCAACCGTCATCTGGTTGTCGCGATAGGTCGCCGCAATGGTCTGTAACTCACCTCGGTAGGCGTACTTGTCGACGTAAGAATCGAGTTGCTCAAGAGCGCCGGCCTGCACCAGGTCCGGCATCCATGCTGGAATCACGTTCAGCGCGTCATACGCGCCGGTATTCGCACGATACTCCTGCATGATCTTGGTAAACATTTCGGACGTGGGAACTTCAACGACCTTGATCTTGCAGCCGGTTTCCTGCTCCCATTTCGGTCCGGAGAAATTGAGCGGGTCGAGGGACTGTAACCCCGCCTCCCAGACGATGGTGATCGTCTTGCCGCCTTCGCACAGCGGCTTTGCAGCCTCAACTGCAATCTGGGCGGCGCTCTTGCCTTCGGTGGAGACAGCCGCGCTCGGCGGCGCTTCCGCTTCTTCCTTGCCGCAGCCGGACAAGCTCAGCGCAAATGCTGCGACTGCCAGCCAAAACGTTCCTTTGCGGGACCCCGGGCAATTTCCCGGAAACAATCGTTCAATCATGGTTTTCCTCCTGTTTGGCGTTCTGATTGTTCTTCAAGTGAATGGCTGCCAGGCGGAAACCGCCGTCGCACGTTTGCCGGTCACGGCGTTGCGTAACGCACGCCTGGCACACGCTGATCGTCGGAGTTTACGACCGAGTCGCACATATTTGCTGTGTCCGGCATTGTTTGGTCTGCCACACCTTACGTCAAGCACCGATATGACAGTTTGATTTTGCTGCAATGCGGCAAGTATCTCGTCCTGTTTCACGGTGCTTCGGGGACGAGGCGCTGTAAAAAGAGGTAGGATCGAGGCTTGGCAGAAGGCATCCGTGATGACAGATACGAAGAGATGGAAGCGCGCTGCAGAGCACATTGTGAGGCAACGCATGACGTTGGCGCCTATCGAAGCGTTGTCACCGCGATCGCGCCCGCAGGATGAGGCGCAGGGGTACGCGCTTCAGAGCGAAGTCAACCGGATGCTCAGCAAAGCCGGGTTGGGCCGCGTCGTGGGTCACAAAATCGGCTGTACGACCTCCGTCATGCAGGCCTTTCTTGGAATCCCCCACCCATGCGCAGGGGATATTTTCGAGGCAACCGTACGCCATGGTTCCGCGACAGTGCCGCGGTCGGGGTTCGTCAAGCTTGGAATCGAATGCGAAATAGCCGTGGAACTCGGGCGTAACGTGTTTCCCTCCGATGGCCCGTTCACGCGCGAAACCATAGCGCCTGCTGTGCACGCCGTCATGGCGGCCATGGAGATTGTCGACGATCGCTATTACAACTACGGTGAGCTGGGTGTGCCAACACTGATTGGTGACGACTTCTTCGACAGCGGTTGTGTTCTTGGCGAGCCGGTTACGGAGTGGCGCGATCTTGACTTGCGCTCAGTGGTCGGTGCGACCTGGATCAATGGCAAGCAAGCAGGGCGTGGTACCGGCGGCTTGATCATGGGTCATCCGTTTGATGCGTTGGCGTGGCTTGCCCGATCCCGCGCGGCGCGGGGTATGGGGCTCAAGCAGGGTGAGTTCGTGCTGCTCGGTAGCGTTGTCGAAACGAAATGGCTGAATGCGGGAGACGTTGCCCGCATTGAAGTCGAGTCGCTCGGAAGCGCAACTCTGAACGTCACCAGTTAGATCCGCCCCGGCGCCAGCGCGATCTCGCGTCATTCCGGCCAGGCCCAGTTCCGAATCAAAATCGAAAATTCCGTTCTGAATGGTTTGCGGTTGCCGCGCTGTAACAAGAGTCCCGGCACGCAGGAACCAGCCATATAAAAAACCGGCAGGGGCGATGCCCGCTGCCGGTCTGAGTGCCTTACCCTTCATTATTATTGGTTATTCCATGCACAGATGCCGCGCCTTGGCGCGACATCTGTTTCACACGACCGGCTAATGCCGGGTGATGCTTAGTACAGAACGATCGGGTTGCCCGGGGAACCGGTCGCACCGATGATTCGCAGTGGTGCCCAAACGAAAGCACCCTCCGTGATGCCTGCATCGACCAGCGACTTGGTGTCGACATTTTCCAGGTTCCAGATGCCGTAGCGGGTCTGGATCTGGGTGTGACACGGTACCGCCCATCCGTCGACTTCGTTACCCGGTTGCGCATCGTTGGCCGAGGTATCGCCCATGGTCAGCGCAATGTTGCGGGAGGCGAAGTAGTCACAGGCGCTCAGACCGAAGCCCGGCTCACCCTTGGCGAAGATGGCGCGCGCTGCTGCACGCTCTTCTGCTGACAACGACTTGTAGCGGTCATTACTCCAGGTGTTGCCCTGGCCTGTGTGCAACGCTACGCAGTCACCCGAGCGAATGGCGTCGAGGCCGGCGGCCTTGACCATCCCCTTGACGTCATCGGCAGTGACAATCCCGCCGACATCTTCCGAGCTGTACGGAATTGGCAGCATGTCCGCGCTGGACGAAATCTGGCCGATCGACTTCTTGTACGCGACGGCATCGAGTACAACCAGACGGCAGACAAATCCTAGCTCGCCAATGTGCTCAACACCGAGCGCGCCCATGCCCATAACCTGGCCGCCAGCACCGCGCTCGTATCCGTTGTCGGCACTCATCGGGTTCACACCGTTGTAAAAGAACATGCCTTTGGAGGTGTTGACACCGATGTGTCCCGGTCCGTCGAACTGGGTCTGGATCTGACCGATCTGGGTGGTGATCAACTCGTCGTGATAGACCAGTGCGTTCTTGCCGAACGGGCCGCCGGTGGGTGTGCCGGGAATGACCATGTGCCAGATACGCGGGCCGAATGCCGGTGCTTCGCGGTGATAGTACTTGCCGACACTGATCGCCTGGAATTTCTTGACGGTTTTCAGCGCCCGTTTGATGTTTGCCGAGTTGCGCATGTGGTTTGCGCTACCGGCGCGGTCACCAGCACCCCAGAACTTGGACGGTGCCCATTTTTCAGTAATTGGTGCATCGTTGATCGGCCCATCCATCGGATCATTGGCACCCGCCATCGCGGTGCTTGCGCCAAAACACAAGCTCAATGCTGCTGCCATTACGGTAAGTTTCATTTGCGGATCTCCTTCCCCTGAGAAAATACAGAGAGTGGTATTACATTATTTTATGGTTTCGTTCTGCAGGCAGGCCTTATAAATCAGTCTGCCCGCCGCAGACGACCGCTACATTGGCACAAGCAGTCGCTGCTTGCAAGGCTTCGGCAACCCCGCTTCGTTGACATCGCTGGGGCGGGGTCGTAATGTTGCCGGATAACTATAGGTGTGCTGTGCCGGAATATGCGATCTCTGGCTTGTTTTTTTGCAAAACGCAACAGCAAGCTGCCATGGATTTGAAATCCGGAACCAATTTTTCGGGGTAAGACAACATGCTGACCGACGCTCAACTTGATACATATCAAAAAGACGGTGTTCTTGTGGTGGAGAACGTATTTGACCAGGTGACGCTGGACCGGCTGCGAGCGGTGGTCGGCGAGTTCGTCGCCAGCGCTGCGGCGCTCACGGACCACACCGAGATTTATGATCTCGAACCAACACACACACGCGAAGCGCCGCGTGTGCGGCGCATCAAAACACCGCACAAATGGCATCCGGTTTTCCTCGAGATGATCAATCATCCAAAGCTGACATCCATTTTGCGCGCACTGCTTGGCCCCAACGTACGCTTGCATGGTTCAAAACTGAACATGAAGCTTCCGCGTTGCGGTGCAGCAGTCGAGTGGCACCAGGACTGGGCGTTCTATCCTCATACCAATGACGATGTTCTTGCCATCGGTATCATGCTCGACGATGTTGATGACGATAACGGGCCGATGCTGGCACTGCCGGGAACGCATCGCGTTGACAAGATCTGGGATCACCATCAGGACGGACGATTTTGTGGTGCGATGGATCCCGGGGCGACGCCTGATATTGACTATTCCCAAGCCATAGCCTGTACCGGCAAATCCGGTTCCTGCTCGTTCCATCATGTTCGCCTGGTGCATGGTTCGTCGCAAAACAATTCCGACAAGCCGCGCCAGTTGCTTCTGTACGAGGCGGCTGCTGCGGATGCCTGGCCGCTGCTGCGGTTTAGCGACCTCGATGAATACGACAGCCGCATGATCTGTGGCGAGTCAACGATCGAGCCGCGTACCGAGCGTGTCCCGATTCGGATGCCTTTGCCGCCAGCGGTGGCCGGCGGTTCGATTTACGAAAACCAGACGGTATTGCGCAACCGATACTTCGAAGATAAGGCCGCTACAAGCTGAGTGTTGTTTGTTGTGCTTGTTGCCGGACTTCATATCCTGAACATTACCTCCGGTAATGCGCAAGCCTCCTTCGGGCTTCATGCACCGCTGGCAGGAAAACACCAATCAAGGGGGAGAGCATGCAGACACGAGCCGCCGTGGCGCACAAGGCGGGCGCACCGCTAAGCATAGAAACGGTTAACCTCGACGGACCGCAATCAGGCGAAGTCCTGGTCGAGATCAAGG
>DATKYN010000118.1:0-4397 GCA_035528435.1 Burkholderiales bacterium
CACCCCAAGGTAGGATTCGCGCGTGGCCTGCGCCACTTGCCGGCGAGCGTCTTCGAGTTCCTGCGCCGCGCGCTCTTGCCCCGCAATGGCTTCGCGCGTGCGCGAGCTGATCGCACCCCCCTGGTAGATCGGCAGGTTGAATTGCAATCCAACAAGCGCGCTCTGGGTGTCCGAGCCCACACCAAAGGCGGAGGATTCCTGGTCGTTGCGTGAGAGCGTCCCAATCAGGTCAAGCGTGGGCTGGTGTCCGGCGCGCTGGCGGTTGACTTCGGTCTGGGCAATTTCGAGTGTTTGCTGCGCGCGCAGCACTTGCAGCGAGCTTACGTAGGATTGTTCAACCCAGGCCTCAATGTCAGCAGGACTGGGGGCCGTGAGACTGACCCCGCCCCTCAACCCGGCCAGTTCGTCTCGAACGGGCTTGCCAGTGAGAACTTGCAGCGCCTCGGTGGCAACACGAAGGTCGTTCACCGATCCCAGCTCCTGCGCCACGACAAGGTCGTAGCGGGCCTGGGCTTCGCGCTGGTCGGTGATGGTGGCGGTGCCAACGACAAAGTTGCGCTTGGCTTGTTCGAGTTGTTCGGCAACCGCGATTTTTTGCGAGCGCACGGTGCTGAGGTTAAAGCGCGCGAGCAGGACGTCAAAGTAGCTTTCAGCGGTGCGGATCACCAGGTCCTGGTTGGCGATTTCCAGCTCGGTCGAGGCCTGGGCAACCTGGATGGTGGCCTGGTCAACAGCGAGCATGTTCTGGCGACGGTACAACGGCTGGGTAAGGTTGATGCCGTAGTTGTAGGCGTTGTAGTCGCGGCGGCCCGAGTTAAACGTCGGGGCATCGTATTCAACGTCAATGTCGTTGTAGTTGTAGCCGGCTTCAAAGTCGATGTTCGGTCGCAGACCGGCCTTGGCCTGGGGCAGGCGTTCCTGTTCGCCCAGATAGCGCGCCTTGGCCGCCGCGTAGCGCGCGTCATTGCCCTGCGCCTGTCCGAATATGTCCATCAGGTCAACCGCCAGCGCAGGGCTGGCACTGACAGCAACCACCAGAAAACCAAGGGTTTGGATCGTTTTGCGCATGATCAGATTCTTTCTCCTTGTAACCCGAAATGCTCCCGCAGGACTCCCCCCCGGAAACGATCGCGGAGTGATGTCGCAGGTCATGGTCAAAAAACGAAGCGCGTGGTTCGGGGAACGTTTCGCAAGGGCGGAATACACGTTTCAAATAAACTCCGCGTGCTGTAATTCGACCCGGCAACCCGCGTGATCAGCGTTCCGGTCATCGCCGGCTCCTCTCCGGTCACCGCCAGAACCCGGCCTCCGGGTTTGAGCTGATTCGTGAACGCCGGCGGCATCGCCGGCACGGACCCCGTTAGCAAAATGGCATCGTACGGTGCGCCCTGCTCCCATCCATTGGCGGCGTCGCCGGCTTCCAGCGTGATATTTCCGGCCCCAAGAGATTGCAGTCGCTGCTGAGCCAGTTCGACAAACCCGGGCACAATCTCGACACTGACAACATGGCCGGCTAATCGGCTCAGTAAGGCTGTGACGTAGCCACTGCCGGTTCCAACTTCGAGAACCCTGTCAGTGGGTGAAAGCGCCAGTTCCTGCAACATGCGCGCTTCAAGCTTGGGAGTCAGCATGACTTCGCCAGGATCGTCCGGATCAATGCGCAGCGGAATTTGCATGTCGGCAAATGCCAGTTGCCGATATTGCTCCAGGACGAAATCCTCCCGCTTGACGGCAGCCACCGCGTCGAGCACAGTCTGATCCAGCACGTCCCACGTGCGAATCTGGCTCTCGATCATATTGAAGCGGGCCTGATCAAAATTCATTCTGGAAAACCACCGTTCGGTTGATTGATTTCTTGCGAGACGCTCCGGCGCGATCCGGAAGATACCGCGGATAGTTAGCGGCTGGCAATTATCACACAATTGGATTAGCATCATTCGACGCGTTAGGGGTCCTTCATCCCGCTTGCTAGTGCAGGATGCAAGGTGAGACCCGAACCTGTCACCACGTTTATCGGCCACGCAGTGTGTGGCGCTTTCGCAGTTGATAATTGCAAAGCGCACGGCTTGGTCATTACCGGCTGCTTCCTCAGGATCCGGTAGTGCCGAGGCAAACCGTGTTGCAATGCGGCCGTCTTGTCCGGTTCGTATCGATTGTGTGCTGTTTAACGTGAGGCGGGTTCCAGACCCTTTGCACCTGTACGGATAATGCCGAAGCAGGGAAGCGCACGCTTTTCAAAGTGCACTCCTTGCGTCTTCCTTTAGGAGTGCTACATGAATGCCAATCCGAAATTTTTGAATGCTGCCGCCGAGATCGACGCGGCGGCAGTGTCTCCGCTTCCCAATTCCAGAAAGATCTATGTGGACGGCCTCCAGGACGGCGTGCGGGTGCCGATGCGCGAGATCAGCCAGGCAGATACGGCGGCATTGTTTGGAAACGAAAAAAACCCGCCCATCTTTGTTTACGACACGTCCGGGCCGTATACCGATCCCGAGAGCAAGATCGATATACGCAAGGGCTTGCCCGCGGTGCGCGAGCGCTGGATTGACCAGCGCGCGGACACTGTCTTTCTGGATGGCCCCACTTCCGATTACGGCCTGGCCCGGCTAACAGATGCCGAGCTGGCGCAGATGCGCTTTGAGCTGGGACGCAAACCGCGACGTGCAACATCAGGCAGCAACGTAAGCCAGATGCACTATGCTCGCCGCGGCATCATCACCCCGGAAATGGAATTCATCACCATTCGCGAAAACAGTCAGCGCGAACGGTATCTGGAAACACTGACAAAAGAGCAACGGGCAATGATTTCGCGCCAGCATCGCGGTGAAGGGTTCGGTGCCGCGTTGCCGGAATTGATTTCGCCGGAGTTTGTACGGGACGAAGTCGCGCGTGGCCGGGCGATCATCCCGGCCAATATCAATCACCCCGAAACGGAGCCGATGATCATCGGGCGTAATTTCCTGGTAAAGATCAACGCCAATATTGGTAACTCGGCCGTCACATCCGGAATACAGGAAGAAGTCGAAAAAATGACGTGGGCGATCCGCTGGGGCGCCGACACGGTCATGGACCTCTCAACCGGCAAGAATATTCATGAAACACGCGAGTGGATCATTCGCAATTCACCGGTGCCGATTGGCACCGTGCCAATCTATCAAGCGCTCGAGAAGGTTGACGGCAAAGCGGAGGAATTGAACTGGGAAATTTTCCGTGACACGCTGATCGAACAAGCCGAACAGGGAGTCGACTATTTCACCATCCATGCCGGTGTACGCCTGCCTTTCATCCCGATGACGGCAAAGCGGATGACGGGCATCGTTTCGCGTGGCGGTTCAATCATGGCGAAGTGGTGCCTGGCACACCATCGCGAGAGCTTCCTGTACACGCACTTCGAGGATATCTGCGAAATCATGAAAGCCTACGACGTGGCTTTCAGCCTCGGCGACGGATTGCGACCGGGTTCCATTTATGACGCCAACGACGAAGCACAGATCGCGGAGCTGAAGACACTGGGCGAACTCACGGACATCGCCTGGCGGCACGACACACAAGTCATGATCGAGGGCCCGGGGCACGTACCGATGCACCTGATCAAGGAAAACATGGACCTGCAGCTCGAGCACTGCAAGGAGGCGCCCTTCTACACACTTGGCCCGCTCACGACGGATATCGCGCCCGGTTACGATCACATCACGTCTGCAATCGGCGCGGCAATGATCGGCTGGTACGGCACGGCGATGCTGTGCTACGTAACCCCCAAGGAACACCTTGGCCTGCCGGACAAGGACGACGTCAAGGAAGGCATCATGGCTTACAAGGTGGCTGCACACGCTGCCGACCTTGCGAAGGGGCACCCGGGGGCACAAATTCGTGACAATGCGCTGTCGAAAGCACGGTTTGAATTTCGTTGGGAAGACCAGTTCAATCTGGGTCTGGATCCCGACAAGGCAAAGCAGTTTCACGATGAAACGCTGCCACAGGAAGGTGCAAAGCTGGCGCACTTCTGCTCGATGTGCGGCCCGCATTTCTGTTCGATGAAAATATCGCAGGATGTGCGCGACTATGCAGCCAGCCAGAAAATCAACGACGACGATGCGCTCGAAAAGGGGATGGCCGACAAAGCGCGGGAGTTTGTCGAAGCCGGCGCCGAGATTTACCGGAAAACCTGACCCAATCCGGATGCACACCAAGCAAGCGGTTGGCAAGAGCCGGCCGCTTGCTTTTTTTCAACCCATGCAGTGATATAACTGGTGGTGCGGGCGCCACCTGCTGGTCCCTGCGTTTCCCGGCTACAGGGCAAACAACCCGATGGATCTGATCAAGGCATTATTGCTCGGCATTCTCGAAGGCCTGACGGAATTTATTCCGGTATCGAGCACCGGCCACCTGATTGTGGC
>DATKYN010000119.1:0-2556 GCA_035528435.1 Burkholderiales bacterium
AACACCAGGAACATGATGCCCATCTCGTGAACTTCCCCGCCCCACGCCTTGACCGCGCACGCGTGACCGAATTCGTGAAACAGTTTCAACACCGGGAAGATCACCAGCATCATCAACAGATTCTCGGGTGCCAGGACGCGCGAAGCGACGTCCTGAGTCAACTCATCCCAGTGGGACGCGCCACTCACCGCCGCACCAGCCACCACCGCCAGCCAGATCAGGGCGCCGAGCAATCCAAACAACGGTTGATACCAGGCAAGCCAGCGCGTTAACCCCCGATCCGGATCGAACATCGGAATACGAATCGCCAGCGGCGAGAGCAGGTTCTGCTTGAGTGTTTTCGAGCCACTTTTGCGTGCCCGCAGCATCAATTCCGCCAGGTCTGGCGTGATTTCGGTTTGCAGCACTTCCGCCGAGTGCAGCTGTGATAGCAATCGAATTACTTCATCCTGCGTCGGCGCGTCGTCACCGAAGCGCGAGATGGCACTTTCCCAGATCTCGTTGACGGTCCTTCGACCGTCCATCAAACCGATGACGTAATGCGCTACAGGATTAAAGCGGTGGACACGCTTGGATATGCGATCTTCGAGTACATACCAGCGCTCACCGCGATAGTGATGCCGGTGAATCCGCACATGGCTTCGCAGCCGCGGCCGCATCTCTTCGACCCGATACCATGATGGGCTGTACAGGTCAGTCGACATTCGCCCTAGCTCTTGCGCACCTTCACGATTACGGCGCCCACGACCACAATGTCAGGCGCACCCAGTCAACGAGGCTGCGCGTCCATATCCAGATGATCTTGCGTTCCTCAACGAAAATCTTGCCGACGCCTTCCATTCCGGGCCGTAACCGGCCAGCATCGCCTGTGAGTTGCGCTTCCACCCGGAAATAATTGCGCCCGTCTTTCGCTTCGTTGACCGGCGTAATCTTCGATACCGTGAAATCAAATCGCTCATCCGGCATCGAAGACACTGCCAGCTCACCGGTTTGGCCCACAATGACGTCGGCAATGTCACCTTCGTCCACTTCCAGCACCATCCGGAAGCCGTCAAGTGGTGCCACTTCAAACAACACATCTCCGCGCTCAACCGGTGAGCCCAGACTCTGAGACAGATCACCGACGACGATGAAGCCGTCGAAAGGCGCAACCAGACGCGCTCGCGACAGTTGTTCTTCGACCATTGCCAGTTGCGCTTCGGTTTGCTCGATCTGGGCACCGACAATCTCTGTCTTCGCTCTCTCGCGTTCGGCCATCGCCTGCCGGTACTGACGACGATATTGCTCACGCTGACTGACCAGCTTGATTCGCTCCAGGCGCAGTTCCCTGTCATCGAGCAACACAATCGGCTCGCCGGCCTGGACCAGATCACCAGCGCGAAACGGTGCTTCGGACACATAACCATCAAATGGCGCACTGACCGCGCGCTGGACAACACCCTCCACAGTGGTGTTGGCAGAGATACGGTAATCACCCACGGCAACGGCCAAAAACCCCAGCACAGCAGCTGCCGCAATGGCCACGAGCTTCAATCCCGGATGCCCCGGGCCAAAAATCTTCTTCCACAGACTGACAGTCGAACCGGCCGCGTGCACCGGCAGACTGCGTTCGTTGCTGTGCTTGAGATCAATGATTGGTCCGGCCACCGCCGCGACTGCTTCACACAATTCCAGTGTCGGGAGGTCGAAACGTTTTCCTGGTGGTCGCTCAAGACTGAGCGCACCTACAACCTTTTCGCCACTCATCAGCGGATACGTCACGGCACTGCCAGCACCGGATTCACGCGTGAGCATTTCATGCGCATGCGATACAACCGGCGTGCTTTCCCGATCGGGTGGATACACCACCGGCTCCACCTGATCGGTCGCCTCCTCCATCGCTGTTTCCACAGCCCTGAGAAGATTGGATTTGCGATCGAATTGCGCTGAGTGCGAAACGGCCACCACGCGCACATGGCGTCGCTTCAGCAAACCGACAATTACGCGGTCGCATCCCAGGCGTGACGCCAACTCGGTGGCAAAACCCGCGGCGCCCTCCTTCAATCCCTCTTGTTCGAGCAGCGTGGAGACCAGCTCAAGCGCCAGCTTGAGCCTAAGCCTCGATGTTTCCATCGGGTCTGCATGACGCCGCAGGAACAACTCCAGCCACGCCGATCCCCACTGCAGGTCCCGCATAGCCGACTGCAACTGCGCCTCGTTCCGCCAGTCGATGTCGACACCCACAACACCACGGACCTGCCCATCGGTGCGCACCGGATAAGCCAACTGGTAACGGGGGCCGATGGCGTCCGCGTCCTCGGTCTCGACCGGCTCAACGACGCCGCGGCCTTCCGCGAGAACACGCTCGCTGATGCTCGCCAGATGCGAACGTCGGGCAGACTCTTCGGGAAAAAAAGCAACCGGGGCGAACGAAGTACCACCGGGTTTCTGCAGAACGACTACGCCGTCGGATACTCCACCGATGACGTTGGCCTGAATGACCAGCCAACTGCCACAGAACTCCTCGGCTGTCTGGGCCTGGGCAAACTGCTTCCACGCTGCGTCCGGAACGTGCGC
>DATKYN010000120.1:0-2428 GCA_035528435.1 Burkholderiales bacterium
TTGCCGAAATGCTGTCGAGTTCGAATGGTTCATCAAGAAAGGCATCGACGATACGCCTGATATACGCCGCAGCATCTTCGCTGTCGATGGATCGGCCAATCTCCTGATCCAGCTTTCGCAATGCCATGCCCAGCAATAGCTTTATCTCGTCGGAGCTCACCTCCTCGTCGATGAACAGTTGGCCGCGCAGCGCGCTTGCCGCCAGAACCGACCGCACAGCCTCGACCATCGTCGACCCCGTAAACAAGGCTGTCTTGTCCGTTGCCAGACCCTCGAACACGGCGGAGATGAGCGGCTGCACCAATTCAGCGTCAGCAAAGCGGCTCCAGATCTTCGGGTTCCGGGAAACAACCTCGACGCCGGCAAAGATCACGTTCCGTCGTGACTCCGGTGTGAGCAGCGCGCGCACGCCTTTTTGCGAGAGCTGCAAGCCAATCGCCTCCAGCACGATCTCCACGCGAACATCGAGCTTTAGCAGTCCGATGTTGGCACTGGCTGTCTTGATCGCGGCATCGAGCAGATCATCCAGATCATCCTCCGAGAGCCCGTCTTCAACCGCGGAAGCGGATGCTTTGAGTACACCCGCGGTGAGCCTGGCCGCGAATTCGCTGTTTCCGGACCACTCGGAGCTGTTCTGCGCCAGTGTCAGCATTGAATTCGAAGCAATCGCACGCAGCGTCTGCTTCGACAGCACATCCGAGAGCGCCTTGCTGGATACCACCTCTGCAACACCTGCAACAAGAGTTGCAGACAACGCGTTGATTTTTGCTGCACTCGCCAGCCCACCCGGGTTGGCAGCGATGGCGCTCATACTTGCCTGGAACACGTTGGAGACAATCTCGCCGTTTGCGAACGACTGAATCAGCGCGTTGTTCTGCCCCTGTTTCTCGAACTCTCCGAGAACGGACTGGAGCACCGCCGATATTAACGGTTTGTTTCCGATCTTTTTCCCTAGCAATGCGGGCGCCTGTCCGGCCGCACTGGTCAGGGCGACCTCGAGCACGCCAAACAGCGCTGTGGGATCATCGAAAACCTCGACAAAGTTCTCACCAAGGTCCTTCAGCGTCGCGCCAAGAATCTCGACGAAAGGACCGTCCTGGACGAGAAAAGAAGGATCCTCCGCCACCTCGGTCAGATACCGGCCGGCGAGCGTTTGAAAACCGCGCCGGGTGATGATCTGCGCCACGAAGTCGTCACCGAACTCCTCACGCATTCCCGATAACGCCTGGAACAGTGCGACAAGTGCGGGCTCTTCCGTGATCGCGCCCTGCTCTTCCATCGCGGCGACGACAGCAGAACGCAGCAGCCCGCGCAAAATCAGTTCGGCGCTGTCATCGTCGAAATCCCGTTTGCCCGCGAACTCATGAATCAGGCTGCCGACAATCGCCTGGGTCTTCGGATTCGAGATAAACAGGCCGCTGTTATCACCTGCGACCTCAAGTAAGGTGTCGGCGGTAGCGAGCAGAATTCGGGTCAGCGCCGGATTGCGCGACAACCGGTGCGACGAGACAACGTAGTAACTTAGCCGCATCTCCTGGCTGGCGCGCACGCTGCGAGCCTCCGACTGCGGGCCCATGACGACGGGCGCAGCGTCTGATGCCTCAAAGAACAATTGCAGGAACTCGTCGCGGAGCAAAGCGGTTGCCGGTACCAGTGGGTCGCGCTTGAGCTTTTCGAAATCGTCCGCAAGCGCCCGCAATTCGAGAATCGTCCGGCCTTCTTCCGACTTGAAGAACGCAAACATTGCGTCCTTCTGCGCCATGAAGTCGAACGGAGCCGGTGGCAACGCAAACGGGATCGACTCCGTCGCTTCCTTCAGTGCAAGAATTTCGTCAACTCGCACGCGGTACTTGAGCAAAGCCTTGACGGCAGACAATGCGGCGGGGATACCAATACTCAAGCTCATGCCAATCGCCTCCTCGCACTAAATGTTCTGGATCGGTCTTCGCCAAATTGGCGAAGAAATTACGAGCACGCGTTCAGTCAGCCGCGCTTTGCATGCCCCGCAAGTACCTGGGCCACGCACGCCGTCAGTTTTTTCGCGTAGGCGATGTGCAGGAACTCGTTTGGCCCGTGCGCATTGGACCTCGGTCCGAGCACTCCGGTGATCAGAAACTGCGCTTTCGGAAATGATTTGCCGAGCATGGCCATGAACGGAATGGTGCCGCCCTCGCCCATCATCATGGCTGGTTTACCGTAAAACTGCTTCGATGCAGCATTCACGACATCATTGAGCCATGGCGCGGTGGCCGGCGCGTGCCATCCGGTCACGGCCTGGTCGGCCTCGAACACGACGGTTGCGTTATTGGGCGGATCGGCTTCGAGTATGCGCTTCAGGTCTTCGGTGGCATGCCGACCATCGACCAGCGGCGGGATACGCAGACTGAGTTTGAGTGCGGTTTTCGGGCGCAGCACGTTGCCAGCGTCC
>DATKYN010000121.1:0-15675 GCA_035528435.1 Burkholderiales bacterium
GCGTAATTCTCTGCTGTTGACCGCAACAGCACGAGGACACTCAATGAAATGAACAGGCTGCTGCCAAAGTTGCGCATCAGAATCATGAGCCCCGAGCCTTGCACAACGAGGTTGGTCGGCAAGGTGGCGAATGCCAGCACGGTCATCGGCAAATAGGCAATACCAAATCCAAACCCTTGCACGAAGTTCGTCCAGACAACATCAAACGTCGTCATGTTGATGTCAAACAAAGTCATCTTCCATGCCGCCCAGCATTGCAACGCCATGCCAATGGCGAGCGACAGTCGGGCGTTATATCGAGTGAGTTGCACGACCACCGCAAAGCTCAGAAGATTGCCCAGACCGCGCGCCGAAATCAGATAACCGACCATCAAATCCGGGTACCCGCGCAGCTCCTGCAGCAACAACGGAAACAGCACGATCGTCGTGAAGCTCAGCGCGCCCATGATCAAGGCCATCACGACCCCAATGCTGAAGTTCCAGTCACTGAACATGCGCGGATTCAGAAATGGCGTGCGGGAGTATGCCGTATGGGCAATAAAAATGACGAGTGCCGCGATGACCAATATTGCCTCGACGATAATTTCAAACGACGCGAACCAGTCCAGGCGATGTCCGCGATCCATCATCAGTTGCGCGCTGCTCATGCATACACCCAGCGAGATAAAACCGATCAAGCCCAGGCGGCCTGAGGTTCCACGTTCCTGGTCACCGAGTGCGACAACGGCGAGTACTGCGGATAGGGCGCCAAGCGGCACCATCATCAGGAACACCCAACGCCAATCGAGCGATTCGGCGATCAGGCCGCCAAGAACCGGCCCCAATACCGGCCCCATCACGGCCCCGATCCCCCACAGCATGAGCACCATGGGATGCATGCGGCGCGGGAACGAGGCGAGCACCATGCCTTGTCCAAGCGGCATCAGCGGTGCGCTGAAAAGACCTTGCGCCGCACGGGCAAGCAGCAAAACTTCCAGCGAACCCGCCAGTCCGCATGCAAGCGAGGAGAGCGTGAATCCGATCAGCGCCGTCACCATGAAACGACGCCAGCCCAGCCAACCAGCCAGCCAGCCCGTTAAAGGCGTCGCCACGGCAGCTGCGACAAGAAAGATCGTGACGATCCACGCTGCCTGATCCTGCGTTATCGACAGCGCGCCGCGCATTTGTGGCAGCACGACATTGGTCGCCGTCACTGCCATACCAAAGGCAAGCGTCGTTATTTGCGCCAGTGCCAATACCAACCAGCGGTTCGAGGAGATAACCGAAGCCGGGTCGTCATCGCCCACAGGATGCCCGACTGCGACAGCCTGTTGCGCGCTGCTCATCGCATGCACCCCGGGTACCAGGCCGGTTGTGACATCGGCGTACTGTTCGAGAAATGCTGAGAATTCACCGGGACGGGGCAGAAAGGATTCACTTGGCCCATCATATCGCGACATCGCCTGCGACGAATGGCACGCAGCGGCGCGATGCCGCAAGCTGCGTCAGGAGGCGTGACAGATCTGGCCAGAGACACCTCCGCCAAACCTCAGGCCTGATGTTCTGATAACCGTGATTGCATCGCTGACATATTTTTTTCTGTATCCGGGTTACATGCTGTGAGGACAGATCAGCGCTCTGTGGCTAAACTTGTCGTGAACGGCTCAGCTATCGTCGCTGGTTGTCCGCTGGCGACCATGGCGGCGTAGCTCCCACATGAATCCGATAATGCAGAGGGTCGTCTGCGCGCGGTCTTTGACAAGGTAGAAACGAGATGAGTGGACTCAACCGACGACAGTTCCTGGCGCGCGCCGCTTTGGCCGGCGGCACAGCCTTCATTCCCGGCGCTCTGCGAGCAGACACCGGCGACGGTCTCGATCTCCTCATCCGTGGTGGCGAGGTGCTCGACCCGAGCCAGCAACTGCGGGGACGCTACGACGTTGGAATCCGCTGGGGACGTATTGTGCGTGTTGAACCGGCAATTCCACCCGAAGCCGCCAGGCAAGTCATCGAAGCAAACGGGCATCTCGTGACGCCGGGGCTTATCGACCTGCACACACACGTTTACCCGCTTGGCTCAGCGCTAGGTTTGCCGGCCGACGAACTCGCACCGTATACCGCAACGACCACGTACGTGTCCGCCGGAGACGCCGGCGCAAACAACTTCGGCGCATTCAAACACTACATGATGGCAGCCTCGCGAAGCCGCATGTTCGCATTCATTCATATTTCCCGGATGGGTTTGGCGGGATTCCCGGTTGGCGAAACCCTCAATATCGATTACGCCGACGTCGACGCTGCGGCGAAGTGCGTAGCGGAGAACAGTGACGTGGTACTTGGTGTGAAAGTGCGTATTTCACGCAACGTCGTCGGTGACAATGGCCTGGAACCGTTACGTCGCGCTATCCGTGCAGCGGAAACTTCGGCCACCGGCGCGCGGGTCATGTGCCACATCGGGGACGCGCCGGGCAACTTGTCGACCTTGCTCGATATGCTCCGTCCGGGCGATGTTCTGACGCACTCATACAGCGGTGCAGGCAACAACATCGTGCAGAATGGAAAACTGCTGCCAGCCGCGCTGGAAGCAAAACAGCGCGGCGTGACGATCGATGTCGGTCACGGAGGCGGCAGCTTTGACTATACCGTTGCAGAACCGGCGATCGAACAAGGCCTCACGCCCGATACCATCAGCAGCGACATTCATGCGTTAAGTGGAAACTCTCCGGGGATGCCTTACCTCCCATGGGTGATGAGCAAGTTCCTGAATCTGGGTTTATCTCTGCAGCAGGTCGTGGCGCTTGCCACGTCTGCGCCCGCTGGCGTCATCGACCGGATCGACAAACTGGGCACCCTGGAAGTTGGTGCGCCGGCAGACGTATCCGTGCTCGAACTGGTTGAAGAACCAGTGGAGTTCGTCGATACGAAAAACAACACCCGCCCCGGCACGCACTGGTTGAAACCGTTACATGTCGTTCGCGCAGGCGTGCCGTTCGGCAGACCGTATCCGATGCCGTTCACTTATCGGTGAAGTGCGTGAACGCAGCTCAACGAAACCAGGTTCAATCCGGCGCGACCTGATACGCGAGCAACTCAGCCTGCCCGATAGCTGCCTGGATACGCTCGAGGGCGGCAAGTATTTCCGCGGGTTCGGGATCGATATCTGTTTACTGACTCACCCCGATCTACGTTCGTCCGCGTGCCAAATAGGCCAATACTTGGTTCAAGCCGGTCTCGCTTCACATCTTCCCCACCGGATGCTACTTAAGAAAGGCCGCCATCAAACAGGGTCGAAGGAGGCAAACCATGAACGTTTCATTTGCAGGATGTCTTGACTGCACGGATGGTTTGCCTGCGGAGGCGTTCGGCGTCGACAATGATGACACGCTGGCGTGTCGCAATGACTTCGGCCGCTCCGGTGAATACTGATCCTGTCCATGCAAGCCGCTATCATTGGTGGTTCTCTCGGCGGATTGACCGCCGCCTTGTTGCGTGATCCCGGAATAAGCGTCGATGTCTATGAACGTTCCCCGCTTGAACTGGTGCAACTCGGTGCCGGAATCGGTTTTCTGCCGGGAAGCCAGCGCTATCTCGTTGAGGGTGCCGGAATTTCACTGGATGCCATCAGCGTTGCCACTTCGCGTTTGCGCTACCCGACCCACGATGCCGGATTCGCTTATGACGGCCCGCAACAATACCGCTTCAGTTTATAGGCGACGGTATACCGGGAACTGCTGACATACGTGCCACTCGATACCTATCATCTCGGTCATGAGATGGCAGGTCGGGGAGAAAACAGCACCAGCATCACCGTGCGCTTTACCAACGGCGCAGCATAACGCGCCGTACGGGACACCACTCGCAATTCGACTAAAACTGGACATCGGGGAATCCGGGTTGCCATTCGGATTGCGAGGCCCGGGCCTATAAACGCAAAATTAATGTAACCGGACTGCGAAACTACTGGTTCGACACCTTGGGTCTTTGCATTTTGCACGCCGTTTCAAGCGCGGTTTCATCAGGTTCACTTCGAGACAATGTCTGCCATGCCAGGCCGGAATCTACTGCCATGTTTGCGTTAGTGCCGCTGCCGGGGTTGACCAGACGGGAGAGGAACAGAGGCTGCAATAACTGGTGATTGTCTTCGCGCATGGCAGTTGGACCGGCGACCCCGAGGAAGGACAATCCCTCGAGCACACGTGCCACCTGCACCGGATCACTGGATCGCGCGTTCTGAATTGAGGCCGCAAGCATCTGAACCGTGACATAGCTCGCCAATCCATTCCAGTCTTCCCCGTGCGTCTCGCGATAGGATCGGGCGAAGGGGCTCAACAGGTTTGAGCCGATGTTTGCATGCCAGGTGAATACTCCTGTCACGCGGTCCGAACCTGATACGCCGATAGCTGCAGGCACTCCGGAAGCAACGTTACTGGCAATAAACACCGGTGTTCGTCCGCCAAGACGGGCGACGGCTGAAATCAGTCTCTCCAGGTCAGCACCACGATCCGCCGTGATGATCGCATCGGCGTCCGACGCCATTGCCTGTTGAACATAAACAGACAAATCCTGATCGCTTCCGCCCGGATGCACTTCGTCTCCGACGATCTGTATTTCCGGCCTCAGCTTCGAGAGCATCCGCTGTATCTCGCGGCTGGCCTGATGTCCCCACGCGTTGTCCTGATTGAGAAGATAGGCGCTCTGCACGCTGCCATCGGCCGGAATGCCGTCAACAAGTGTACGCAATTTCATCTCCAGGCTTGCATCGAACCGAAAATGCCAGAAACTGCAATGCAGATTGTCGAGTTGCGGCGCACCGTCACCATAATTCAGAAACAAGACTGCGCGACCCGGGTTCTCCGCATTGTGTGCATCAATCGCTTTCGCCAGAGCAACCGTCACTTCCGGGTTATTACCCTGGGTCACGTAGCGAATTCCCTGCCCCAGGGCCAGGTCGAGATGCTCCAGAGCGCGCTCAACACTGGACTGGTCGTCGAGCGGAACCAGTTCGAGATCGAGGCCGAGCGCTCCGCCATTGGCATTGGTATAAGCGATGGCCGCCTGAAACTGATTAAGGCTGTCAAAGCCAATATCGGCATACTCCCCGCTCAATGCGTCGATAAAGGCAACCTTGATCGTGTCAACAGCACTCACCTGCCCCGAAGCAACAGAGAAAAGGCAGAGTAAAACAAGCCGGAGAACATCACGCATATTCAGGGATTCGGCGAACGAAATGAGCGAGTGAAGGTGGAGTGACGCGATGCGCGAAACCCGAACAATACGATGCGGCGCCAACCATCAAGGAAAACGGGACGCATAGCGTCCCGTTTTTTCCCCGTCCGGCCCGAATCACTCCCGAGCGCCGTCAATACAGAAAACCCGCCCAACGCGGCAGCCACAATGCCACCTGCGGAAACGCCAGAATGATCGATAGCCCGATCAGCTGCAACACAACAAACGGGATGATGCCGCGGTAAATGTGCGCCATGGTAATCGAAGGCGGCACCGTACCCTTCATGTAAAACAGCGTGAATCCGAACGGCGGCGTCAGGAAGGAGGTCTGCAGGTTGACCGACATCATGACGACGAACCATGTCAGGAACACGATCGGGCCGCCCTCGCCAATGTGCGGCCCGAAGTCCACACCCTGCAGGATGGGCGCAAAGACCGGCAGCACGATCAATGTGATCTCAATCCAGTCAAAGAAGAAACCGAGAATGAATGTAAGCACCAGCATGAATGTCAGTATCTCCCAGCCGGTGTCGATACCGATTGTGGCGAGCAGTTCAACAATCAGATCATCACCGCCCAGAGACCGGAACACATACGAGAACAGGGTGGCGCCGAAGAATATAAAAAACACCATGCCATTGGTCAGACCGGCGCGTTCGATGACGTCCTTCAACGTCTGCATGCTCAGGCGCTTGTTTGTCCATGCAAGAAACAGCGCGCCGATAGACCCTACCCCGGCCGCCTCGGTTGGTGTCGCCCAGCCACCGAATATCGAACCCAGCACCAGTGTGATCAGCAACACCGGCGGGAAGAAACTTTTGCCAATCAACGTGAACAATTCGGCGGTTGACTTGGGACCGATGTCCGCAGGCAAGGGCGGTGCACGGTCAGGGTTAACGAAACTTGCCACGCCGATATACAAGAGATACAGCGATGCAAGCACCAGACCGGGAAACACTGCGGCGGCAAACAGCGCCCCCACCGAAACCGACAGCAGATCGCCCATGATCACAAGCATGATCGAGGGGGGCACCAGTATCCCCAGGGTGCCGGCGGAAGCAATGGTGCCAACAGCGAGTTTCTTGTCGTAGCCACGTTGCAGCATCGACGGCAACGCGATCATTGTGAGCATCACAACGGACGCGCCAACAATGCCTGTCGTTGCTGCCATGATGGTGCCCATCAGCGTGACCGACATCGCCAGTCCACCCGGAATGCGGCGGGTGATTACCTGCAGGCAGTGCAGCAAGTCATTGGCGACACCACTGCGCTCCAGCATGGTGCCCATAAAAATAAACATCGGCACCGCGACCAGAATCGGGTTCGAAGCTGCCGAGCCCCAGACCCTTGGCATCAGGTTGAAGAACTGGATCGGCTCGAACACGTCGAGAAGAATACCGATCCCGCCGAACAGAATTGCGATACCCCCAAGCACGAAAGCGACAGGGAATCCACAAAACAGCGCGAGCGCCAGTACAACAAACAGAACCAGCGCAATGTGATGTGCGATCCAGCTCATGTCTCTACTCCCTCATGATGCTTGATCACAGCAACAGCCGCTTTGCTGCGCAGTGCTTCAGGCCCCCAGAGATAAACGATGGTGCGCATCAGTACCGAAATTACCGCGGCCAGCAGCATAAGCAACCCGGCAGTAATAAACCCTTTAGGCAGCCAGCGCCATGGAAGGCCGTTCGACGACGCCGAACCTTCGTTATCGACCCAGGCAATCCAGGTGAAGTCGAAACTGAAAAAGATGGCGAGCAGGCAGTATGGAATGGCCAGCAATATGCAGCCCCAGAACTCTGCCCAGACCTGGGTTCGCGGCTTGGCATTGATGAATGCGATGTCGATCCGGACATGCGCGTTTTTGACGTAGGCAATGCCAAGCCAGAATGAAAACAGCGCGGTATGCATGTGCCACTCGAGTTCCTGTAATCGGGTTGAACCCATTCCCGGCATCTGGAATCCGAACTTGCGGGACAGGACATCAAAGGCAATCACGATGGTACAGGCCACGAACAACCAACCCACCGTCATTGCCACGCGGTTCAAAACGCTGTCGATGGCGTTGCTCGCACTCAGCATTCGTTCCATGTTGTTTTTCTCTCAGAATCGTCGATACAACATCAGCTGGCATGAAAGGGAGCGGGCGATACAACGTGCCCGCTCACGCGCCAGCGACTGCCAGTTATTTCAGGTAGCCGTTATCACCCCACAATGCATATTCCTCGCGGAATTTCGCGTAGGAATCGTTGACCCTCTTGAAACTGGGATTGACTGCGGACTCTTCCGCGACAACCTCGTCCCAGGCTTTCTTGTAGGCGTCGAGGATTTCGTCGCTCCAGTACATGATTTTCACGCCATGATCGTCACGCATCCGCCGCAACGCAGGCGCCTGCGCGGCATCACCTCTGGCCAGTCCATCGCGAACCATGTCTCCGCAGGCCACCTCGAGAATCCGCTTGTGCTGGGCCGTAAGACCGTTCCACACATCCATGTTGATAAACAGATTGTTGAAGGAAGCAGGCTGATGCCATCCCGGGAAGTAGTAGTACTTGGCGACCTGGTAAAAACCGAAGCTCTCGTCACTCGATGGCATGGAGAACTCGGTGGCGTCGATCGTTCCCAGTTGCAGCGCCTGGAAGATATCGCCCGGTGCGAGCAACTGCGTGGCCACGCCCATCTTGTCCATGACCTTGGCACCAAGGCCGAAGAAACGCATCTTCATTCCCCGGACATCATCCAGCGTCTTGATCTCCTTTCGGAACCAGCCAGATGCTTCCGGCGGAATCATCTGGCAAGGTATCGCCTTGACGTTATGCTCTCCAAACATTTCGTCCGCGATCTCGAGCCCGCCACCGTAATACATCCAGGCCAGGAACTCGGTCGGGTTCGCGCCGAACGGCGTAGTTGAAAAGAAGCTGAAGGTCGTGTCGGTGCCGGCAAAAAATCCCGGGCTCGACCACGCCGCGTCTACTGAACCCTTGGACACGGCAGGAATCGCTTCCAGCCCTGGCACCAGTGCGCCAGGCTCGAAAAACTTCAGCTCGAGCATACCACCCGACATTACTTCGACGGTGTCGGACAACTTGATCGCGCTGTCGCCAAGCAATTGCAGCGAGGAAGGAAACACGCTGGTCATTTTCAGCGTCACTTTTTTGGCGGCTGGCGCTGACGCGCCAGAGGACTCGGCAACTTGCTCCTGACCGCTATCACCACAACCAGACAGGGTCACGAGTGCGGTTACGCACACCGCAGCCGCGGATATCCCGAACAACTTCTTCATTTTCTCCTCCTTAAGCAGGCTTTTCGCCCTTCGATTTTGTTTCAGGCCCCATCCGGGGACCGTGGCTTTTATCGCAGTCTGCGACTGCTTTCTTGCGTATACACGGACGCCGCCGACAGCGGACCTGTTCAAGGCGAACCCTACCATGACCCCACGGCCCGTGCCACATTGCGATGACAGGGGCACAGGCCGTCCGGAGCCCGCAGAAGCCTTCCGGATCCCTGAGATATCGAATTTCGCTGCCAGATTTCCAGATTCGAATGCGCCGCCAGCGGTGCGCGCAAACTTCCCCTGGTTTTCTGATAAAGCCCTGACTCGGGTTCAATTGTCCCGACCCCCGGGGGGAGGATAGGGAAATCGAAGCGACCTGCACAGGATCATCACGCTGCGACGGTCAATCGCTTCGCAGTGCCGGGCATGTCAGGGTGCGAAACTCGTTACGCAGATCATTCGCAACCGGTAAAAACACCAGGCATCAGAGACCGCATCCGAACCGGCCGTTGGCAGCGCAAACAGGGGAGCGCTGCCGCCCCCCATGCTGCTCGCGATTACCTCTTCAGGTAACCGTTATCACCCCACAGCTTGAATTCCTTGCGGAACTTCGAGTAAGAAGCATGAACTTTCCTGAATTGTGGATTGGTTGCAGATTCTTCCGCGATTACTTCCCGCCAGGCCTTTTCATACGCCTCCAGGAATTCAGGTGGCCAGTACTTGATCTTCACATCGTGATCGTCGCGCATGCGTTGCATCGCGGGCGACTGGATCGCTTCACCGTGAGCCATCACGTGACGAACCATGTCGCCGCAAGTGACTTCGAGGATTGCCTTGTGTTGATCCGACAAGCCGTTCCACAGATCCATGTTGACAAACAACGCCAGAATGGACGACGGCTGGTGCCACCCCGGGAAGTAGTAGTACTTGGCGACCTGATAGAACCCGAAGCTCTCGTCCATGGCGGGCATCGCGAACTCGGTCGAGTCGATGGTACCGAGCTGAAGTGCCTGGAAGATATCGCCGCCAGCAAGCAGTTGCGTTGCGACACCCATCTTGTCCATGACCCGTGCACCGAGGCCAAAGAAGCGCATCTTCATTCCTTTGAGGTCGTCCAGCGACTTGATCTCCTTGCGGAACCAGCCAGATGCTTCCGGTGGGGTAATCGCGCACGGAATGTATTTGACGTTGTGCTCTGCGAACATTTCTTCGGCGAGCTCAAGGCCACCGCCGTGGTACATCCATGCCAGATATTCCGGCGCGTCCGGGCCGAATGGCACTGCTGTAAAAAAGTTGAACGTTACGTCAGTACCGGCGATATATCCCGCCGTCGACCAGGCCGCATCGATAGACCCTTTTGAGACAGACTGAATCGCCTCGAGCGCGGGAACCAGTGCGCCAGGCTCGAACAACTTGATTTCCAGACTGCCGCCCGAAACACGGTCGACCTTGTCGGCCAATGTAATGGCGCCTTCACCGATCAGGGCGAGCGATGTAGGAAATGCCATGCCTGTTTTCAGCGTCACTTTCGGAAGCGCCGCTGCCGGCATGGCGGCGCCCGGTGAAGGCGCCTGCTGCCCGCTTCCCTCGTCGCCGCATCCGGCAACAACCACAAGTGCCGCAAAGCATGCGGCAGCCACAGATATTTCGGAAAATCGTTTCATTCTCTTCTCCTCTCGGCCGTGACATCTGGCTTGGTTTGTCGCGCCCTTGTGCTGCGGCGCCGATCCACTGCATGCGGGCTCATCATGACCATCTCCGGACGGGGATGAGGGGGCCGAAGGCGCGCTCCGCACGCCTGCACACTACCATGGGCACAAGCCCCATGTCATAAGGCGCCTTTTCACGCGGTGACAGCGTGCTTCCCGCCCGGCGAAGGTCTATCGCTACAGGTAGCCGTTCTCACCCCACAACCTGAAGTCTTCCCGGAACTTCGCACAGGAGTCGCAGACTTTTGTAAATTTTGGGTTGTTCCTGGGCTCTTCCTCCACAGCTACCCCCCAGGCTTTTTCAAACGCGGCGAGCATTTCCGAGGACCAGCACTTCAAGTTCAAGTCATGTTAATGAACAGGTCAAGCACGGACGCCGGCTCGTCACAGCCCGAAACTTGTCCATCACACGTGCTCCGAGACCAAAGAAGCGCATCTTCATGCCTTTGAGATCGTCCAGCGAATTGATCTCCTTGCGGAGCCAGCCGGATAAAACCGTGTTCACGGCCGCACAAACAAACGTCACGGGCATGCGGGACAGATTTCTTATCCTCTCCTTCTTGGCAGGCTTGCCGACCTATGATCTGTTTTTGCACTTCGCCGGACCGTGCTCCCCGAACACACTTTGTCCATCCGTTGGAAACCCTGGCACGGTGGCATGAGCCCTTGCCACATTATGGATAAGCGATTTCGCGCAATGGCACGAATCTGTCGCTTGCCAGATTTGCCAACGGGTATAAGCGGCTTGTTATCTGAGGGTCCGGAAGAAAGCCCGCACGTCCCCGGCCAGTATCGAGGGCTGTTCGAGCGCAGCGAAGTGCCCGCCACGCGATTGTGTGGTCCAGCGCTGGATGTTGGTGTACATGCGCTCCGCCACCGAGCGAGGCGGGCGCAGGATCTCCTTGGGAAATTCGATGTACGCGGTAGGCACATCAACACTGGCGCCATCCGGAATCGGCCAGGGCCCGTGCATGCGCGCGTAATAGGGCCAGAAAGACGAACCTATGGCGCCGGTGATCCAGTACAGCATGATGTCGGTGAGCATGGTGTCGCGGCCAAAATACCCGTCGAGGTCACCGCGGCAGTCTGTCCAGGTATAGAACTTCTCGACCAGCCATGCGGCAAGACCAACCGGTGAATCGGTCAACCCGTAGGAAAGCGTTTGCGGTTTGGTCCCCTGAATCCACTGGTAGCCCGTTTCCTCCTTGAGAAAATAGTTCAGCTCGCCGATGAATTTCTGCTCTTCGGGCGTGGGATCTTCGAGCATTTTTGACTCGCGTCGCACTGCCAGCATATTCAGGTGAATTCCAGCGACGTTTTTCGGATAGGCATAACCAAGCCGTGACGTTACAAACGCACCCCAGTCTCCGCCTTGCGCGCCGAATTTGTCATAGCCGAGCACGCGGGTCATCAGTTCGGCGAACGCATCCGCAATCTGTTCGAGAGAAAATCGCTGCTGTCCCGGCTCGAACGAGAAGGTGTAGCCAGGAAGCGATGGCGCTACGACACTGAAGGCATCAGCCGCATCGGCGCCGTGGGACTGCGGATCCGTCAACATCGGCAACAGTTTGTGAAATTCGTAAACCGAGCCGGGCCAACCATGAGACAACAGCAGCGGCATGGGGCTGGACCCCTTGCCTTCTTCATGGATGAAATGCAGATCGATGCCGGCGAGTTTCACCTTGTACTGGCGAAAGCTGTTGATAACCGCTTCGTGCCTGCGCCATTCGTATTGGGTGCGCCAGTAATCCACCAGCGATTTGAGATAGGCAAGGTCGGTACCGTACTTCCAGCCGTTTTGCGGTACCTCGTCAGGCCAGCGAACGTCCGACAGACGCCGCTGCAGGTCGTCCAGTATGGATTGTTCGACTTCCAGTCTGAATGGAACGGGTGTTGGTGAAACCATGTCGTCGCCTTGCGAAAAGTATTAAAGGAAAGCCTATCCTGCCACAATGCAGGCTACAGCCGCTCCCGGGCAGTGGCGGCCAATCGTTATTCAGCCATCCTGTTCACAGGCCGACCCGGTCGCGTAGGCGACGCGTATCTGGCTTCCGACCAGCATCAGAAAAACTTTCTGCAGTGCATAGGCTTCCTGCTCGCGCCGATACCAGCGTTCACATGGCCTGGCATCCGCCAGTTCATTCGATGTGTCCTGTACGAAATGCACCAGTTCGTGCAACAGTACCGAGCGGGCGAAGATATTCGTTTCGGGTTCCAGCGCTTCGTCGAGATAGATTCCCTCTCCCGAACGGTATACGGCTAGCGCCGCGCACTCGGTGCCACAAGTGAACTGCTCTATTGTCTTGTGTGGCACCCGGTGCACGGGTGGTGCTTCGTCTGGAACGGTATATTTCGACAGCCGGTCAATTGCCTTCAACAACTCGGGCAGCAAGTCTTCCATCGGGATCGGTGTTGTCTTGCGCAAGTCGTCGCTAAAGTAGCTGTTGCGCGTGTCGACATAATTGCTGTACATACCGGGACCCGCCGCCGGTTTTTCTCCTGGAACCGGCGCGGGCGCGGCCCCGAATGAAGCCAGTGCAAGAAGCGCCAAAAAGCAAAACAAGGCCGGCCGCAAGATCTGTCCCCGCAGGTTCAATCCACTGTCCACCTAGGTTCTGGTTTCGCCGGGCTCGAGCGGTTTTTCCGGTTCTGGCGGACGGGTCTGGATTTCCAGTTCCGTCAGACGCTCGGCCGCTTGCTCCAATTGCGCTGGCGACAGTTTCGCCGCCACGCGCGCGGCCTGCTTCCTGTTGCGTTCCGCATCTCTGGCTTCCTGTGGTTTGAATCGCAGTGCCGCCACCTGATGCCAGGCGTAGGACTCTACGAGATCTGCTTCCACACCCAGACCACCGCTGTAGAAACGACCGACAGCCTGCATCGACGAGGCATCACCGAGCCGGGCCGCGACGCGGTACCACATCAGCGCTTCGGGATAGTCGCGGTCGACGCCAAGACCCGCCTCGTACAATGCACCGATGTTGTAATGCGCCAGCGGGTCACCAGCCTCGGCTGCAGTCTGGTACCAGGTCATCGCGATGACATAGTCGCGCTCTACCCCCTGCCCGGTTTCATAGGAATCGCCAATGGCGTTCATTGCCCACGCATTGCCGCCAATAGCGGACTTCAGCCACCAGTCGAACGCCTGCTTGATATCCGGCTCGACGCCATGGCCGTTGGCGTAGGCAAGACCAATGTTGTTCATCGCCACGGTATAACCGCGGCGGGCCGCTTCGTTCCACCAGCGCAGCGCTTCTTCATAGCTCTGTTTGCCGTCAAAACCCTTGGCCCACAACAGTCCGACATTGTTCATGGCACGCACGTCACCGCGCTGCACCAGCATGGAGAGGTTGGCCGGATCGAGCATGCCGCGACCCGGTTTCAGATCGGTGAACGTTTCCTCCTGCTTGCGGGATTCTGCTGGCGGCTCTGCAGCAACGGCACCGAGCGCACAAACAAGCAGCAATGTCGAAAAAATGACTTGTCGTTTCATGATGTCTCTCTCTTCGCAAATTCCCGTTACGCAGCCCGGGTAGTCTACTTTCCTTCAAGGAGAAAGGGCAGGATCGCCGCTAGCAATTCCTCCGGTGCCTCTTCAGGGATGAAATGTCCGCATGGCAGCGGATTGCCACGTACGTCGTCAGCCTTCTCGCGCCACGTTTCAACAACATCAAACAGCGTATGCATTTTCCCGTATTCACCCCAGATCGCGTACACGGGACATGCCAGCTTCACGTCCAGATCGGCTTCATCGTCGGCGATGTCGGCGGTGGCTGCCGCGCGGTAATCTTCCAACCCGCAACGAATGGTTCCGGGCAGCGTGAAGGCGCGCAGGTATTCCTGAAACATCGCCTCGTCGATTGCATCGGGTCGCCAGGTGAGCGCACTGAACATGGTGCGCAGAAACGGCTCAGCACTGTTCTGGATCATGATTTCGGGAAGATCCGGCGCCTGAAAGAAAAACCAGTGCCAGTACGCTGCCGCGAGATCCTTGCCCGTGTCCCGAAACACCGTGTGCGTGGGCACGATGTCGAGAACCACCAGCCGGATTACAGCTGCCGCGTGATCGAGCGCCAGACGGTGCGCGACCCGCGCGCCGCGATCATGACCGACAACCATGTACTGCTCGTGGCCAAGCTCGCTCATCAGCTCCGCAACGTCGCGCGCCATCGTTCGCTTGTCGAATCCGTCGCGCGGCTTGGCCGAGTGCCCATAGCCACGCAGGTCGGGGCAAACCACACTGAACTGCTCGATCAGCGCCGGCGTCATCTTTCGCCACATCTGACCGGTCTGCGGGTAACCGTGCAGCAGCAACAGCGCCGGACCCTCTCCACCCGTCCAGGCGTTGATGCGTATGCCGTTCGCGCGCACCGCTTGACGGGACATGCCTTGCATAAAGTCAGTCATTGATTTGCTCCGGAGTCAACGTGAGGCAAACTGCACGGGGAGAAGTTCACCGGGAAGTCGATTTCGCTTCTTGCTTGCTGCGCCGTAACGGCGGCATCAGGTCTTGACGTACTCGCGCAACCGGCGCACGCCTTCCTGCAGAACCGGCACCGGCTTCGGATACGAAAACCGCACGTGCTGTTCAGCATGATGCTGCCCGAAATCGATACCCGGTGCGACGGCGACACCCGCTTTTTCCAGCAAGTCGCGGCAAAAACCGAAACTGTCGTCAGTAAACCGGCTGCAGTTCGCGTAAATATAGAAAGCGCCCTGCGGCTCAACCGGGATATCGAAACCCAGCTCCCGCAGGGCGGGCAACAAATAATCGCGTTGCTGCTGAAATTTCACCCGGTTTTCTTCCAGCAACTCCAGTGTCTGCGGTTCGAACGCTGCCATCGCAGCCCGCTGCGCAACGTCCGAGTTGGAAATGTAGAGGTTTTGCGCAAGCTTTTCGACGTGCGCAACATAGGCCTGCGGCACGACCATCCAGCCAAGCCGCCACCCGGTCATGCAGAAATATTTCGAAAAACTGTTGATCACGAACACGTCGTCAGCAAACTCCAGCGTCGAGTGAGCGTCGAATCCGTAGGTCAGCCCATGATAGATCTCATCGACAATCAGCACACCGCCCTTGCTCTGAACCACCGCATGTATTTTCTTCAACTCGTCCGGCGATATCAGGGTTCCGGTCGGATTGGATGGCGTTGCAACCATCACCGCCACGGTGCGCGGCGACCAGTGTTTCTCGATCAATTCGGCCGTCAACTGATAACCGGTATCGGCGTCGACCGCGACCGTCAGCGCGCGCCCTTCCATTGCCCTGACAAAATGGCGATTGCAGGGGTAACTCGGGTCAGCCATCATCACCTCGTCCCGGGGAGACAGCAATACGCCCATGGTCAGAAGCAAGGCCGCAGAGGAACCGCTGGTCACGGCGATGCGCGATTCCGGCACATCAACCCCGTAACGGCTCTGATACCAGCCGCGCAGCTTGCCGCGCAACTCCGTACTGCCAAGCGATGGCGTGTAACGAATCTGCCT
>DATKYN010000122.1:0-10385 GCA_035528435.1 Burkholderiales bacterium
CTCGGATGCACGAGAATCGCGTTTTCCACTTCGACCGGACAGGCCCAGACGGCGAATGAAAAAGCCAAACGGCGCCTGATTGTTTTCTCGGGGCTACCGCAACGAGGGAAACCATGATTTACCCGCTATTACCCTTTCGACCACAAGCGGGCATTACTCATCCAAATATGCCACCATTACGCCTCGACATTTATTAACAGTCCGCCGCCTGTATCGATGGCATCGAGCCTTATTCTCCCGGCCATCGCACAGACCAGCGGCTTAACTATTGCAAAGGAAATACGAATGCCAAAGGCTAGCGCCCGCCACATCCTCGTCGACAGCGAAGAAAAATGTAACGACCTCAAGCAGAAAATTGCCGGCGGAGAGAATTTCGCCGATGTCGCCCGCGAACACTCTAGCTGTCCGTCCAGCGCCCAGGGCGGCGACCTTGGCTCATTCGGTCCCGGCATGATGGTGCCGGAGTTTGACAAAGTCGTGTTCAGCGGTGAGATCGGCAAGGTTCACGGACCGGTGCAGACCCAGTTTGGCTACCACCTTTTGGAGATCACAAGCCGCGAGGACTGACCGGGAAGCCTACAACGCAATTCGTTAGAAGGCGCCGACCACCGCAATTGTTTCGCGGTAAACGCGGCGGCGGCGCCGGCCCGGATTGTGGTACCGGGACAGAATTTTTCGGAGGCAGATCTTGGGTATTTGCAGCAACGCAGTGCACCGAAGCGAGAATAGCCCGGTCATCTCCGCCTGCCTCTACCGCCCTGATTGCGAGACCTGATTCCGCCAGGTTGAGGCTACCGAAACAGGAATAGCCGTGGTCTGCCTCCGACTATTCCCGCTTTCGGTGAAGTTCCGGGTGCCGGCATGTTGCCAGTCCGGAGTTGATGAGCCCATTCGATACGATGCTATTCGATACGAACCTATTTGATACGACGTTACTTGAAATGGTGAACGGGCGGAATGCCGTACACCGGCGTCGCAATTCCTTCGAAACGCGCTTTGAGTTGTAACGCCAGATAACGGCTATAGAAGCGCGACTGCATCAGGTTTCCGCCGTGAAACCACAGGCCCGGTTGATGCGTTGGCTTCCACATGTTTCGCAGTTCGCCTTCCCACGGCCCGGGGTCGCCCTTGGTGTCGGAACCCAACCCCCAGCAACGCCCTACGCGTTGCGCGACTTCTGACGAAATCAGCGCCTGCGCCCACTCACTCATGTTTCCGTAGCCGGTCGCGAACACAATCAGGTCAGCGGGTAAAAACGACCCGTCATCGAACACGACGCCATCTGCACTGAGGCGCTCGATGTTCGCGCGGCTTTTCAAAGCGATCTCGCCATCGATCAATAACGCGGACGCACCGACTTCAATGTAATAGCCACCCCCGCGCCGTGGGTAGGCACCGCCGATGCCGGTGCCGTCCTCGCCGAAGTCGTATTGAAAGCCAATCGACTCCAGCCCGTCATACAAATCGCGGTCTTGCTGGCGAATCTTTTCGTTAGCGAGAACGAAGCGATCGGGCGTTAACTTGAACGGTGTAGAGGCCGCAATGAGATCGGCCGTGTCGGTGTCCATGCCTCCAGCCACGACATCTTCGGAGTAAAGCTTGTCCCAGAACATCTCGGACATGGTCTCCGACCGAACGACAATTGTCGGAGAACGCTGCACCATCGTGACATGCGCGTCGGATTCCCACAGGTCCGCGCAGATATCGTGTGCAGAGGTGTTGGATCCGACAACGACACAACGTTTGCCGCCGTAGGCCTCGCCACTTCTATACTGGCTCGAATGCATCCTCTCGCCAGTAAAATATTCCGCTCCCGGAATATCCGGAAGTTTTGGAAAACCCGACATGCCGGTGGCGAGTATCAACTGGGCTGGATGCAAGGTTAAGGCTTTGCCGTCGCGCTCAACCTGAACCGCCCACCGGTTCGCCGCTTCATCGTACTGGGCAGCGATACAACGGGTAGAACCCCAAAAGTTGAGTTCCATGACTTTGGCGTACATCTCCAGCCAGTCGCCAATTTTGTCTTTCGGGCTGAATACCGGCCAGTGCTCGGGAAACGGAATGTAGGGCATGTGGTCGTACCACACCGGATCGTGCAGGCACAGCGTGCGATAGCGGTTACGCCATGAGTCGCCTGCCCGCGGGTTTTGCTCGACAACGATCGTCGGCACGTTCAAGCGCTTTAACCGCGCCGCCAGCCCCAGCCCGCCCTGGCCGCCGCCAATAATCAGGCAGTAAGGCTGTTCGGTAATGCCCAAAGCCGCTTCTTCCGAACGCTTTCGGTCCAGCCATGACTGACGGTGTTTTTGCCCGCCGGGTTCTACGCCACGTTCTCGATTTCGATTTGCGGCGGTTTTCTCCGCGTGACCGTGCAACGCCTGAAGCGCCGTAAAAAGCACTTTGCAACGACCATCCCGGAGCACGACGCGGCCCTTGCCTGCACCGGCCGCAGTTTGAAAACCCAGCCACGCAATGACATCACCATTCAATACCTCCGGCTTGCCGACAATCTCCCAACTGCGTGGACGTGTGTCGCTAAGCGTTGCACGCAACATGTTTTCGATCCGATCGGCCCCCTCGGCGGTATGAATATTCCAGCTAAACGCAAGGAGATCGCGCCAGCAACCCGTTGGCGTGAACAATTCGCTCGCGCCTTTGTAATCGTGATTATCCAGTGCGGTCGCGAACTGGTTTATCCAGTGCTGAGTGGTCTCAAGCGGCGGTGTCGAACTCATCGATTTAACGTTCCGAAGTCGGAGGAAAGAATTCTTGATTGAGCGCAATTGACGAATTTGTAGATACAACTGCGGTGTCGGTGCTCACGGTTATCGAATCAGGGGAAAACCGGGTCAACTCAGTCTGCCCTCTATTAGTACGTGAGTACCTATTTATCGCGTGGCGTGGATGCCCGCAACGCACTGGATAACTCGATCAGTTTTCGATTCAACTGCTCCCAATGCTTGCGGCCGTCAACCTCTGAACCGGCATCTTCGGCAATGATCAGTTGTTTACGAAACCCTATCATTGCCCTGATCACTTGCTCGCTTTCACCCGCATAGGGGAGATCCGCCCAGTACAACTGGTTGAACCTTGCCCGGGCTTGTACACGGTCAGGGGCCGTCATTCGATTCGGCTCTACCAGTTGAGAGGCAACCTTCAGGGTCTCCCGGTAAAGTGCATCGAGTGCGGCAAAGTTATTGATATATTCAAGCTCCGCTCCCGCCCATGCCGTCGTTTTCTCATCATCCGTCGAGTTCACGATAAGTTTGAGTTTACGCTTCCATACCTCTGGCTCGGGAGACTCGGTCGCTTTGAGATACGCTTTCAGCAGCTCTCGCTGATTCTCGGAAGTCGCCCGGAACCGTTCCAGTTGAAGCTTCCCGTAATCTATTACGGCAAACGAAATGACCGCACCCACAGCGACAATGACCCACTTCAGCACATCTGCGCGATAGCGCGCCTTTTCCAGGCGAAGTCTCTCCACCTCAAGACGCTCGGCGCCGGTCGTCGACGATGCGCCCGGCATGGACGAAGATTGATCAGTCATATGGAAGAATCAGGGATAACCCGCGGTTGCTCTTGAGAGCGTCATTCTGTCACAGCGAGAAACCGAGGTCTGCTCCGGGTTGTTTGCACAGGGTTGCTGTGACTGTATCCGATTCGCTGTCACGGTCCGCGGTATAGAATCGGTCGATATCCCGCGGCGCGCAGTTCGCCTGACAATCTCGACTCGATGGATAGTGGAGCAAGTACGATGATCGAACAGATCGATGCACTTAACCAGCAGATCCGCAATGGCTCGCCGGGCGCGCTAGACATGCTCGCCACTCTGGCGTCTCCCTGTGTTGCCGATGCCGATGGGCAATCACCATTTAATGTCGCCATCGAGGTTGGCAACGCGCCGGTCATCGAAGTGCTGCTGCGCAATGAGGACGCAATCGAGTACGCGCCGGAACTGCTCACCAAAGACCAGGAGAAGAAACTGCGCAAGGTGTACGAGTTTGAGTCCCACAAGGGCTTCGAAGAGGCGGAACCCCAGTCCGCCCGGATCGCTGGCACACTCAACTATTGGCAACGCACGCCTTTGCTCCAGGCCTGCCGTTACCAGAATGGCGACGCGGTCAGGCAACTCATCGCGCGTGGCGCTAAACTCACCGCGAAAGACCTGCTGCGCAATTCGCCGCTGGACCTGTGCATTGCTACCGGGGGCATCGAGTTTGCGCAGGTTTTCATCAATGCCTGCATCTCAACAGGCGTGAAATTCCCGATCAATGAAGCCACGCTGTCGGTCCTTTGTCGCTCACGTGCGCTGTTCGACCTCGCTGTCGAGCACGGGCATCCCGATGCCAGGGCAAAAGCCTTGTTGTTCAATTTTCACTGCGCGTATCTTGACCGGCCGGGTGTCGAGGCAATGCTGGGCACCGGATTCGACGTCAACAAAGCCGTCAATCCGCACTCGAGCCCCGTCCACGAAGTGCTGACGTCACAGCTTACCTGGATGCACCAGGCGGAAGGCTGGGAAACGCTTGCGGCCGCTTATGCCAACGCGAAGGGCTATCCGGGTGCCAATGCGATCCACGTACCAGAGGGCGAGAGTTTCAACAAGGTCGTCCTCCGGAACAAGAAGCTCAACCAATCGGTGCGCCGGTCCGAAGGGAACCCGAAGTTCATGACGAACGACGAAAGAGCGACCCGTCTGGGCCTGTTGAGCCTGTTGCTCCAGAGCGGTATCGATGTCAAAAAACTCGAGGCCAAGCTCATTACACCTCTCGTCGCGGATGCCCTCACCAGCAACGAACCGGCATTCCTGCTGGCGCTGGCAGAGGCCGGATTCGACCTGGCCGCCACCGGCCAATTTGACAACATCGGTCTGGCGATCCAGCACGGCTGTTTCGATGTCATCCCTATCCTCGAGCAACACGGCAACAAGCTGCGCAACACGGGAAACTGCCCGGCTGATCGGGTCAAACAGCACCGCGAATGGCGGTCGGCGCGCTCCACCGCGAACCCGGCTGACGATCATGATCCGGAGTGAAACCCGGTGACGCGGCATCGCGCAGCGGATAACAAAGGAAAGGCCACAGTTTCGCCCCGCCTTGTCATGCCGTCATGGCAACAGACCTTGGTTCGAGCCAACCCGGATTCAATGCACATCTCTGGAAAATGCGTTTGGAGTGAAAATATTAAACGCGATCAGGTCGAATCAAATCACCGGTGAGCCGACCCTGTTTATGAATCCGCCAAACCGGACAATCGCAGTCAGGATGTTGAGCAAATTTGGGGGCTTCGGCCAGCCCACGGCCTGGCCTCTTCCAACTGCGCTGCCAGGCGCAGCAAGGCAGCTTCCTCGCCAAAGCGACCGACGAAATGCAGGCCCACGGGAAGATCATCCTCGGTCCAGTGCAACGGCACCGACATTGCCGGCTGACCGCTGGCGTTGCTGATGTACGTGTACGGTGAAAACTTTGCCATGCGCCGGCGCAGTTCGAACGGGTCGCCTTCGTAAGTCAATGTACCCAACGGCAACGGCGGCTGGCCCAAGGTGGTTGTCAGCCACATGTCATGCGTTTCGAAAAACCGGCTCAGTGCGCGCACCTGCACCTGTACATCCTGGATTGCGAGCAAATAGTCCGCCGCGCTCAATGCACGGCCACGCTCGGAGAATGCCCATACGAATGGCTCGAAAGACTGTTCGTTCATTGTGCGTCCGAGCCGGCGCTCCCAGTCCGCCAACGCCCAGGCCACACCACCTGCAAGCACCGTGGTGAACTTCTGCCAAAGCTCCATGGCCGCAAAATCGGGCATCGCCTCGAACACGTCATGTCCCAGTGACTCGCACAATGCCGCAGCTTCACGGACCGCCTTTTCGCATTCCGGATCGAGCGGATCGCCAAGTGGGGTTTCGCACGAAAACCCGATGCGCAAACGGCCGGGCCTGGCACCGACCTCATCGGCAAAAGGCCGGCTCGGCGCCGGCGCAGTGTAAGGCTCACCGGTCGCGGGGCCCGTCGAAACATCCAGCAATGCTGCCGAATCACGCACCGAGCGGGTCAGTACGTGCTCGACGAACATGCCGGAAAACAAGTCGCCATAAAGCGGGGCCAGAGAAGTTCGCCCCCGGGTCGGCTTCAACCCGAACAAACCACAGCATGAAGCCGGAATTCGAATCGAACCCGCGACATCATTACCATGCGCGGCCGGCACGACACGCGCCGCCACCGCCGCTCCGGAGCCGCCGCTGGAACCGCCGGTCGAGCGTTCCGGGTCCCAGGGATTGCGCGTCGCACCGAACAAGCGCGGCTCCGTTGTCACACCAATCGCAAACTCCGGCAAGTTGGTCTTGCCGATCGTGATCAAACCGGCTTTCGTGTAGCGACGATAAGTTTCACTGTCCTGGTGTGGGACGTAGCCCTCGAGAAACGCACTGCCTTCGGTGAACGGAACACCCGCAATCTCGGCAACAAAGTCCTTCATCAGAAACGGCACACCGGCGAACGGCCCATCGCTCAACGGTTGTCTGGCCGCCTCGCGCGCCCGGTCGAACATGTCGATGATCACCGCGTTCAGTACCGGATTAACCTGTTCGCAGCGTCTGATCGCATCATCCACCAATTCCACCGCGCTGACTTCGCCTTCACGCACCAGAGCGGCCATGGCGGTCGCGTCCATCATCCCGAAATCTCCAGCCGTGGCCGTCATGATCGTCATCCCCTGGGTTCAAGAGTTAAAGGGCTTCGTTTCCTATTTCAATCGTCGTCTGTCCCGAGCGCTTCACTACTTGACGTCAGGATCGAACAGACTGAAAGCGATGACCGCGTTGCCCGGTGGGAGCTTGAAGAATTTGTTTCCGCCCGCCGCAACAATAACGTATTGCTTTCCGTCGATTGCGTAGGTCACCGGTGGCGCATTCACGCCCGCCCCCGTCTGGAATCGCCACAGCGTTTCGCCGGTGCGTGTGTCGCGCGCAGTGAAATGCCCGTCCGATTCGCCCATGAACAACAGTCCGCCGGCCGTCGTGGTAATGCCGCCGCTGAACGGTTTACCCATGCGATCCTGCCAGATAATCTTTCCCGAGGCCGGATCGATCGCACTCACGGTGCCAAAGTTATCCGCGTTCTTCGGAAATGTCAGCACATTGACATCGTTGCCATTCGCATCCCGCTCCAGCTTGTACACACTCGGGAAATGACTTCCGGCTACATATACCCATCCTGTTTCTGGGCTATACGAAACCGGCGGCCAGTTCGCACCCCCGCCACCGCCGGGCGCCACTGTCACGCCGGTTGCGTCCCTGGCACGCTTGAACAAATTCGACTGCGGTACAAATGGTTCGGAGCGGCGAATCACTTCGCCGGTAACGCGATCAAAAAAGTACATCCAGCCGGACTTGGTGGCCTGGGCAATACCGGGCACCAATTTTCCGTTCAGCGGCACATCGATTAACACCGGTGGCGTCGCCAGATCGTAGCCCCAGATGTCGTGCGGCGTGATCTGGTGATACCAGCGTAGAGCGCCGGTTCTGATATCGAGCGCAATCAGCGAGGCGGTGTACAGGTTGTCACCCGGGCGGTACAGATCCGCGTATGGCGCAGCATTACCGGTGCCAAAAAACAGCAGCCCTCGATCAACATCCAGCGCCGGCGACGAATAAATCGAGCCGCCACCTTGGCTCCACGCATCACGATACTTCTCCGCGTTGGCTTTTTCAGTTGCGATGTCGCGTTCCATGACATCGCCCATCGACGTCGTCGTGACGTAATCGCCTTCCCAGTCTTTGTCTTTCGTCGAATACCAACGCCATATCAGTCGGCCAGAGTTTGCTTCGTAGGCTGAAATAAAAGCGCGCAAACCACGCCGCGTGCCAGAGCGCCCGATGTTTGCGCCGAGGTCGCCCTCTTCAGCACCGAAAACGCTTGTGTACCCCGCCCCCGTTGTGCCGACAATCACCATGCCTTCGTACACCAGCGGCGCCATGTTGCCCATGAAGCTGGTCCACTTCGCGGTTTCTTCCCTGGGCAGCGTCTGCATGTCGCGCACTTTTTGCGGTGCATCGCTTTCACTCGTCGCGGGGTCCAGCACCGGCACGTCCCACACAACCTCACCGGTGTCGCGATCCACCGCGATAAGGCGCGCGTCGGCAGTGATTTGATACAGGCGCCCGTAGCCGATCGCCAGACCACGGTTATGCGTGCCGCAGCAGGGCTTGTCGGTCTGCATTACGTGCGAGTATTTCCAACGCACGGAACCGGTCTCGCCATCGAGCGCCACAATGTGATTGCGCGGTGTGGTCAGGTACACGACACCGTCGAGTACGATCGGGCTCGTTTGAAACGTGCCATCCACTCCCGTCTGGTAGATCCACTTCGGCACCAGTCGCGCGACGTTTCCTCGATGAATCGTCGCCAGGCCGGAGTGACGCTGGTTCGCGTAACCATGGCTGTAAGTCAGCCAGTCGGAATCATTGGTTGCCGCGCGACGCAACTTGGCATCGGTATCGGCTAACAAGGCAACAGGTGTTGCGAAAGCGCCAACCAGGCAGAGCGCGAAAAACAAGCCCGGCCTGACAGCAGGTATCAAAATGCGAGGGGTCTTTGTAAACACGAGGTTTCTTGCTCCTTAGAAGGCCGGTTTCAAGGACGAAAACGTCAGTCTAAGCCCCTTTGGACAGCGAATCTGACACCTGAATTATTGCAATTCAGGTGTTAGCAGAGGTCCGACCCGCTTTAGCGTTTGTTTGCTTTAGCGTTGGCGGTTGGAGTTGGAGTTGGCTTAACCCTGTTCCAGCAAACTACGCAAATCGATTACCGCTGCGTTAGCGCGCGAAATATAAGATGCCATCACCAGCGAATGATTGGCAAACAGTCCGAAACCACTTCCATTCATGATGATCGGGCTCCATATTGCCTGCTGTGTCCCTTCTAGCTCGCGGATGATCTGACGCAAGCTGACCAATGCATTTTTCTTTTTCAGGGTTGGCTCAAAATCCAGCTCTACCGCCTTGAGGTAATGCAAGAGCGCCCATGAGGCACCACGCGCCTCGTAAAACACGTCGTCGATTTCATACCAGGGGGTCTTTACGGCCAATTCCCGACTGGCCGCGGTCGACTGCACCGCGTCGCTCTCGCCGGCGAGATCGGTGTTATGACGGGTTGCTCCGACACTGGCACTTAAACGCTGCGAGAGACTGCCGAGACGCTTTTCAACCTGGCTAAGCCAGTCTTTCAGGTTGTCCGCACGGGCATAAAACTGCGCGTCCTGATTACTCGGGTCTTGCAGGCGTGCAAGGTAGCTATAGAGCGCGTCGACACCTTCCTGGTAAACGTTTTCAGTAGCGGGAAGGATCCAGGACTCGTGGTTAAAATTCAATTGGGGCTCGGCAATAATCAGGTCCTTGTCCTCGGTTGACTGCGACTGCGAACGACTGAAATCATTGCGCATCGAGCGTGTTATATCGCGCGCCTGCACCAGCACTCCGAATTCCCAGTTAGGAATGTTATCTAGCCAGAGCGATGGTGGCGTGACGTCGTTGCTGAGATAACCACCGCGTTTATTCAACAGGGTTTCGACTGTATGGATCACGGCCGCGGTCGTGTAACTGCCGGTAGTGATGGTTGACTGGTCTGTCTGTGCCATGTCGGCAGTAACTGCAACCACGTCAAATGGCCCAGGTTCGCTACTCCAGAAATAGCCAAGCACCAACAGAATGGCAAATATCACGAACAATGGCAGCGCGAACCATCGTTTCGATACACCCGATCCCGGGGCGCTTTCCCAGCGCTTCTTTATTTCGGATGACCATCTAATCAGTTTGTCTTTCATTGTCTTCAGTTAATCCCTTATTCGTCAGTGTCTGCAGTATATACGGGGCGCCCAATCCGACCACATTCCAGTGTCCGGCGAACAATGCGCCGGCGCACGCCGGTTCGGTCGGTCGCGCGGCGCAAACTCGTGAAAAAGAAAAGGCAACAAAAAGAGGGCTAAATCCATTCACGCCGCGTTGCGGGGATTGGGCCAGGAAAAGAAGGCAGATTGTCATATTTCGGGCTACTGACAACGTCGGGATCGAAAAACCGGACCCGCCGCCTCTTACTTCTATTCCCGGGAACTGCCGGAGAAAGAAAAACCGTGGTCTGTTCCTTATGGTGATGCGCCCTTCGGTGCTGCCTCAGGAGCCTTTCTCGCCACCACAACTGAGGTGACACGCTTCTTGTTCGTCAGCGCATCGCGCGAAGCAGGATCCTGCGGTCACGCCCACGCATCGCTCATTGCAACTGGCCTTGATCTCGTCACAGGACACTCGGCAGGCCTCGGCATCGCCGTCCCGGGATTCGGCCGCGATGAAAAGTGCGCGCTCGATCGAATGCGCACCAGAACCATTCTGTTCG
>DATKYN010000123.1:0-10127 GCA_035528435.1 Burkholderiales bacterium
GTTACTCAAGAGCCACGGTATTTTGCGTGATGCTCCGGGCCGCGGCCTGATGGTCGCGCCTCTCGAAGCCGGGTTCGTGCGCAATATCTACGAGGTTCGTGGCGTGCTGGACGGCCTCGCCAGCAGCAGGGCTGCCGAGCGCGGAAGTGAAGCCGCGCGCAAGGAAGGCCCGGCATTCATTGCGCGCGGACGCGACGCAGTCGCCAGCCGGTCGATTGCGAAGATGATCGCAGCAGACATGGATTTTCACTTCTTTCTCTACGGGCTGTCACAAAACCCGCTGGTGGCAGAGACGAGCTTGCCGCACTGGAGCTATTTGCGTCGCGTGATGGGCGAAGTGCTGCTGCATGGCGAAACGCCAGGCGAAATCTGGGACCAGCACGAAGATATTTTGAAAGCCGTCGCCGAGGGTGACGCCGATGAGGCCGAACGGCTAGCCCGTGCACATATCTTTCAGGCCTCGGACACCCTGACCGAGCGCCTCGCCGATCGCCCAGCCGTCGAGCCGGTTGCGCAAAAAGCGGTACGGCGTACAGGCAGACGCGGCAACCTTGCTCGCGAATCACTCGTCAAGTAATGGAAACAGCAACCATGGACGCCTCGAAATACGGAACCCTTTACGAATCCCTGCAGCGCACGGCTGCCAAGTTCGGTAACCGGCCGGCCTACGCCGTGCCGCCGATGGCGGGACGCGCCTATCACCCCGACGGCTGGGAAGTGACGTGGGAAGAAACACTGGCTGCGGTCGAAGAGAAAAAGCGCGTTTACGCGAATGCCGGAGTCGGATTCGGGCACCGCGTGGCAATCCTGTTCGACCAGCGACCGGAGTTCTTTTTTCACTACTACGCGCTTAATGCGCTGGGCGCGGGCATCGTCCCGATCAACCCGGATTACCGGATCGACGAAATCCGTTACGTCGTGGAACACTCTGAAGCCAACCTCGCGCTGTGCGTGGACAGCCGCATGGCGGACATGCAGGCCGTCGCGGACCAGATCGGCACCGCCTTGCCGGTGATTCCGTTCGAGCACTTTCCAGACACGCTGCCGGCAGCGGCCACGCCGGCGGGTGCGGGTACGCCGGGCCCGGAAACAGAAGCTGCGCTGCTATATACCTCGGGGACCACCGGTCGACCAAAAGGCTGCATTCTCACCAACGAGTACTTCCACAGTTTCGGCGCCTGCTATCTGTCGCTCGGCGGGCGTCTCGAATTCCGGGAAGGCGAAACGCGACTGTACAACCCGCTACCACTGCACCATGCCAATGCGTTGTCGGTATCGACTCCTGCACTGCTTCTCATCGGTGGTTGCCTGATTTTCCCCGATCGCTTCCACGCCAGCACATGGTGGAAAGATCTGATCGCTACGCGCGCAAACGCAGCACAGTTCCAGGGCATCATTCCCAACATCCTGCTGAAGCTGCCGCCCTGTCCGGAAGAACGCGAACATGGCGTGCGCTTCTCCTTGTGCGCCGGCATCGAGCCGAGTCAGCACGAGGTGTTTGAAAAGCGTTTCGGCTTTCCTGTGGTCGAGATGTGGGCGATGACGGAGACCGGTCGGTTGATCAGCGACAGCATCGAGCCGCGCTCGATTCACACGCGCTCGTTTGGACCTGCCAATGCCTGGGTCGAAGTACGCGTGGCCGACGAACAGGGCCGGGAGTTGCCGCCCAATGAGCCAGGCGAGATGCTGATTCGCCACGACGCGAAAACGCCGCGCAAAGGTTTCTTCTCCGGCTATCTAAAAAACCCGGAAGCAACCGAGGAAGCATGGCGCGATGGCTGGTTTCACACTGGCGACGCGGTGGTCCGCGACGAGGCCGGAACCCTGTATTTCGTTGATCGCAAGAAGAACATCATCCGGCGCTCGGGCGAAAACATCGCGGCCGCCGAGATCGAAGCCTGCGTGACCTCGCATGACAAAGTGAAGCAGGTTGCCGTGATCGCCGCACCCGATGAGGTGCGCGAAGAAGAGGTGATGGCGTGCGTCATTGCCAAGTCTGCGCAAGACGTTGCCGATGAAAATGCCCGCACCACATTTGCGAATGAGCTGTTCGAGTGGTGTTACGAACGCATGGCCTACTTCAAGGCGCCGGGCTGGATACTGTTTGTCGACAGCCTGCCCATGGGCACCTCGGCCAAGGTGCAGAAGATCCACATTTTCCCCCCGGACACGGACCCGCGTGAACAACCCGGCGCAATCGATTTGCGGCCGCGCAAGAAGCAGAAAAAAACCGCTGCGCACCAATAAACCAGGAAAAACACATCATGCCTCCAGCAACACTTACCCCAGACTCTGCCGCGGGCGTCATTGCCCGTTTTCTAAAGGCGCGCGGTGTCGACCGCATTTTCGCCCTGTGCGGCGGCCACATCATGCCGATGTGGATGCGCGCCGACGCCGAGGGTATTGATATCGTCGACGTGCGTGACGAGCGTGCCGCCGTGTACATGGCACACGCGCACGCCGAACTGACGGGCAAGCTCGGCGTGGCGATGGTCACCGGCGGGCCCGGGCTGACCAATGCCATCACCGGCATCGCCAATGCCCACATCGCCCGCGCGCCGGTGCTGATCCTGTCCGGCGTGCCGCCGCGCGCGCAGGAAAACCGCGGCGCGTTGCAGGACATTTCCCACACCGAGTTGGTCAAGTCGATTACCCGCTACGCGCGCACCGTGCGCGAACCGGGTCTGCTGTTGCAGGAACTCGACGAGGCGGTGTCGCGTGCGTTCGGGCAAGGTGGCGAACCCGGGCCGGTCTATATGGATTTTCCGACCGACACGCTGCGCGCCGACGTGCCGAAACCGCTGCAACTGGAAGAGCACTTTCGGCCAAAGGCGCGGCCGGTATTGCGCCCGAACGACGATGATGTCGCCGCAGCGGTCGAGCTGTTGTGGTCGGCAAAAAAGCCGCTGGTCATCAGCGGCCGCGGCGCGCGCGGAGCAGGAAAGGAACTCACCGAGTTTCTTGACCGTCTCGGTGCGGTCTATCTCGACACGGGCGAGAGTAAGGGTCTGGTAGCGGACTCGCATCCGTCGGTGGTCGCCGCGATGCGCGGCAAGGTGATGGGCGACGCGGATGTGGTCGTCACCGTGGGCCGCCGGCTGGATTTCCAGCTGGCCTACGGTTCGCCAGCAATTTTCGGCGACGCACAATTCCTGCGCATCGGCGACACGCCGCTGGAGCTTCGCGACAATCGGCGCGGCGCGGTGGAGCTGTTCGCCCAGCCGGCGGCCGCGCTTTCCGCAATCACAAACAAGGCCGGCAATCGGGCACCGGCGGTCGATCGTACCTGGGCCGAGGGGCTGCGCAAGAAACACGAAGAGCGCGTGCAGAAACTGCAAACCAGCATGAAAGCGGCGCCGTCGGACAGTCAAGGCCGGATCCACCCGAACCGTGTACTTGCCGAGTTGCAGTCGCAAATGGAAAAAGACGCGGTCGTGATTGCAGACGGCGGCGATTTTCTGAGCTTCGCCCGCGTCGGGCTGGCTTCGTCTGCTTACCTCGATCCCGGTTCGTTTGGCTGTCTCGGCGTCGGCACACCGTTCGGTATTGCGGCCAGCCTCGCGTTTCCCGGACGGCAGGTTGTCGTTGCCACCGGCGATGGGTCGTTCGGATTCAACGCAATGGAGATCGACACCGCCGTGCGACACAAGGCGCCGGTGCTGATCGTCGTCGCCAACAACGGTGCGTGGCAGATCGAGGTGCACGATCAGACCGACACCCATGGCAAGGTAGTCGGCACCCACCTGCAGGTCGCGGACTACGCGCAAATGGCGCGCGGGTTTGGCATGCACGCCGAGCGGGTGGAGAAGGCTGAAGAACTGAAGGGCGCCATCGAGCGCGCGATGGCAAATCGTCCGGCTTTGCTCGATGTCGTCGTCTCCCCGGAGGCGCGCTCGTCTGACGCCAAAACCGGGCTCGCCTGGGTGCCGGACCTGCAACCGTTGGCAGCGTGGGACGATGCCGAGCGCGCTTGGCGCGCCGGGACGTCACCGCAAGACTGACAGCTGCACAATTCAGATCCACTTTTTCTGGAATAAGGAAATTAGGTATGTCCAAACCAAACCATTTGAGTCTGTTTAGTTTTGCCGTGTTGGCAATCGCGGTACTTGTGGTGTCGTCAATCGTTGCGGCCGACGACGGCGAAGCTGACTTGTTGGCGCGCGCACAGGCCGTCTTCAAACCGTTACCAGAGACTGCAGCAACGCCGGATCGCCCGGTCACGTCTGCACGTGTAGAGTTGGGACACGCGCTGTTTTTCGAAACGCGGGTTTCCTCTGACGGGAAACAAAGCTGCGCGCAGTGTCACCAGCCAATGTTCTACGGTACCGATGCACTCGCCGAGTCAGTTGGCAATCAGGGCAAGCGGATCCCCCGCAATGTTCCCACCGTGTTCAATACGGCCCTGCAATTCGCGCAGCACTATGGCGGCAATCGGGTTGACGTCGAGGAGCAGGCGGTCAAGGCACTGCCTTCAGGGCTGGCTTACGGCAACGTCGATCTGGCCGAAGCGGAACAAAGGTTGCGCGCCATTCCCGGCTACCGGCCGATGTTCGAAAAAGCCTTCCCCGGCGAAGCCGAACCGGTGACGGCGGATAACTGGGGTCTGGCGATCGGCGCCTATGAGCGCACCTTGCTGACGCCGGCACCGTTTGACGATTACCTCAACGGCGACACTTCGGCGATCGGCCCGGACGCCAAACACGGGCTTGAAAAATTCATAAGCTATGGGTGTGTGGGCTGCCACAGCGGCGTGCTGGTTGGCGGGCAGATGTTCCAGAAATTCGGCATCACACAGAACTATTGGGAGCTTACCGGAAGCACCGAAAAGGATCTGCTCAAAGGCCGTGACAAAGGCCGCTTCCACGATACAAAGGACGAAGCGGACGCCTTCATGTTCAAGGTGCAGCAACTGCGCAACGTCGCGGTGACGCCACCGTACTTCCACGACGGCTCGGTAGCGACGCTGCCGGAAGCGGTACGGATCATGGCGAAACTGCAGCTGGGTCGTGACCTCGGCGCGGACGACGTATCGGACATCGTCGCCTTTCTGGAAACGTTGACCGGAGAGGTGCCCGAGCACTTCGCCAACGCGCCGGTGCTGCCGGTTGCGCCGTATATGAACTAGCGGCACGCGGTAGGTGAGTTAATCGACAGAGCTGTTTGTGGCAGCAGCGGGTAAGCAGTGCGGCGCGTCCTTGACGCGGCACCGCTGCGAGAAGGGTTCCGCAAACAAAACGGCGCCGCCACTTGGCGGCACACCGACCCTTTAAGCAACGAAGAAGCCGCCGACCCTGCACTCAGGGCGCATCCTGGCTGGGACGGCGGTCTTTTCGCTGACTGAGGTAGGTGCGAACCACGTTTGGCGCAGGGCTGTCGTAGACTACCTCGTTGACGCTGCTGCTGATGATGTAACGGAAAGGGCAACTTACCGCTACGGTAGCCGCCACTCGCCTTTCCAAGTGGCATGTCCCTGAGGCCCCTTGTGAATCATAAAAGCCACAAAAGTATGTCCCCCACTGATGCCGGTGTATTTGCCCGTTCCGTGCATCCACTTAGCCATGCCGGCACACTTGCCTGTGGCATCGAAGGAACATGTCCAGGTCAAGACGAGTTTGTCCCCGTCTTGATCGGTAACAATACACTGACCCCCGTAGAAGTTACCGGCTTCGAGAACTGAACCCGCGGCCGGACAGATTACTGAGGCAGAATGTAGAAAACCCGAACCGGAGTGATTGAAGAAAACACCATTAAATTGCCCCATCCAATAGCTGTTGCCCTCATCAGGCAACGCCACAGTCTCCCCCTGACTGTGCCAGCCAAACTCTCCGGAATATGTCCCTCGCTTCGCCAACTGAGCTTGAGCACTGGCGGCAAAAGCGATCGAAATCACGAATCCCAGCGACAAAACGAGTAGCGCTCTAAAAACAGAATTAATCATGGCTCTTCCTTTCTGGTGCGTTGCACATCAATGAACGATCAGCATGTAACGGCTCAGGACTTGCCTTTTGCCTGCACACACTACGGAGCAGTCGAGCCATAAAGATTTACGCTTGGCACAACATGTTTCTGCATTTGATGACGTTAGCACCTGCGAACTTACGGATGGCTTACGGATGACTTCGTTGCGTGCCGGTTGCAAATGAAGAACACATCATCTAATGAAATCAGGGGGTCGGACTGAGCCGTACGGGAAAAAGGGGTCAGGTCTAGGATCGTAGTATTTGCGTGCTATCCTTGCGCGCATGTCCCGTCCTGTCCGCATCGAATTCCCAAACGCGCTCTATCACGTTACCGCGCGCGGTGACCGGCGCGAAGACATCGTCGACGACGATGTCGATCGGCAGGGGTTTGTGGACACCCTTGCCCAGGTGGTCGAGCAGTTCAACTGGCTGTGCTACGCATGGTGCCTGATGGACAACCACTACCACCTGCTCATCCAGACGCCGGATGCCAACCTGTCCAAAGGCATGCGCCAGCTAAACGGGGTGTATACCCAAGCGAACAACCGTCGCCATGACCGCGTGGGCCATCTGTTTCAGGGACGATTCAAAGCCATTCTGGTGGACAGCGACGCCTATCTACTGGAGCTGGCCCGCTACGTCGTGCTCAACCCGGTGCGCGCGGGCATGGTCAAGCGACCGGACAAGTGGATGTGGAGTAGCTGCCGCGCCAGCATGGGGCAGGTGCGGGCACCGGCCTTCCTTGCCGTGGATGGATTGTTGGCATTGTTTGCCAAGCGCCGAACGGTGGCACAGGCACGTTATGCGAAATTCGTGGTCGAGGGCATCAAGGCGGCCTCGCCGTGGGGGGATCTGAAAGGACAGATATTTCTTGGCAACGACAGATTCGTCGAGAAGATGCAGACACGCATCGACAAGGCTCAACGCCGGGACGTCCAAATACCCAAGGCCCACCGACGAGCGCCTGCGCCCACGTTGGCACAAATCGCGAAGCGCGCGCCGGATCGCAACAGCGCCATCATGCAGGCGCACGCCACAGGCGCCTACTCGTACCAGCAAATCGCCGAGCATTTCGGCTTGCATTTCACAACGGTGGGCGGGATCGTGAGGGGTAGTGGATAAGTGCAATACTATGATCCTAGACCTGACCCCGTTGGGTTAGGGGTAGTGGATAAGTGCAATACTATGATCCTAGACCTGACCCCGTTGGGTTGACCTGACCCCGTTGGGTTCGTTTGACCCCGTTGGGTTCGTTGGGTTGCCGTTGGGCGTTGGGCCTGAGCGAACCGTTCACCTCAGTAAATTGTGATCGCTCAAGTGGAACCATTTGCGTGTAAAGATGAAATTGACTACTGATTCCGGTGACAGGCTGGTGACTTCATCGGTCATGTTTTTTCGATAAAAAGCGCTGCACCCACCGGTTTGCCAAACCGTCAATTGCATGGTTTTTCTCATATTGGCAACGTATGCGTTTTGCACATCGCTTTTTACGTCGATGGCCTTGAGGCTCTGGTCGCGTTTAACGGCACAAATGGCTTTCACCGTATAGTTAACCATTGCCTCCATATACGATATCTGTGAGCTATGGCCGGTGCCGGTGTTGGGACCGTTTACCTTGAAATAGTTGGGGTAGCCTGAAACGGTGATGCCCTTGTAGGAGACCGCCTCGGTTTCCCATTCATTGTTCAGGTTGCGACCATTGCGGCCATACACCTGGAACGAGAGTGCCCGTTGCATGTCTGAATAAGCATAAAATCCGGTCGCGTAAACAATGATGTCGAGCGGTATGTCCTTACCCGATTTGGTGCGAATACCGCTGGCGGTTATTTTCTCGATGCCACTGATATCAACATCGACATTGTCTCGGGCTAGTGCGGGAAGGTATTTGTTGGTCGGTATGACGCGCCGGCAACCCAATTCATAATCAGGCATCATGTGCCGACGCAAGTCGGCGTCATCGATATATTTTTCGAGATTCTTTTTCAGGTTTCGTGCATAAAGTGTTTTAACGAATTTACTGAGTGTTGCGGTAAACGGATAACGGCGAAACGCGGCAAATCTAATCTCGTGATAAGCAAAAATAATAAAACGGTTGATATGGCGTATTCCCGGCAGGTTCATCAAATAGCGCTCTGTGGGGCTGTAATTCCTGTCTGAACGCGGAATGATCCACTGGGGCTTCCCCATGAACAGGGTTAGCCTGTCAACCTGGCCGGCAATGGCTGGAACCACCTGGGCCGCCGAACATCCCGAACCAATCACACCAACACGCTTGCCTGCATACGGCACAGTGTGATCCCAGCGTGCGGTATGGAATTGTGCACCCTGAAACGATTCTGCTCCTTCGATTTCAGGAAGATGCGGATTGGCCAGCACACCGCTGGTGTCAATCACAAAGCGCGCGCGATAACGTTTGCCGGACGCCGTTTCAACATCCCACAGACATTTGCTGTCATCGTATGTCAGCCGGGTGACGTTCTGGTTTGTTCTTGTGTGTTTTCTGAGCCCGAATTTTTCGATGATGTGGTTCGTGTATTCGAGCAACTCACTTTGCGGGGCGTATTTTTTCTTGAATGGATAAGGAATAAAGGAAATGGAATACAACCCGGTTGGAACGTCCACCTCGGCTCCGGGATACGAATTATCGCGCCAGGTGCCACCGATGTTTGCGCTTCTTTCTAGCAGGACAAATTCATTAAAACTCTTCTTTTGCAAACCGATAGCCGCCAGCAACCCTGAGAAACCGGTGCCGATAATTACGGTTTCGAAATACTGCGGATCCTGTTTCGGGTTGCCGCCCTTTTCTGATTGTTTTGTTGATAGCTGCTGCATTTCCCCGGGCCCACGCACGCGCTTTCACCTGAAAGCCAACATGAGACTACATTTCTTTCCTTAACTAAGTCTTAAGACAGGAACACTTGGTCTAAGTGATCAGGGCACTGACGTGATTATCTATGAGTTCCTGGGCGAAGACGCCGATGGCCAGGAAACAAAGATCGAAGTCAAATATGAGGGTGTTTAGGCGAGGGTATTGACTGACGAGTGGCTACATTAGATGAGTCGGGGGCTGATCGATTTCACCGCGAATCTTGTGATGGAAACACAACAGATGGTGTCAGGCCGAACCTCCGCCAGTTTAACGGACACTTTAAATCAGCAATGCTGTCGCGACAGTGCCAACCCGATGGTGGACATTGGTCAAGTCGGTGCAGGATTTCGCTGCAGGAACGAGAGATATGGCGAGCCAGACTGACGCGAGAGTCGCGCACGGCATGGACGCCGGTTGCGCACGCGCCGCAGATGACGGTGCTGCTGCTGACTACGTGGCGCCACGGTTACCTGGACTACAATTTCTAGGTTGCCAACAACGGTCATCCTCGTCATGCGTGAAATTGAATACTTCTACTCTGCCCACTCGGCGTACGCTTACCTCGGTTCTGCCCGCTTCATGGCGATCGCCGCTGAAACGAATCGCGTCGTTGTGCACAAGCCATACGATTGGAACAAGGGGGTCGCAGGCGTTGGTTCCACCGCTACCCGGTCGAGACCGGACAACCATCGAGCCTATTACTTCGGCCGGGAAATCGAGCGCTGGGCCGAGTACCGGGACGCGCCGGTGGTTGCCGGTATGCCCACCCATCACTGGAACGACATGACCATCGCCAACTGTCTTGTCATCGCCGCGGGTGCGCGTGGTGCCGGGGCGGACGCGTTGGCGCACGTGATGTTGCAAGCGCACTGGCGCGACGATGCTGATCTGGCTGATGAAGAGACGCTGGACCGCTTGATACGCGGTGTTGGGCTGGATGCGGCAGCGCTGATGAACACCGCACGTTCTGCCGACACTCTGGCAATCTATGAAGCCAACACCCGCGAGGCCATCGAACGGTCGGTGTTCGGCTCGCCGACTTATTTCGTGGACGGCGACATGTTCTACGGACAGGATCACCTGGAGATGGTCGAGCGGGCACTTCGGCAACCGTTCGCGGGCAGCTGGCCTCGTGCCTGAGCAATAGGGGGGGCGAGAGTAAGCGACATGCTCCGGTACGTCCCTGGCAAAGGCAGTCGAACGCAGCCAGCGCTGGGTCGAAGCGTTTCACGCAGCCCACCAGTTCAAGCGCATTTTCCCCTGATGCCGTGGGCTCGAAGCCCGGGGCAGGGTATGGG
>DATKYN010000124.1:0-14902 GCA_035528435.1 Burkholderiales bacterium
AACACCGCCGGTCCCGTTTCTGACGCGGTGCTCAAACATCTCAATATCGGTGCGCGCGTGGTGATTTGCGGGACGGCATCCGTGCCGAACTGGGACCCAATCCCGCAGGGACCGCGTGTCGAGCGCCATCTCCTTGTCAAGCGGGCCCGCATGCAAGGTTTCGTGGTATTTGACTATGCGCACCGTTATGACGAAGCCCGGGCAAAGCTCGTCGAGTGGATTCGCAGTGGCAAGGTCCGCTACCGCGAAGATATCCTGGATGGTCTGGAGCACGCTCCCGGCTCCATTGCCGGGCTGTACCGGGGCGAGAATCTTGGCAAGCGGTTAATCCGCATTGCGGAGGAAAACACCTGAGATCTATTTTTTCTTCTGCTGCCCCCAACTGTCGCGTAGCGTCACAGTTCGGTTAAACACCGGCAATGCACCACTGGCGCCGTCAACATCGAGAGTGAAGTAACCGTGCCTCTCGAATTGAAAAGACTCGCCGATTTCGACTTGGCCAAGGCAAGGTTCAATCCGGGCGCTAATCGTAGTTCGGGATTGCGGGTTGAGATCTTCCAGGAAGTCGTGGTCGCGACCCGGATGTTCAACGCGAAACAGGCGGTCATACAGGTGCACCCGTGCTTCGCCGGCGCTCTTCGCGCAAAGCCAGTGAATGTTTCCCTTCACCTTATGATTGTCGGCGCCCGGCGTTCCCGATTTTGAATCTGGAAAATACTCACAATGGACCGCGGTCACTTTGCCGCTCTCATCCTTGTCGCAGCCGGTGCACTTGACCACGTAACCATGACGAAGGCGAACCGTATTTCCGGGAAACAGGCGGAAGTAACCTTTCGGCGGTGTTTCCACAAAATCACTGCGCTCGATCCACAGTTCGCCGGAGAACGGTCTATTACGCGTGCCCCATTCGGCTTTCTGGGGGTGATTGGGTGATTCGGTGGTCTCGTTTTGATCGGCAGGATAGTTGTCGATAATCAGTTTAAGCGGATCGAGCACGGCAACGCGGCGAGGCGCCGATTCGTTCAGTACCTCGCGCATGCAATCTTCCAGGATTGAGTAATCTATCCATGAGTCCGCCTTGGATACGCCTATTCGCTCTGCGAACAGACGGAAACCTTCTGGCACGTAACCGCGCCGGCGTGCACCAACCAGGGTTGGCATGCGCGGGTCATCCCAACCGTCAACGTGTTTCTCGTTTATCAACTGGATCAGCTTGCGTTTGGACAAGACCACATAACTGAGATTGAGCCGGGAGAACTCGTATTGGTGCGGCAGCGGATTCTTGAGGACGCCGAATTCAACAAGTTTCTCCAGGATCCAGTCGTACAAAGACCGATGATCTTCGAACTCGAGGGTGCAGATCGAATGCGTAATGTTCTCAAGCGCATCGGATATGCAATGCGAGTAGTCGTACATCGGGTAGACGCGCCATTTGTCGCCACTTCGATGGTGATGTGCATGCCGCACCCGGTAGATGACCGGATCGCGCAGATTGATGTTGGGTGATGCCATGTCGATCTTGAGGCGCAGCGACAGGCTGCCATCGGGATGTTTGCCGTCACGCATTTCGCGGAACAATCCCAGGCTTTCGGCAGGTGGACGCTCACGGTCAGGACTGTTGCGCCCGGCTTCAGTCAAGGTGCCACGGTATTCGCGTATCTGGTCCGGCGTCAGCGAATCAACATAGGCGTGCCCATGTTCAATGAACAGCTCTGCATATCGATAGAGCTCATCGAAGTAATTGGAGGCAAAGTAAAGATTCTCCTGCCAGTCAAATCCCAACCACTTGACGGTGTCAATAATGGCGTCGACATACTCGGTATCTTCGGTGACCGGATTGGTATCGTCAAAGCGCAGATGGCAGATACCGTCGTAATCTCGCGCCAGTCCAAAATTCAGGCAGATAGATTTGGCGTGGCCAAAATGCAGGTAGCCGTTCGGTTCCGGCGGGAAGCGCGTGCGTATCCTTGCCGGGTCAGCGGGCGCGCCCTGGTGGGCGCTGGCCGGTCCCGGTTTGCCACCCCAGGTTCTCGATGCATAGGTGCCGGCACCGAGATCCGATTCGATGATCGATCGCAAAAAATTGCTGCTGGAAGCGGGTTGTTTTGCCTTGCTGTTCACGTTTGATCGCCAGATTCAGACAAAAAAAGCGGTCCCATCCGGGCCGCGGCAGGCAATCATTTTACTCCCGCTTACTCTACTTGCGAGCAGATCGGTGACGGAAGGAGGGCTTCCAGGCGCTGCGAGGCCACGCGACCGGGCGAAACGGAACGGAACGATGGTCGGACGGGAGCCGTAGAATACGGGACTCAGGCGGACCTTACTTTCGTTTGCTGCGCGCCAGGAATCGTTGCATCGCGGCTTGCGGTTCACCGCTGGCATAAGCCTGCTTCTGCAATGCGATCGCGACCGGCAGTGCGGACTCGAACGATTCTTCCGTCAGTGCGCGAAATCGTTGTTTGGTTAGGCGCATGGCCGTGGGCGCAAGCTTTCCAAGGCGGCTTGCCAGCTCAAAAGCAGTGTCAAGCACCAAGTCTTGGGAAACCAACCTGTTCAGCAATCCCATTTCGTAAGCGCGTTGCCCGTTGATCAGATCGCCCGTGAGGGAAAGTTCGATGTTGTGCGCGATTCCCAGGTGTTGCGTCATTAACGTGCTGCCTACGACCGATGCCAGGCCGGCCTTGATTTCCGGCTGGCCAATCTTCATCTCGGCAAAGCCGACGCGAAAATCGCAGCAAAGACCAATCTGGAAGCCCGCTCCCGCGGCGACGCCGTTAAATGCGGCGACCGCCGGTTTGTCCAAAGCGCGTACCGCGCGATACATTGCGTGGTTCGAACTGAGCCAGGCTTCCACGTCGTCCGCGTCGTAACGAGACGTCTCACCAAGATCCTGACCGGAGCAGAATGCCTTGTCGCCGGCCCCGGTGATAATAAGGGCGCGCACCGAGTCGTCGCTGTTGGCCCGTTCCAGTTCATTGATTAACAGCGTTCGCAGTTCGCTGTTAATTGCGTTGAAAGACTCCGGGCGATTCAGCGTAACGAGCAACGTTTGCTCTCGCTGGCTTGTGCTCAAAATCGTATTCATGGCTTATCCCGCTGCAGATAATGACTCCGAATGATGCATCGCCCACCTCTTGAAGGATGCCAGCAGACGGCGCATTTTCGTGACAAACGTATGCGTTAAGACGGCGTCCATCCGTTGGTCACCGGAGGTATGGATTGTGTCCCGCCTGAAAAATGTATTGTACGTGCTGGTCTTTGCTGCCACGTCGGCATGGACGGCCCCGGAGTTCCCGCCCGCACCCGCGGATGCGGGCGCAGCGCGCGGCCTGCAGTGCCTTGATGTGCCCGCCCTGAATAGAGCATTTTCCGGAATGCATCTGGAGCAAGATGCCAACGGGAAGATCTGCCGTGTGGAATACGGAGCTGACGGCAGTGTCATCCTCAGCAAGGCCACCGGCCGGGCGCATCGGTCGTGGCACATTCAGCATTAGCAGCCAGAATGGCTGGGGTGTATGCCCGCGTCTGGAGCAACAGATGAATCAGCGCATGTGCCCAATCTCGTTTTTGGCGAATGACGCCGAGCATCTGTTTGGCTATAACCCGAAGGACGGTAGGCTTCGCGCCGTTTCTCTACCCGGCCAGCCATGATGGGCAGCTAGACATAAGCCGGGCCTTCTATGACCGGATGTGCAACAAGAAATTGTTCGTCGACCTCAAGCCCGATGCCGGGGGCTTCAAGCGGGCGGGTGTAGCCGTCACTGCTTACGATGAACGGTGCCTGATCGACCATTGTGTCGCGGAAAAGATTGTTGCGCGATACGTCTGCTTCGAAGTAGCCGCCATTCCCGATTGCCGCCAGAAAATGCACTGATGCCGCCATGTTAAGTGCTGTCATCGAAGTGTGAGGGTGAATCGGCAAGTTCCATGTCGACGCCAGAGCAGCCACCCGCAGTGCTTCGGTGATGCCACCGGTCTTGGAGAGGTCGGGCTGCAGTATCGTTATGCTGCCGTCCTCTATGAGACGGTCGAATTCGAAGCGGGTGTAATGATTCTCGCCTGCCGCAAGTGGCAAACGGCCATAGTTGCGCGCCTCGCGATAACTCCGGTGATCGTGCGCTGGAAACGGCTCCTCGAGCCAGCCGACACCTTGTGCATCGAGAGCGGGCATGGCGGCGCGCGCATCGTTCAGCGTGTAAGCGGTGTTTGCATCGGTGAGGATGTCCAGATCATCACCAAATTCCTTGCGCACTGCGGCCACCCGCAGCAAGTCGTTTCGTACCGTGTCGCCGATGCGCAGCTTGAGTGCTCGATAACCGTTTTCGACGTGTACCCGAGCCTCATCAAGTAGTGATTGCGGCTCCTGGTAACCGAGCGAAACACCGCCCGCGTAAGCGGGGATTGGCTTCGAAGCTCCTCCTAAAAGCCGGTAAAGCGGCATGCCAAGGGTTTTGGCACGGATATCCCATAACGCCATGTCGATGCCGGAGATCGCAAGGCAGGCGCCGGCGCCCATCCCGTGGCTGGCGAGCTGCCGCTGGTACATTCGTTCCCAGATGCCATTGACGTCATGCGCATCGAAACCAACGACCAGAGTCTTGAGGGTTGTATTGGCGATATGTGCTACTGCACCCGGGCAGCGACCATGGTGGGCCTCACCCCAGCCGATGACACCGTCTTCAGTGGTCACTTTGATAATGACGGCATCACGCTTGATTGTGCGCCCGACCCCAAGGATCACACTGTCTTTGGGATCGACCGGAAAGGAAATCGGGAATGCCTGCACGTCCCGCACCGGCATCGCATCGCACTTGGTGTGTTTCATTTATTGATTCCCGTCAGAAATTTTGTCATGAAGGACTTGCCGGTTCGACTGCGGGCAGAAAGTCGAGACAGACAACCCGGTATGCGGGTCTGTAAGTGTTGCGAAAGGTCGCCGAGTGTCTGACGACAGGATATTTGTCGCGAGCGATGTTCTCGAAGTAACGGGCTACCTCCGATTGATCAAATGCGATACCCCCGGCGCCGGCCAGATCGGCAACACAGCCGCAGAATTTGGCCAGCTTCTCAGGCGAGGGCGGATATTCCCGTGCGGTTTGAACAAATGCATCGAACAGTGCGTCGTTCTTGTGTCCCGCTTCGCTATAGGCACGCAAATGAACGCGAGCCAGTCTCCCATCGGGTGAAATCGTATCGGCCACGGGTTCTTCGGGTCCGTTACCCATCGAGGTTATTTCTGAATTGAAGTGTTGCCGCAATACATCTACATCGTCCAGGGCGTGCCCGGCGCCGAGCGCAGACTGCTGCAAGAGCTTGTACAAGTCCTCAATCTGCATCAGGGGATATCGCTGCAAGTGATGCCCCAGTAATTGACTGACAAATTTCATCACGACCTCCTGCTGCCATCTACACTGCGAAGATAGCGCGTGGCAGGGCCGGGTGCAAACTACGAAATCTCGCAGCCTTGGTTGCACGCTGCTCCAAGCGGGTGCAGAATGAATTGGTGGGCAGCAGAGGGGCTACCGGGGGGGGTGTCTTCATTTCCTGGCCGCGACGCGAACGTTCCAGAACCGGTGACTTGCTGCGCACAGCGCCGATTTGCAAGGTGTACGCGGCCATGCATTCAATCGTATTGAAATCCATGGCGGTCTGTATGTGTCGCGTCAAAGTTGGCGGGTTGGATGTCAGTAGCGCAATGTAATTTCGACATTGTTGTTGTCGGGAGATGTCGGCGCGTAATCAAGAAGAAGAGTAACTGACCGCTGAGTCAGCTTAACCCTATAACGGAGGAACGAATGGCACGCATTCAGGAGCACGAATTCGTCGACTTGTCCAAGCCGAGCGAAAAGCAACACGATGAATCAACACGGCGCAGTTTCCTGCGCAAGGCAACCGGAATTGCTGCACTGACGGCAATGGCACCGCAAGCCTTCGCGCGTAACTTCATTGACAAATATGATGCCGACGGCCCGATCGCCCGTTACCCGAACCCGGATGTGATCGTTCACGACAAGCGTTTCAAATACAAACTCGGCAATACGCCGATCCTGCGTTTGTATCGGGGCACGCTATGGGCCGAAGGGCCGGCGTGGAACGGTGTCGGGCGCTACCTCATCTGGAGTGACATTCCTGCGAACGAGCAGTTACGCTGGATTGAGGAAGACGGGCACGTGTCGCGTCAGTTCCGGTATCCGTCGGGTAATTCAAACGGCAACACGTTTGACCATTATGGCCGGCAGATCGCCTTCGAACACGGCAATCGCCGCGTTGTGCGGTACGAGTACGACGGCTCGATGACCGTAATGGCCGACAAGGCTGATAATGGCAAGGGCTTCAACGCGCCAAACGATGGCATGGTTCACCCTGACGGCTGGATGTACTTCACCGATCCGGGCTATGGTGGCCTGATGAATTACGAGGGCGAGCGCCTTAATACCGGTTCGCCGCAGCCGATCCAGAAAGAGGCAGTCTATCGGATCGATCAGGCTGGTAAAGCGATCAAGGTTGCCGACGAACCTTTCAAGCCTAACGGCCTGTGCTTCTCGCCAGATTTCAAGAAAGTCTATGTAGCGGATACTGGTCTGTCGCATTACAAGAACGCAAAGAGCGTGATCTGGGTCTATGATGTTGACAGCAGCCGCAAGCTTCGTAATCCGCGTGTATTTGCAAATATGGAAATGGACGGCAAGATTGGTTTTGCCGATGGAATTCGTTGTGATGAAGACGGCAATGTCTGGGCTGGCATGGGATGGGTTGGTGACGGCTATGACGGTGTACATTGCTTTGCACCGGATGGCACCCGCATCGGGCAAATACGTATGCCGGAGATCGTATCCAACCTTTGTTTCGGGGGCACCAAGCGCAACCGCTTGTTCATGACGGGTTCGACATCGCTATATGCAGTCTATGTCGAAACCAAGGGCGGCACGCTGACCTGATCAGGCGCAGCCGGCAGCAACAGGAGAATCGCGCGGTTTAACAGGCCGCGCGATTTTTTTTGGCCAAGGGGCTCAGAACGGGATGATGTAGCCGACCGTGATGTAATCGGTATCCGGATTGATCTGGGTGTACTCGACGTCGATCAGCCCTCTGCCGGCGCGGATGCCCAGACCGATTCCCGCGGTCAGGTTGAAGTCATCGTCGAAATCGTCATCCCAGTAGGAAACGCCGAGTTTCGCTTTGAGATGCACGTCACCATTGGTGCGGTAGACGCCGTAGCCGGCAATGGAATTGATATTCCAGTTGTCGTTTCTGCCGACTTCTCCGTCGATGATGCCGAGGCTGAGTTCCGCCTCCCAGTACACATTGGGCTGAATCTGCTTGCTGAGCACGCCCGCAATATTGAATCCCGAATCGTTATTCGACCCATGGGGTTTGGCAAATCCGGCTTTGCCACCGAACATCAGACCCTGCGACGACTGTGCCTGGGCGCCGCCCGAAGCGAGCGAGGCACCAATGGCAATCAGCAAGAACAACTTTCGCATCTTTCACTCCTGTTTCAACAAAAAACACTGCACTCATGGGGCGATAACGACCCCGGCGAAGCGCGAATGATAGATGCTGAACGAGCTGATTAATACCTGCACCGATAAAAATATCGTATTAATCAGTGGTTTGTCTCCACATGGCGACACTTTCTCTCCCGAACAGTGGTCATTGGCCCTGGCTTGCTTGTGCGATCCTATTTTTTCTTTCCTGCCTTGAAAACGAGCACCGGTATCGAGGAATGAGAAAGCACCTTGGACGCCTGGCTGCCAAGTATGAGCCCGGTCATCCCGGTCCGGCCATGTGACGCCATGAAAATCAGATCGCATTTTTTTGAGCGAGCCGCGTCGACTATCGCTTGCCAGGGCGCGATGCTCTCCTTGAAGTAGCCCTGGTATCGAACGCCAGCGGCGGTCGCTGCCTTCTCAATAGGCGCTAGATGTTTTTCGGCAGTTTGCTTGCTGCGTTTGTTCCAGTCACCCCGGGATATGAGGTTGGGCGGGAAATATTCACCATAGGCCAGCACTTCGTATTGTTCCGGAGAATAAAACCCTGTCACCCGTGCTCCGAGTTTCTTGGCGAGTGCAATGCCCTGGCGAATTGCCTTGCGCGACTCCGGCGAGCCGTCCGTGGGTATCAGAATGTGCTTGTACATGATCGATTCCTTTCGTCTGATTGCTGAGATAACCGTGCCAATCGAAAAATATCTTGGTCCGCTTCGGTTTCGAGCCATTGACCTGCGTCAACATGCGGGCTCGAACTGGCGACAGTCTCGGGTATAGTCTGTGGCGAATTGCAGATATATATCAAGATATGACGGATGACGTGCTTTCGCTTTTGCGCTTTCTTTCGGACAACCGGTTTCATACTTTTGACGAAGTTCGGAACGAAACGGGTATCTCCAGAGCGGAGGCGGCCTGGATGCTCACCAATTTTACAGCCATAGGCATTGAATCGGAGGTCGTGCCGAAAGCGGGTGCAGGTTGATGACCGGGTATCGTGCCCTGGATGCAGCCAGGATCAATTCTCTTCTGGGTGAGCATGCGGACGTGTTTACTGTCGAGACTGTTAGTCAGACGGGCTCAACCAACGATGATCTCGTGGCGCGTGCCAGGACAGGCGGACCGGGCGGGTTGGTCCGCGTTGCCGAAGTGCAGACCGCCGGACGCGGCCGGCGCCAGCGAAGCTGGTATTCTGCTCCGGGCGGCGCTTTGACGTTTTCGCTATTGTGGGTGTTCAGCGGTGGCTCTGGAGCGTTGTCCGGCTTGCCGCTTGCGGTCGGCGTTTCGCTGATTCGCAGTCTTCAGGCGTTCAATTTACAGTCCGTCCAACTCAAATGGCCCAACGATTTGCTGTGGCAGCAGCGCAAGCTCGGCGGGGTACTGATCGAGACATGTAACACTGGCGATAACGAAGTCAGCGCCGTCATTGGCATTGGACTTAATCTCCGATTATCCCGGTCGGTTGCAGAGCGTATCGATCAGCCAGCGTCAGATCTTGAGGCTGCTGGTCTTGGTGTGGAGCGCAATGAACTACTGGCCCGTCTTTTGATCGATCTTAAAGGCGTGCTCGAACTGTTTTCTCGTGAAGGCTTTGCCCCGTTCCGACCGGAGTGGGAGCGATTGCACGCTTACCACGATAAAATGGTCCGCCTTGAAATGGGTGGCGAAAAGCAAGTGGAGGGAAGAGTGGTCGGGGTCGATGAATACGGCGCACTGGTGCTTGAAACCGTGTCTGGCAAGCGGGTGTTCCACGGCGGTGAGCTGTCCTTGCGCGTGGTTGGGACTGCAAGCCGGTGATTGATTACCGCTTTTCATCAGTGCATCGTCTGGTTTTGGCGAACCATGAGATTGCCGCTGCAATTGCGATGCTTCGGGAAACTGACATTTGACACGACCATCCCGTATTCTGGCAGTCGACGCAGGCAATAGTCGCGTCAAATGGGCGCTGCACGAAGGAGAGTCCTTCGTAACTGAGGGCTGGTGTGCTCACGACGAGCTCGAAGGTCTGGAAGCGCGCTGGGCGACCCTTGATTCGCCCGACTCGGTGGTCATTGCGAACGTAGCGGGTGAAGCGATTGGTGCATATCTCGGGCGCTGCTGCAAGCGTTGGAGTCTGGCTCCTTCGTGGGCACGGGCTCGGCAGGCTCAGTGCGGCGTTACAAACAGCTACGATGATCCGGCGCAACTTGGCCCTGACCGCTGGGCGGCGTTGATCGGGGCGCATTCCTTGCAATCCGGAAATTGTGTTGTCGTGTGCATGGGTACTGCGACAACGATCGATGCGTTAACTGGCACAGGGACGTTTCTTGGCGGCATGATACTGCCGGGCATTGACATGATGCATTCCTCGCTTGCGACGCGAACCGCGCGACTCGGGCCAGAGCGCGGCGAGGTGGTCGCGTTTCCGCATTCTACAAAAGACGCGATTACGACCGGTGCGATCCGGGCAACATGCAGCGCGATCAGTCACATGGTTGAAGAGATGCGGATCGCAGGGTACGAGAACACAGTGATCGTCTCGACCGGAGGGGCCGCATCTGCCTTATCTTCAGTCTGTAAACACGCGATTGTGCTGAGCGAGAAACTGGTTCTGCGCGGGCTGGTGTGTATCGGCGAGGCCGCTGGACGGGAGTCCCTGTCATGAGCGAATGGGGCTGCGTGACGGGGTGGTCGGACCTGATGCGAGCGGGCGCATGACATGAAGTGGGTGGTTCTAATTCTGCTGATGCTTAACGTGGCACTTGGCGGCTATGCCTACATTCAGCACACCCGCCCCCACCCTGATGCCAACATCGCTGATTTTCAGATGAACGCAGACAAGGTTCGCATCGTCGCCGAACCGCCACCGGCACCGAAGCGGGCTGTCGAAGAACGCACTGCGTGCCTGGAGTGGGGCAGCTTCGGCGACCTGGCACTGCGGCGCGTGAGCGACGCGCTGTCCTCTCTCAATCTGGGTGACCGGATTGGCGCGCGCAAGGAAGAGATCACGATGAACTGGTGGGTCCATATGCCGCCGCAGCGCTCGCGTGCGCGAATGCAAACCAAGGCAGATGAACTGATTGAACTGGGTGTAACCGATTTCGACCCGATCGCCGAAAAAGGCCGCTGGCAATACGCGATATCGCTTGGTGCCTTCGGCGATGAAAAGGGCGCACGCGAGTATCTGGCGCAACTCAAGTCAAAAGGGGTGCGCTCTGCCGACATCGCCAGACGTGAGCAGCAGATGATGCAAACAACCCTGGTGATCCGTGCGCCTACTCCGACTGAGTCAACGAAACTGGTCGAACTGGCCACAAGATTTCCCGGCAGTATCATGCGGGCGACGCAGTGCGCGAGTTAGCAGCCTTGCCAGTCTTTCGTCAGACCGCTTCGTTCAGACGTGAGCTACCAGAAAAGGGAAGGCGATCCCGGGCTTAGACGCCCGCCTCAATTGCGTCGGGCAGTTCGATATCGAACGCCGCCGAGATCAGGGCACGGGTATAGGTATTCCTTGGGTTGTCGAAAATCTGCTGAGCCGGGCCATGTTCGACCAACTTGCCGTCGCGCATCACAATCACTTCGTCACTCAGTGCGCGCACGACGCTGAGATCGTGGCTGATAAACAGATACGCCAGCCGGTGACGATGCTGTAGCTCGCGCAAGAGATCGACAATTTGTGCCTGTACTGACATGTCCAGAGCTGAAGTCGGTTCGTCCAGCACCACAAAGCGTGGCTTCAACACCATGGCGCGGGCAATAGCAATGCGCTGGCGCTGACCGCCGGAAAATTCGTGTGGATAACGGTGGCGACTGTCTGGATCGAGGCCCACTTCACTTAGGGCATTGATGATCAATGCTTCGCGCTCAGTTGCTGATTCGGCTAGCCGGTGCACCTCAATGCCTTCGCCGACAATCTGCCCGACCGACAGGCGCGGACTCAGGCTGCCGAACGGGTCCTGAAAAACGATTTGCATTTCGCGGCGCAGCGGTTGCAACGGTTTCGATCGCAGATGTTGAATGTCCTGGCCGCGAAACTCGATGCTGCCTCGACTCTGTTCAAGGCGCAGTAGCGCCAGGCCCAGCGTTGTCTTTCCCGAACCACTTTCCCCAACGACGCCTACGGTCTGGCCTTCGCGCACCTCAAGACTGATGCCGTCGACCGCCTTGACGTGATCTACCGTTCGCCTCAGGACTCCGCGCTTGACCGGAAACCATACCTTGATGTTCCGTCCGCGCATGATCATCGGTGAATCCGCATTAACCGTTGCCGGACTTCCGCTCGGTTGAGCGGCGAGTAGTCGACGTGTGTAGGCGTGCTGTGGTTCATTGAAAACGGATTCGACAGAGCCCGACTCGACGATTTCACCGCGATACATCACGTAGACACGGTCGGCCATCTTGCGAACGACGCGAAGATCGTGCGTGATCAGCAACATTGACATGCTCAGGCGCGAGCGCAACTCGTCAAGCAATTTCAGAAGTTGCGCCTGCACCGTGACATCGACTGCTGTGGTCGGTTCATCGGCAATGAGCAGGTCGGGCTCGTTGGCGAGCGCCATGGCAATCATGACGCGCTGGCGCTGCCCACCCGAGAGTTGATGTGGGTAGGAGTCCAGCCGTTGTTCGGCTTGCGGAATATGCACCAGTTCCAGCAATTCAAGGGAACGTGCGCGCGCAGCCTGCCGCGACATGCCTTTGTGGACAATCAGAATTTCACTAATCTGCTTTCCAACCACGTGCAGTGGATTGAGCGAGGTCATCGGCTCCTGGAAGATCATTGAAATCCGGTTTCCCCTGAACTGTTGCAGCGTGCGTTCTCTGGCTCCGACCAGTTCATGGCCGCGAAACCGGATCGAGCTGCCAGGGGTGTGCACCGCGGCGGGATAGGGCAGTAATTGCAGGACGGATAACGCCGTGACCGACTTTCCGGAGCCGCTTTCACCTACCAGTGCCACGGTCTCGCCCTCGCCGACATGCAGCGAGACCTTGCTTGCCGCGTTGACCGTACTGCCGGCCTGTCGGAACTGTACGCCCAGATTGTTGATTTCGAGCAGCTTGTCACTCATCGTTGGTTTTCTGGTTTTGCGAGGCCGGTATGGCGGTGTCGGTGGTTGCCGTCAATTCGTCTGGTTCGGGCGCTGTGCCACCAGCGAAAAGTTTGCGTGGGTCGAACGCATCGCGGACCGCCTCCCCGATGAATATCAGCAAACTCAGCATCAGTGCGATCACAAAGAAACCGGTGAGCGCCAGCCATGGTGCCTGCAAATTCGCTTTGCCTTGTGCCAACAACTCCCCGAGTGATGGAGAGCCGGCCGGCAAGCCGATGCCAAGAAAGTCAAGCGACGTGAGCACGGTAACGGACCCGGCCAGAGTAAATGGCATGAAGGTGATGGTGGCTACCATCGCGTTGGGCAGGACGTGGCGCAGCATGATCATCCTGTCACCCAGCCCCAGAGCACGGGCGGCGCGCACGTAGTCGAAATTTCGTGCGCGCAGAAACTCGGCTCGTACCACGCCGACAAACCCCATCCAGCTGAACATCAAAAGCAGAATCAGCAGCCACCAAAAATTCGGTTCCACCACGCTGGCAAGGATGATGAGCAGGTAAAGTGTCGGCATGCCAGCCCAGATCTCGATGAAACGCTGGGCAAGCAGATCAACCCAGCCACCGAAATACCCTTGAACGGCGCCGGCGGCAACCCCGATGATGGCGCTGACGATCGTGAGAATAAAACCGAATAACACCGAAATTCGAAAACCGTAAATCACGCGAGCCACAACATCGCGAGCCTGATCGTCAGTTCCAAGCCAGTGCCCTGCGTCAGGTGGTGAAGGGGCCGGCACCGGCAAATCCCAGGCGACTGTGCGGTAGCTGTAGGCGACGAGGGGCCAGACCATCCAGCCAGCAGCATCTATTTTTTCAGCGACGTATGGATCGCGATAATCTGCCTCGGTCTCGAATTGCCCGCCGAAAGTTGTTTCCGGATAAGCCTGGAAGATGGGCATGTACACGCTGCCGTTGTAGCCCACCATAATCGGCTTGTCGTTGGCGATGAATTCGGCCGGTAATGTTGCTGCCAGCAGCGCAACGAAAATCCACAGCGACCAGAAACCGCGGCGGTTGGCGCAGAAATTCTGGAGCCTGCGGCGAGTCAACGGTGACAAGCGTGATGGCTTCAAGGGTTGCTCCGTGATCCGTCGTCGTGCCAGTTCATGATTTGAGCAATGTCATGCGCTGCGGCTCTCGAAGTCGATGCGCGGATCCACCATCATGTACATCAGATCGCCAATCAGATTCATTAATAGCCCGAGCAGCGAGAAAAAGAACAGCGTTCCGAACATTAGCGGGTAGTCGCGGCTGAATGCGGCCTCGAAGCCGAGCAACCCCAGTCCGTCCAGCGAGAAGATGATTTCGATCAGAACCGATCCGGTGAATAGAATGCCGACAAAAGCACTCGGGAAGCCGGCGATGACGATAAGCATCGCATTTCGGAACACATGACCGTAGAGCACGCGTTGCCTGGATAGCCCTTTCGCACGTGCAGTCAGTACGTACTGCTGGTGCAACTGGTCGAGAAAGGAGTTCTTCGTCAGCATGGCAAGGCCGGCAAAACCGCCGATTACCATAGCCAATACCGGCAAGGCAATGTGCCAGAAGTAATCGCTTACACAAGCGATACTGGCAACGCATTCGCCAAAGCCCAGGCCGAGATACTGCTCGGATTGAAGACCGCGCAAGGGGAACCAGTCCAGATAGCTGCCGCCGGCAAAGATTACCAGCAGGAAAACCGCAAACAGGAAACTCGGAATCGCTGTGCCGATCACCAAAGCGAAACTGGTCCCGACATCAAAACGGCTGCCGTCGCGAACCGCTTTGCTGATGCCCAGCGGGATCGATACCAGATAGACGATCAGTGTTGTCCATACGCCCAGAGAGATTGACACCGGCATTTTTTCCAGCACCAGATCGACCACGTCGCGGTCACGGAAGAAGCTCTCTCCGAAATCGAAGGTCAGGTAGTCGCCCATCATTTTGATAAACCTTTCGTGCATGGGTTTATCAAATCCGAAGCGCTGTTCGAGTTCCTCCACGAATTCCGGGTCCAGCCCCTGCGCGCCGCGATAGCGGCTGGATGATCCCTCGGCTTGCGTTGGCGGTGTGAGTGTTTCACCGGTTCCGGAGCGGGTAATGCGCTCAGTGATAGGAGAGCCCTGACCGCTGAGCTGTGCGATCGCCTGTTCCACCGGGCCGCCGGGGGCAGCCTGAACGATAATGAAATTGATCAGCATGATGCCGACCAGCGTCGGGATAATGAGCAGCAGCCGTCTGATGATATATGCGCTCATCGCGGTGTCTTTCCAGTACGTCTGCGCCGTAGCAACATGAATCCTCCAACGCCGGCGATGATCAACGTTCCCAGCACTATTGCCAGGCT
>DATKYN010000125.1:0-14978 GCA_035528435.1 Burkholderiales bacterium
TTTCTTTTTCTCCTCCAGTGCTTGTTTTTTTACCGCTTTGGCAAACGGTTCGTTGTACCTGACAGCCCGATACCGACCGGCATTTTTACTGCACCCGGCCGGGCGCTCGAGTCACTTTCTTGCCACCCTGCTCTGGCTTGCGGGATACGTTCCTGCATTCCCCGATAGTGCGCCCTTGCAGCGGCGGTACGCGTATCGTTGATACGGGCTTCGCGATAGATGTCCAGCAAATCCACCGCCTGCGCCGGGCTGCTCGCGAGAAGCACTGCCAACACCACCAGTTTGCGCATCATCATGCTTTTCTCGTGTTGTCCCCTGAAGCAATTGAGACCTGCATAGGTGGTGTTTCTGAGAGAGCGCAGGATTCGCCCGGAATGTCTGCCACCGTGCCGCTTGCCAGCCCCCGAAGGATCAGATCGAGATGCGAATCGAGGTACGAGACGGGGTCCAGTTTGTGACTCTCACACTGATCAAACGAAAACCGCCATACCGCCAGCAGCCATAGTGGCGCAATCACAAGCCGCATAACGTACTGGACATCGACCGGCATGAACTCACCACTGTCGATGCCGCGCTGAACCGCAGCCGCCATCAGTCGGTGCCCCCGGCTGATTACTTCGTCGTAATAGAACTGCGCAAGCTCGGGAAAATTGCCGGACTCTGAAATCATCAGTTTTGGAATGCCTCCGAGCCGCGTGCTGCCGACCGAGACCCACCAACCCCTGACCAGATCCCGAATCAAATCGCCCGCATTACCGCGATGGCCTTCGAAGCGTTTCTCGGCACGCTCGATCGCGGGAATGATCCCGCGCCGGACAACCGCCTTGAACAAGTCTTCCTTGCTTGGGAAATAGAGGTACAAAGTACCTTTGCTAACACCGGCGCGAGTGGCTACATCCTCGAGTCTGGTCGCAGAGAAACCGCGTTCCACAAACAGCTCCAGAGCGGCAGATATAAGTTCCGCCGGGCGCGCCTCCTTGCGCCGGGTCCAGCGACGATCCTGCCGGGGATGTACCATTGCGATCTAACTGACCAGTGAGTCAGTAATATAACCGCATCACGCTCCAACTCAAAGGCCGACGGACATCTTTTTGCTTGAAACTTACAACGACGACCCATACTTATATGAGTGTGAATACAATGCGCACCCTTTGGAGATCTGACCGCCAACCGCGACATGGCAACAGAACGCTTTACCGACGAACGGGGTGGCTACCTATGCGAGTCATCCTGATACCGGGCGCAGCAGCGAATTCGTATCCGGTCTGCGTTTACGGGAAAAACGCACTGAAGGCAGACGTTCCCGGCTGGGATGAATGCGGCAATTGACCATGGCGAACACCACCAGACCACCGGCTGTGGCCGGATCATTTTACCCATTGGCGGCCGCCGACTTGCGCCGCGAAATCGCGACCTGCCTGGCCGGGGCGCAACAGACTGGACCGACCGACCGAACTCCCAAGGTGCTGATCGCACCGCACGCCGGCTACGTATACTCGGGCCCGATCGCCGCCTCCGCCTACGCCCGCATCGCTGCGCTCAAGGGTACGATCGAGCGAGTGGTGTTGCTTGGTCCGGCGCATCGGGTTCATTTGCACGGCATGGCGTTGCCGAAGACAAGCGGTTTCGAGACTCCGCTTGGAACGGTAGCTGTTGACCAGGACGCCGCGGCGGCAGTAAGCGGATTGCCACAGGTCATCGTCAGCGACGAAGCCCATGCCCTGGAGCACTCCCTAGAAGTGCAACTGCCTTTCCTGCAAACAGTGCTGGGCAGCTTCAAGCTCTTGCCACTGGCCGTCGGCGACGCAACACCGCAACAGGTCGCACAGGTGCTGGATCTGCTGTGGGGCGGCAATGAAACGCTCATTGTCATCAGCTCCGATCTGTCCCATTACCTGCCGTACCCCAACGCCTGCGCCAAGGACGAATTTACCGCTGAAATGATTTTGCGCCTGCAACCCGAACTGGACCACCAGCAAGCCTGTGGCGCCACCCCCATCAATGGCCTGCTCGTCACTGCGCGCGCCCGTGGTCTTGAACCCCGCCTGCTCGATTTGCGCAATTCGGGCGACACTGCCGGGGATAAATCCCGGGTGGTCGGTTACGCTTCATTTTGTTTTCATGAACGCGCAAACTGATTTCCGTCAAGCCGGCTGTTCCGGAAGCGGGGCTGACATCGCGAACGGAGAAGTCCTGCTGAAGATAGCCCGCGCCGCAATCGCAAGCCGGTTCGGCCTGATACTTGAATGTCGCGATAATGACGCATTTCTTTCTGAGCCCGGAGCGAGCTTCATCACCCTGATGCACAATGGGCAGCTGCGCGGATGTATCGGCAGCCTGCAGGCACATCGGACCTTGCTCGAAGATGTCAGGCAAAATGCGCAGGCTGCCGCGTTCCGCGATCCACGCTTCTCGCCCTTGAGCGCAGCCGAATACAACCAGACAACGATAGAGGTTTCACTGCTCTCCCCGCTATCGCCGATCAACATGCAAGACGAAGCGGATGCGCTAGGCCAGATTCGCCCGGGCGTGGACGGCATCGTTCTCCAATGCGGCAACAATCGCGGCACCTTCCTGCCCCAGGTGTGGGACAGCCTGCCCGAACCAGGAAACTTTCTGGCAGAGCTCAAACGCAAAGCCGGGTTGGCGCGTGATTTCTGGTCTGACGACGTGCAGCTGTTTCGCTATCACGTCGACAAATGGACCGAGCAATAGGTCACCCCCGGACACATCATGGAAACAACAATCCAGCCGAATAGCCGCCACCCGGACGATGCGCAATATCGCGCCCGCTGGTGGCATCTTCTCGACGACGGCCGCATGCAATGCGACCTGTGCCCGCGCGATTGCCGCCTGCACGACAATCAGCGTGGCGCATGTTTCGTGCGCCAGCGTGTCGGCGACGAAATGATTCTGACGACTTACGGCCGTTCATCCGGTTTCTGCGTCGATCCGATCGAAAAAAAACCATTGAACCATTTTTACCCTGGCTCGCGGGTGCTTTCCTTTGGTACCGCCGGATGCAACCTGGCGTGCAAGTTTTGCCAGAACTGGGACATATCCAAATCGAAAAACATGGACCAGCTGGCCGACCAGGCAACACCACAACAGATTGTTACAGCGGCAAAGCAGACCGGCTCGCGCAGCATTGCATTTACCTATAACGATCCAGTCATTTTTGCCGAATACGCGATCGATATCGCAAATACCTGCCGCGACCAAGATATCCGCACGGTCGCGGTGACAGCGGGCTACATTCACGACGCTCCGCGCAAGGAGTTTTTCGCTGTGATGGATGCCGCGAACGTGGACCTGAAGGCTTTCACGGACGAGTTCTACTTCCGTCTCACCGGTGCGCGGCTGCAACCGGTTCTGGACACGCTCAAATTCCTGTGTAACGAAACCAGCGTGTGGGTTGAAATTACGACCCTGCTGATTCCGGGCAAGAACGACTCCGACGACGAATTGCTACGCATGACACAGTGGATCTGCCGCGAGCTGGGCCCCGATGTGCCCCTTCATTTCACGGCATTCCATCCGGACTGGAAGATGCGCGACATCGGCCCGACGCCATCGCAAACGCTTTCGCGCGCGTGCGCCATAGCGCGCTCGGAAGGCCTGAACCATGTTTACACCGGCAACGTCCACGACACCGTGGGCGGAACCACGTCATGTAAACAATGCGGGGACGCGCTGATCACCCGCGACTGGCACCGCATACTGCTCTATCGCGTGTCGGCCACGGGACGCTGCCTCAATTGCGACACTCCGGTACCCGGTCGATTCGAAAAATTCACCGGTCAGTTCGGTAATCAGCGCACGCCCATCGCTATCAATCCGGTCATGACCGGCGCGCCCGTGGCCAACACAGACTGAATCGAGCCCGAGTCGATGCAAGCCGCAAGCACCCCGATTAGCATCCCGCTCGAAATTGGCCATCTCGAGGGCATGCTCACCGTTCCCGAAAACGCACTCGGCATGGTGTTGTTCGTGCACGGCGGTGGTGGCAGCCGGCACAGCCCGCAAAACAAACTCATCGCCGACGCTTTGCACGAGCAAGCAGTGGGGACACTGTTGTTCGACCTGCTCACGCCGGTCGAGGATTCGCGCCAGGGCAATCGCTTCAATGTCGATCTGCTGGCCGATCGGCTGGAACTGGCGACCAACTGGATCACCAAACAAACGAACTACCCCAATCATGCTCTTGGTTATTTCAGTGTCGACACCGGCGCCGCCGCTGCGCTGCGCTGTGCCGCCCGTCTCGAGCGCATCAAGGCCGTGGTCGTGCGGGGCGGCCGGCCAGACCTTGCCGGAGCAGAGGCATTGTCCGAAGTGAAGGCGCCGACACTAATGCTCGTCGGCGGCCGCGATTCGTCTGCAATCGCAGTCAACCGGGAAGCGTTCGCGAAGATTCAATGCGAAAAACAGATGCACGTCATTCCCGGCGCGACGGAACGTTTCGAGCAGCCCGGCACGCTCGAGCAGGTCGCCACGCAGGCGGGCACCTGGTTCAGTCGCTATTTTGCCGCTTGAGCAATTCGACAACTTCCTCGTCCGTTACCTGCGTGAAATCCTGGTAAAACTGCCCGACTGAGCGAAAATCTTCCGGCACTTCAAGGCACACGAGTTCGTCACAACTGCTGCGGATCCGATCCAGTGTTTCCGGCGGTGCCACCGGTACCGCGCACACCAGACGTTCCGGTTCGCGCGCGCGCAGAGCGTGCAGCGCGGCGATCATGGTCGACCCGGTCGCGAGACCGTCGTCCACCACGATAACAATCCTTCCATGCGGATCGATCGGCGCGCGATGTGCCGTATACCGTTCGCGGCGCGCGGTGATGGTTTGCATTTGCACGGCCTTCTCGGCGGCGATTTCGCTTTCATCCACGCCTGCCGCGACTGCGGCGGGACTGATATAGGACCAGCCTGATTCGTCCACCGAGCCAATGGCATACTCGGGGTTACCGGGAGCCCGCAACTTGCGAACCAGCACGACGTCGACATCGCCGTCGAGCCGGTCCGCGATCACCCGGGCCATCGGCACGGCGCCGCGCGGAATCCCAAGAATCAGCGGCTTGCTGCCCTTGTATTGCAGCAGTGCATCGACCAGCTTCTCCGCAGCGTCTTTTCGGTCAACGAACAGCATGCCCGCCATTAACGCAACATCACGCGCTGGCGCGGCGCTCCGCAACATTCGCTTCGGCAGCAAGCTCAGCCGCCTTTAGCGTATTGTCGAGGAGCATGGTGATTGTCATCGGCCCGACACCACCCGGCACTGGCGTGATGTGACCGGCCTTTTCCTTCACGTTTTCGAAATCAACGTCACCGGCGAGTTTACCGCTGGGCAACCGGTTCATGCCCACGTCGATCACGGCAGCGCCTTCCTTGACCATGTCCGCTGTCACCAGCCCGGCCTTGCCAACTGCCGCCACCACAATGTCCGCTGTCTTGGTGAACAGCGACAGGTCCTGCGTCTTCGAAGTGCAGATGGTCACCGTCGCGCTACGCGCGAGCAGCATCAGCGCCATCGGCTTGCCGACGATATTGCTTCTGCCGATTACCACTGCATTGCGACCCTCAATCGGAACGTTGTAAAAATCGAGCAAGGCCATCACACCATGCGGCGTGCATGGCGGAAAATCACTCTTTCCGGTCACCAGCGAACCGACGTTATGCACGTGAAAGCCGTCAACATCCTTGTCGGGCGATATTGCCTCCAGCACTTTCTTGTTGTCGATCTGCGGCGGCAACGGCAACTGCACCAGAATCCCGTGAATGCGCGCATCCTCATTGAGCTCTGCAATTTTTCCCAGAACAACTGCTTCGGCCGTGTCATCGGCGTAGCGAAGCACCTCGGAATGAATACCGACGTCCTCGCACGCCTTGGCCTTGTTACGCACATACACCTGGGATGCGGCATCTTCGCCGACCAGAATCACGGCCAGGCCCGGACGCAATCCCCGCAAACCGAGCGATTCCACACGCGATCGCATCTTGCTGCGCAGCGTTTGAGAAACGGCACGCCCGTCAATAATCGTTGCTGTCATAACACCCTGTCGAATTTTGAAGGAAAAACCTGAACGCGTGCGCCCGGGCGGCGCAGTCGCACCGCTTCAGCCCGCTTTTTCAACCTCGGCAAGCGTTGAAAAGAAAACGGGCCCTCTGCCCATATCTGCTTCGCGCTGGCTGGTCAACGCATTGACGTTGATGCCATTTTTCATACGAGAGCCCTGCAACTGTTTTGGCGCGCCGACCACTCCGGGCAACAGCCCCTCGACAATGTGCGCGTAGCCAAACGTCTCGCCCCGATCGTTGTACATACGACAATGGTCACCGGTTTCAATGCCGCGAGCTTTCGCATCGTCCGGGCTGATCTCGATGGTCGGGCGCGACAACATTTCCTGCAATCGCGGCACGTGCTGAAAGCTGGCGCCAATGAAGTAATGCGTCGCGGCGCTGATCACCTGCAACGGAAAACGCGATACGGCTTCGCTGTTTTCCAGGCCCTCGGTTTCCGGCAAGTGCGCCGGCATCGGGTCTAGCCCCCGCTTCGCCATCGTCTCGGAATAGATCTCGATCTTGCCGGACGGGGTCGGCCATTTTCCCGAGTTCACCCCCTTGCGTCGCGGTGAGTCGACCGCAGCGCGCGCCCAGCCCTGCTTCTCGAGCAGTTCCAGCGTCACACCTTCGAACAGGGGATTGAATTCCGGGTCGATGATCTCTTCGAGCATTTCCTCGTCGGTTTGCGAGAAGCACGGCTCGTCGTATCCCATCTTCTGCGCAAGCCGGCGGAACAGTTCGCCGTTGTCAAGACTCTCGCCCAGCTTGTCGATCGCCGGCTGAGACAGTCCGAAATAGTAGCTGCCGTAGGCCGCCAGCAGGTCCATGCGTTCAAGCGCAGTGTCCGCAGGCAGCAAGATGTCGGCGTAGTCGGCGCTGTCGGTGAAGAAGGTATCGTGCACCACCGTAAACAGGTCTTCTCGCGCCATTCCCTTGCGTGCATCTTTGGTATCCGGAACGCAATTCGCAGGGTCCGCATTCCACACGAACAGCGCCCGCACCGGCGGTTGAGTATCGTTCAGGGCCCTGCCCAACTGGATCATGTTCAGCGTGCGCGGCGTGCGGCCCGCCAGCAGATCGGTACGCTGGAATTTGCTCATGTCGATCGCGCGCATCTCGCCACCCGAGGACATGCACACCCCGCCCTTTCCCGCCATGGCGCCGGTGATTGTCGGCAGTAGCTTGATTGCCCGCGTCATCGAACCGCCGTTGTCGTGGCGCTGGATACCCCAGTTCACGCGAATGAACGACTTTTTCGTCGATGCATACAGCAAAGCCAGTTTCTCGACGTCGGCTGCTGAAACACCGGTGGTTCGTTCAACGAAATCGAGGGTGTAATCGCCAAGACGCTCGTCGATCAGGCGCTCCCAGCCTACCGTTTGCGCCTTGAGATACTCGACGTCGTGCAAGCCGCGGTCGACAATGACTTTCATCATGCCCAGCGCCAGCGCCGCATCGGTTCCGGGGCGCGGCTGAATATGCCAGTCGGCAAAGGCGGTGGTACGGGTCACGCGCGGATCGATAGCAATAATCTTTGCACCATTGGCACGCGCTTCATTGACGAACGGCATGGCATGCACGCCGGTAGTGACAAGGTTGGTGCCCCACAACAGCACCACTTCCATGCCCGGAAGGTCCTCGATATTGGCATCACCGACCCGGCCGGTCGTGAACATCTCGGCCGCCGCGCCGGCTGCCGTGCAAATGGTGCGTTCGAGCCGGCAGGCACCCATGCGATTGAAAAACCGCTCGCCCATGCCGAGGAAGCCAAGCAAACCGAGCGTGCCGGAATACGAGAACGGCAGCACTGCCTCCGGTCCGTCTTCTTCGATAATGCGCGTGAGCCGTGTGGCGATCTCATCCAGCGCCTCGTCCCAGCTGATGCGCTGCCACTTTGCCCCCGGCCCCTTGGCGCCTACGCGCCGCTGCGGATAGAGCACGCGCCGGTCGTTATAGACCAGATCGAGGTAATTATTGACCTTGTTGCACAGATATCCGCGCGTCACGGGATGGCTGGGATCGCCCTTGACCTCGATCGCCCGGCCGGAGCGGGTATCAACGGTGACGCGCATCGAGCACGCGTCGGGGCAATCGTGCGGGCACGAAACATGGACAGTCTTCAAATGCAGTGCGTCGCGGCTCTGGGGAGCTGGTTCCATCGTTCTGTCACCATGCAAATCGGGAGTCGACATTCTACTCCCAGGCGCCCTTCACGGGCGGTGATATTGTCTCTGTGCAACGATACCGGCCCACCATGCGACGATACGCCGGACCGCTACGGGACGGGGACGGCAATCCAGCTTGAACAGTCGCTGAAACGGAAGCGATTTAGCCGGATTAAAAAAAACCGGAAATAATTGAACCGGAAACTTTCTGAATGGAGAAGTGCGATGGAATCAGCGAGTCAACCCCTACTTGCCGCACATGACCGGCTGCAGCAACTGGCCAATCATGTTGGCGCCTTATTTGGCATGCTGGGCATCCGTCTGCTGCTCTCCTGGGAATATGGCGAGGCCGGGTTGACGAAATTTCGCGGCGATAACTGGTTCGGCAACGTCCACAGCGAATTTCCCATGCCCTTCGACCTGTTGCCGGTAGAACTGAACTGGCTGCTGGCGACCTGGAGCGAACTGCTCGGCGCCGTTGCCCTCGCCCTCGGCCTGGCCACCCGCTTCTTCGGTATCTCGCTATTTATCCTTACGGTCGTCGCCTGGATAAGTGTCCATTCCGGCAACGGTTACAACGTCTGCTACAACGGCTTCAAACTGCCGCTCATATACCTGGTCATGCTGGTGCCCCTGATACTGAGCGGCCCCGGCAAGCTCAGCCTGGACTACTGGTGGCAAAATCGCCGCGGCAAGACAGGCTGATCGCGAGGCCGGACGCAGCAAGCTAACTGACCGAACAACTACAGACTGATCAACAAAATCTCGAACTCGCCGAGATCCAGCTTGCCGTTGTGATCGACGTCCGCGCGCTCGAACCCGCACAGCAGCGAAGGGTCTTCGGCGCGGATTTCGGGGCGGCTCAGAAATCCGTCCCGGTTCGCATCTGCCTTGACCAGCATCGGCCGTACTTCTTCACGCACATAAAACCCGGCGCTGGCTGGCTGGGTGAACGTCAATGCCACCACAAACGCGATCAATGACGCGAGAAAAAACCGCTTTGCGGATAGTGAATTACTCATGTCTGGTTACCCCCCGAAGTCAGATTCTTGTTGACAGTATGCCCCCTAACGTTCACCGCGGGTTTCGGCTGACATCGAACGCAGATTATATTGCCCCCCGCTTCTGCAGTAACATCGAATTCTGATGCTTGTCGCGGTTCAGGCTACACCCGTTGCACAGCGCACTCGCTGCTCGCCCGTACCGGTCAACCCGGCAAGAAACCGCGAAAACCGACAACCAAAGGAGGAACGAATATGGAGATCAAGGGGCTGCATCATCACGCGGTGCGTTGCCGCGATGCCGGAGAAACCCGCAAGTTCTACGAGGACTTTCTGGGCCTGCCACTGGTCGGCGCGCTGGAAATCAACGAAACCAAGAGCGGGCGCGAGACACGGACACTCCACACCTTCTATCGCATGGCCGACGGATCGCATCTCGCTTTTTTCGAGGCACCGGACATGCCATTCGACTTCAAGGAACAGCACGACTTCGACCTGCACACGGCGCTGGAAGTCGACGAAAAAACCATGCACGCCATGATGAAAAAAGGCAAGGAAGCCGGCATCGAAACGCGCGGCGTCAGCGACCACGGATTCATTCACTCCATCTATTTTCGCGATCCAAACGGCTATGTCGTGGAATTGTCCTGCAAGCAGCCGGGGCACGATGAGGCGATGGACCCGAAAACCAACGGCGCGCGGGATATTCTGGATCGCTGGGAGGCGGCGAAGACCCGGGGCTAGATTGCCGCTTGCACAGCGGGGGACTTACCCGCCAGCCTTGTTGCCGTTCGCCGGTTTTGTGTCAGCCGGTTTGGTATCAATCAGCGGCTTCACATGTTCGGGAAATTCGAGCCGCTTGCGGTTGGCCTCGATTTCCTGCAGCGGCGTGACCTCGCGCATGGTGGAGAGGCTGCGCACCGCAAGCTCCTGATAGGTCTGCGTGCCCGCCACCTTCCAATGCATTTCCTGTTCACTCAGCGGACGGACCACCTTGGCCGGCACACCGGCGACGAGCACCCTGGGTGGCACCGCCATGCCGGCCTTGACGAAGGCACTGGCCGCGACAATCGCCGACTCGCCGACACTGGCGTTATCCATGATGACCGCATTCATGCCGACCAGCGCATTGCGCCCGATGCGGCAACCGTGCAGAACCGCGCCGTGACCGATATGGCCGTCGCGCTCGACCACGGTATCGGTGCCGGGAAAACCGTGCATCACGCAGGTATCCTGAACATTGGAACCGGCCTCCAGAACCAGTCGGCCAAAATCGCCGCGCAGACTGCACACCGGCCCGATATAACAACCGGCGCCGACGATCACATCGCCAATCAATATCGCGCTCGGATGCACAAAGGCCGTGGCATCGACCACGGGGCGAAGACCGTCAATTTCGTAGCAAGGCATTTGTTGATTTGGCGTTGGCTGAAGAAAATATACGGCGGGCAAAGGGTTCAGCCCTTCGCCCGCTCAAGTGTCGATTATAGTATTCGTCTCACGCTGATCGCTCCAGCGCATTACGGATATCTCCACAAACCGCCAGCAAAATGCCGAACCCACAATGAACGAAGCCTTTGAACAAATCCGCCTGCACATCGCCGACGCTGTCGCCACCGTCACCCTGAACCGCCCCGAGCGGCTCAACAGCTTCACTGCACAGATGCACGAAGAACTGCGCCGGGCGCTCACGATCATTCGTGATGACGATGCAATCCGCGTGATGATCCTCACCGGTGCCGGGCGCGCATTCTGCGCCGGTCAGGATCTTGGCGAGCGAAAACGCAATGCTGGCGGTGAGAAACCGGACCTCGGCGCCTCGCTCGAATCCAGGTACCACCCGCTTGTTCTGTCGCTGCGCTCACTCGAAAAACCGGTCATCGGCGCCGTCAACGGTGTCGCGGCCGGCGCTGGCGCCAGTATCGCCCTCGCCTGCGATCTGGTCGTCGCCGCGCAATCTGCGAGCTTTATTCAGGCGTTCAGCAAACTCGGGCTGGTGCCCGATGCCGGCGGAACGTTCTTCCTCACCCGCAGCCTCGGCACACCGCGCGCCATGGGCCTGGCGCTCCTTGGCGAGCGGCTTCCCGCGCAACAGGCGCAGGACTGGGGCTTGATCTGGCGCTGCGTTGAAGACGATCAACTGCTGCCGGTTGTCACCGAACTCGGCTCGAAACTCGCAAACGGACCGACCAGGGGCTACGCCCGAACCAAGCAGGCGATTCATGCTGCCGAGCGACAGGCGCTCGAACAACAGCTCGCCACCGAATCGGCATTCCAGCGCGAACTCGGGCGAACCGCCGACTATGCCGAAGGCGTTGCGGCGTTCACGGAAAAACGCCAGGCGCGATTCACCGGCCGATAACGGACAGCACCAGTTTGCACAGGCGAAACACAAAACGGGCAGCAGCGCGGCGCCCGAAACCCTCGACGGAAACCAAACACCGTAATCCGGGTCACAACTTGCACGCTCTGGCCCTGTGGCTCAGACTGCGCGCTTTCCATCATCCTGCGGCCTGCTGAAAGATACCCACTCATGAGAACAATTCATCACCTCCTTGTCCTGCTGGCCCTCATAGTGGCTGTTTCACCCGCACATGCCGAGCTGACACGCATCGAGATCGAAAAACGCGAGATCGTCGCCAACGGACAATCGTTCGGTGATGCCGGCGCCTACGAAAAACTCACCGGCCGTGCCTATTTCGAAATCGATCCCGAGCACAAACGCAACAAGATCATTACCGACCTAAAGCGCGCACCAGTCAATTTCAACGGACGTGTCGAATTTTCCGCCGACATGGTGATACTGAAGCCGGTCGATATGGATAAAGGCAGCAACACGCTGTTCTTTGAAGTCAACAACCGGGGCCGCAAGATTTCATTTGGCCGCATGCACGACACCCCTTCCAGCGCGAATCACAACGATCCGATGGCGCCGGAAGATTTCGGCAACGGTTTCCTGATGCGCCGCGGCCACGTCATGGCATGGATTGGCTGGGGTGCTGACATCCAGCCCGGCGACGATCGCCTGACGGTCGATTTTCCGCTGGCGACAAAAGACGACAAACCCGTCAACGGATACATTATCACTGAGTTCTCCGACCGTAATTTCGGCGGCGGCAATCCGACCTCGCTGCCGCTGTCAGGCGGCGCCGCCTTCAAATCGTACCCGGCGGTCTCGACTGATAAAGCAGAAACAAAGGCGCAGCTCTTCATGCTTGCCAGTGATTCGCCCGATCCGAGCGGCCCGGAGATACCCCGTGGCGCACAGGTACCCGACGAAGACTGGGCGTTCGCCGATTGTCCCGACGGCTGGCCCGGCACGCCATCGGTGAGCCACATCTGTGTCAAAGGCGGCTTTCTGAACAACCGCAACTATCACCTGCTCTATATCGCCACCAACGCCCCGGTGATGGCCCTTGGCTATGCCACCACACGCGACTTCATTTCGTTTTTGCGCAACGGCGAGAAAGACAGCGCCGGCAACGCGAACCCGGTGCCGGGACTGACGCATACGCTCTGCCAGGGCATTTCTTCCAGCGGCATGTACCTGCGTGACTTCACCTACCAGGGCTTCAACGTGGACGAAGCCAACCGCAAGGTCTGCGACGGCATGCATATCCACGTCGCCGGCGCGCACAAGCTGTATCTGAATTACCGATTCGCCCAGCCCAACCCCTACTCGCAGCAACATCGTGAGCGCTACGTGCCGGATGTCAATTTCCCGCGCCAGTATTCCGTGCGGGTGAATCCGTTCCTGCGCTTTCCGGACGGCATCCTCAAACGCCCGGCGTACGACCCGAAGGTCATACACACCGACACCTCCAACGAATACTGGCAGTTCCGCGCGTCACTCACCGGCGCCAGCGAAGGCGCGACGATGGACTTCAGCGAATCCAGCAAGGTGCGCCGCTATTTGTTGTCGAGTCTCCAGCACGGCGGCTACAAGGGTGACGCACCCCATCGCGGAATCGACAACCGTCAGTGCGTGAATCTCTCCAACCCGGTCCATTCCGGCCCATTACTGCGCGCGCTGGTGGTGTCGCTCGAACAGTGGGTGAAAGACGACGTCGAGCCGCCGGAGATGCGCGTACCACGCATTGGCGAACAGACGCTTGTCGAGCCCGACGGCTTGCTGTTGCCGGCTATTCCAGGTCTCGAGTACACAGGGTTGCACAACGGCTCGGGCGATCGCGATTTCGGGCCGCGAGTTCGATTCAATCGCGGCGTTGTCGATCTGTTATTGCCCGAAGTGATCGCAAGGCACAAGGTCACCGTTCCCCAGGTCGATCACATCGGCAACGAAATCGCCGGCATTCGCCACCCGTTCGTGGAAGCACCGACGGCAACGCTGCTCGGCTGGAACACGCGCACCCGCGAATTCGGCGGGCCGGACCTGTGCGACCTGCTCGGCTCGATGATTCCACTGCCGCAAACGAAAGCTGAAGCCGACGCCAGCAACGACCCCCGCCCGTCACTCGAAGAACTCTACGGCGACCACGCCGGATACGTTGCAAAGGTAACCGAAGCCGCCAACAAGCTGCAGCAGGACAGACTGTTGTTGCCCGAAGACGTCGCGCGGATCATTGCCGAAGCCGAAGCCTCGAACGTACTGAGATAATCGCAAAAGCAGGCTCCCCCGTGCGCCCTCCCCTTAGAGCGCGTCGAGGGGGCTGCGCACGCCTTTGCCGCCGCGATTGAGCACATGGATGTAGATCATGGTTGTGCTCACATCCGCATGGCCGAGCAGTTCCTGCACGGTGCGGATGTCGTAACCGGACAGCAACAAATGAGTCGCGAAGGAGTGCCGTAACACATGCGCGCTGACGGGCTTGCTGATTTTCGCCCGGCGCCTTGCCTCCTTCAACGCGCGAGCCAGCACTGAAGCATCAAGATGATTACGTTTGATCACATCGTCATCCGGGGTCGGCCGAGCGTTTCGTGGATGGAAACACATACTGCCAGCCCCACTCGAATCCAGCCCGCGGGTACTTGCGCGCCAATGCATAAGGGAGGTGCGTCTCGCCATACCCTTCGCGCAAATCGAACTCGTGCAGTTTCTTCGCGTGACCGTGTTGTTGCTGCATCGGCTGTACCGTACGCTCAGGGAACATCGTTACCCGGTCCTTGCCGTCACGCACCAGTATTTGCCGGTAGGCAAAATCCACGTCCTTCACGCGCAAGCGCAAACACGCCATCAATCGAAAGCCCGCGCCGTAAAGAAGGCTCGCCATTAACCAGTGCGCACCCTGAAACTGCTCCAGTAAAGACGTCGTCTCCTGCATCGACAGCACCACCGGCAAGCACACCAGGCGTTTTGCTCGAACCAGATCGTCAAACCATCCCTACTCCAAGCCAAGTACTTGCCGGTACAGGAAAAGCAGTGCCGCTAGCGCCTGACAACACGCGAAGCTTGTTGCGGCGCAGGCTAACCTTCGCGGAGCGAAGGTTTAGCGAAGCGGCCGGAGGCAATCTGTGTGGCTGCCGCCACATTGCGTTCCGTGGCGAGATAGCTGAGAAACGCGCTAACCTCCGGCGCGCCAAGCAGTGCCGGGTGGCGTTACCCGCTCCAATAGATAACATTTCTTATCCATCCGACATATGCCTCTTCGGTCCGACGACCATAATGCAAGCGCCGAATGGCTTGGCGGACCCACTCAAGCAAGCGCAGTTTTTGCCCCAGCTGGGATTGACCCTTTTTCGAATCAAGAGTTTGCGTATCCTCCCGCAATCCAATATATGCTGTGTTTATATA
>DATKYN010000126.1:0-16708 GCA_035528435.1 Burkholderiales bacterium
ATTCGCCATACCGACCGAAGAAGCAATGAAGATCGCATTGCGAACCCAGCAGGTGATCGCCGACGAAACCGGTGTCGGCAATGTCATCGATCCGCTCGGCGGTTCGTACTTTGTCGAAAACCTCACCACCGAATACGAGAAGAAGATTTTCGAACTCCTCGACGAAGTGCGCGAACGCGGCGGCACCGTCAAACTGATCGAGGAGGGCTGGTTCCAGAAGCACATCTCCGACTTCGCCTACGAAACCGCGTTGCGCAAGCAAAGCGGATCAAAACCGGTTATCGGCGTCAACAAGTACGTGGAAGAGGAAGAGGACGTGGACATCGAGATCCATCCGCATGACCCGACCACGACGAAACGCCAGATCGATCGGCTCAAGCAGGTGCGCCAGACACGCGACAATGCCAAAGTGCAAGCCTTGCTGGAAGAACTTGTTACAGTGGCAAAAGACGAAACTCGCAATATCATGCCGGTCACGATCGAACTGGTACGTGCCGGCGCCTCCATGGGAGATATCGTCGAAAAACTCCGGGGGCTGTGGGGCACGTATCGCGAGACACCGGTGTTCTGACCGGCCAAACCAATTCAACCAAGGAACACAATGCTGGTACTGCCCTATCTCCAATACACCCCGCAAATCGATCCGAGCGTCAAAGCCGAAGACTGGGTGACTGTAATCGGCCGGACCGAGATAGGCGCCGGCTGCTATTTCGGAAAGCTCGCCACGCTGCGCGGCGACGGAGAATACATACGCATCGGATCCGAGTGCTGGTTCGGAGACGCGAGCACGGTGCATATCGCCGACAGCATCTATGGCGCGCGGGTCGGTTCGCACGTCACCGTCGGGCGTTTCGGACTGGTTCATGCCTGTACTATCGGCGATCACTGTGTGCTGGGCGAGCACGCCGTGGTCATGGACAACTCAGTGGTCGGTCCCGGGACGGTCATCGCCGCGGAAAGCGTGGTGCCGCCGGGCAAAACGCTGGAAGGCGGTTGGCTCTATGCCGGCACGCCGGCCAAGCCGGTCGAACGGATTTCGCCGGCAAGGCTGGCGGAATTTCACGAATCGATTCGCAACCGGGTAAAGATTGACAATGCCGAGGTGATACGCGCCCGCACGCCGGTCGGCGAGTTTCGACGCCCCCCCGGCACAGGGGTGGGTGATTTCGCATCAGACAACAGCTACATCGCGCCGACCGCCAGCGTAACCGGCAACCTGAAGCTCGCACCACACTCCAGTGTCTGGTTTGCCGTGGAAATCGACGCAGAAGGCGCAACCGTAGAGGTTGGTGAAGCCAGCAACATTCAGGACAGCTCGCGCATTCACCTTGAAGCCGGTGAAACGATGCGTATCGGGCGTCGCGTCACGGTCGGCCATAACGTGCGCATGCATGCATGCGAAATCGAAGACGAAACCATCATCGGCATGGGTTGCATCGTCGGCAAGGGCACCATTGTTCGCAAGGGCGGTGTCATTGCCGCCGGCGCGGTCACCGCACCGGGCACCGAAGTCGCTGCCGGCACCATCTGGGCCGGCCAGCCGGCTCGCAGGTCGCGTCCGCTGTCGGAAGAGAACGCACGGTTTTTCTCGATGGGTGTCGATGTTTACAAAGGCTACACCGCGACCTATCGCGCCGCGCAGAAAGCCGGACAGGGTTAAGCAACCGCTAACCGATATGTTGCTATTCGCGCGAGTGGTGAAGGCATCATAAACAAAGGCTCACCACAGAGGGGGCAGAGGAAAGAAGCGAGAGAACAGCAGGACCCGCTAGCCCCCTCTCGGGAACAATTGCCTGAATATTGGAGGGCCACGTTCCCGTCCAGGGTGTATCGTCGTCTATCCGGACATTAGGCCTCGCATAAGACCAGCGCGGATCGAACAAGATGGTTCTTTAGAAGGAGTTCTTTATGGCCGGCCTGGAGAGACACTATTCAGCGCAAGACATCGAGGCACGAATCCTGGCTGCACTTCGAGCGGCCGGATTGAATCCCGACCAAACTCTATCCCCAGTAGAACTTGGGGCGCTTGATCATTTCCACACGGGCGGATTCCGCGCCTCACTTGTACTAAAGGACCTGGCACAGATCGGCGCCGAAGATCGCGTCCTCGATCTTGGCGCCGGGCTGGCTGGCCCCGCGCGGATGCTTGCGGCTTCACCAGGATGCCGTGTCGACTGTATCGAGTTGTCAGCTGATTACTGCATCGGTGCGCTGCTACTTAATCGCCTCACTGCCCTTGAAGATCGAATCGAGATACACAAAGGCAGTGCCCTCGACATGCCCTTTCCCGATGATTCGTTCGATGTCGTCTGGATGCAAAACGTCGGCATGAACATAGCGGACAAACGCAAACTCTACGAGGAGACCCACCGGGTCCTCAAACCCAATGGTCGATTCGCCTTCCAGGAGATGGCCGCAGGCGAAACAGCCACGACATATTTTCCGCTCCCCTGGGCCACCGACCCGGCTGACAATTTGCTGATTTCCATTGAAGAAATGCGCGACCTTCTCACCCAATGTGGCCTTGCCGCCGACTACTTCGAGGATGTCAGCGACGCCCAATTGCCGCCCCCCGCAAGCGGGACGCCTGAAAGCGCAGCGCAAGCGCCCCTGAGTTTGTCGGTGTATGTGGACGATCTGAGCCTGAAGGCGGAGAACGCGGCGCGCAGCCTACGGGAAGGCCAGATTCGTCTTGTCAGAGGTGTCTTCCGCGCAAAATGAGCGGTGGCGCCTGGTCGAAGTTTCGACGTCTCAAGATCGAAAATTGCGTCAAGGAATTGCCAGTCCAAAAAACCGCCGCGCGTCCTGATCCGCGTTTCGACCGGACCTGCCTTCGGCAGACCGGTTAATGGAAGCGATGCGCTCCGGAACCTGACTTGTTATCTGCGTTCTTCGCGTCATCTGCCGTGACCGCTCCAACGATGTTCTCTTACCTGTGCAAGCACTGAAACCCGGCCATCGCGTGATCACGCATCGTTCAATCCTGGCGATCGCGGTTCCGATCATGATTTCCAACCTGTCGACGCCGCTGCTCGGCGTGGTCGACACCGGTGTGATCGGGCAAATCCCCGACGCATCATTGATCGGCGCGGTGGCACTCGGTGCACTGGTATTCACCTTCGTGTTCTGGGCGTTCGGATTCCTGCGCATGGGCACCACCGGATTGACCGCGCAGGCATTCGGCGCAGACGATGCAGCGGAAGTGCGCGCCAGCCTCGGTCGCGCGCTACTCGTCGCAGGGGTGGTCGGCGTTTGCCTGATACTGGTGCAATGGCCCATCCGCGAACTGGCGTTCACGCTTCTCGAGGGCACCGAGCGCGTCGAAAGCTTTGCCAAAACCTATTTCGACATTCGCATCTGGGCCGCGCCGGCAACGCTCGCTAACTACGCCCTGCTCGGTTGGTTCATCGGCATGGGCAAAGCACGCATCGCGCTACTGCTGCAACTGGTGCTGAACATCAGCAACATGCTACTCGATGCCTGGTTTGTGCTCGGCCTCGACATGGGCGTGCGCGGTGTGGCCACGGGCACGGTGATCGCCGAATACCTCGCAGCAATCGCCGGTATTCTCATCGCGGCACGCCACCTGCGCGTGCTTGGCGGAAGGTGGGAGAAGCAGCGGCTGTTCGATCCACTCCGGATCGCGCGCACAGTGGCGGTGAACCGCGACATCATGATTCGGTCGCTGTCGCTGATATTCGTGTTCGCCTGGTTCATGGCGCAGGGCGCCCGATACGGCGAAACGGTGCTCGCCGCCAACGCGATCCTGATGCACTTCGTTTCTGTGTCAGCGTATTTTCTCGACGGTTTTGCTTTCGCCGCGGAAGCGCTCGTTGGCAAGGCGGTGGGAGCCGCGAACCGGGCCGGCCTTTCGCAAGCCTCGCGTATGACCACCTGGTGGGCGGCGGGGGTCGCCTTGCTGACAACGCTGTTGCTCGTCGTCTTCGGAACGACGCTGATCGATCTTCTGACAGTCGAACCCGGTGTGCGCTCGGTGGCCCGCGAGTTCCTGCCGTGGGCAATGCTGGCACCACTGCTCGGGGTATGGTGTTTTCAGCTCGACGGCATCTTTATCGGCGCGACGCGTAGCGCCGACATGCGCAACGCCATGCTGGTGTCAGCATGCATTTTCCTGATTGCGTGGTATGTGCTCACACCCCTGGAGAACCACGGCCTGTGGGCCGCGCTCTACGTGCACTACGCCGCCCGCACAGCCACCCTGCTCTATTATTTTCCGGGGTTGCGGCGCTCGGTGCCGGTCTGACCAGCGCTGGCTAAAGGCTCATTCACAGACAAGCTGAGTGGAGCCACAGATCTCGACCTTGCGACAATTCGGACCGGCTCCGGCCACCGCGGCAGCAACAGGTGCCGTGGCGAGTGCGTCGGCCGGTTCCGCACTCGTCGCGCTCTCATTCACCGGGGACTGGACCACGTCGCGGACGTCACCACAGGTTTGGTGCTGCGAACAGTTGCGCGCGGTGCCGCATTGATTTTCAGTCACACAGGCGGCGTTTGCCACTGACAGCCATAACAAGGCGCACGCACTGATGGAAGCAACCAGAACGGAGTTCATGGTCGGGTTCCCTGCATGAGAAAGGGCGAGACGGTGCGATACAAAACGGTGTAGTACAAAACGGTGTAGTACAAAACGGTGCAGTACAAAACGATGCGATACAAATAATCTATTGATTGTCTACCTGTTTACGCAAAGCGCCGTTTTACGGATTCAGCACCACCCGGGAAACGGGCTTTGCTCCGTTGTTGATTGCCGTCGACCCCGAATCAATGCCATGGTGATTGCGCCCGCTGCAGCCGTCCTCGCGGCAAGCTGATGGTGCTTCCATGTATCCCTGGCCGTAGCTGGCCCGACAGTCTGATATCGTGACGGCATCCGCAGATGCGCTGCGCAAGGAGGAACACGATGCGACTCGAAGGCAAAACCGCGATCATCATCGGCGCCGGCCAGAGCCCCGGAGAGGGAATGGGAAACGGCCGCGCGACGGCAATACGTTTTTCGCAGGAGGGTGCAAAAGTGCTTGCGGTAGACCGCGACCTCGACTCCGCGAAAGAGACCGCCGCCCTGATAACGAAAACCGGGGCGCAGTGCATCGCGTTCGAGGCCGACGTCACTGTTGAGTCAACGCTCGCCGCCGCAGTGGCTTACGCCCACGAGCAATGGGGACGAATAGACATTTTGCATAACAACGTCGGCGTGAGTGTCGGTGGCGGCGACCAGCCGCTGCTCGAACTCACCGAAGACACCTTCGACCGTATCAATGCCATCAACCTGCGCGGCACCATCATGGCGTGCAAGCACGTTATCCCGGTCATGCGTAAACAGCAAAGTGGCGTGATTCTGAACATTTCATCAATGGCGGCATGGATCGATTTTCCCCTCATCGCCTACAAAACGACCAAGGCGGGCATGATTGCCTTTACCCAGCAACTTGCGCTGGACAACGCAGCGTACGGCATTCGCGCAAACAGCATCCTGCCCGGTCTGATGAACACACCGATGGCGGTGGACACCCGCGCGCGGGCGACTGGCAAGCCGCGCGAGGAGATTGCGGCCGGGCGTGACGCGAAAGTGCCGTTGCGGGCGAAGATGGGCACAGCGTGGGACGTCGCCAATGCCGCGCTGTTTCTGGCCTCCGACGAAGCGCAATTCATTACCGGCGTCTCGTTGCCGGTGGACGGCGGCGCGCTGGCAAGAAAAGGGTAAGTCGCAAACGCGGCGGACATTCTGAACGTCCTATTCACCAACCTGCAGTCACAACAACTCACGGAAAACACGATATGAGCCGCTTACCTGATCTGACACCCGAATCAATGACCGACGAACAGAAAACCGTCGCCGACCTCATCACGTCGGGGCCGCACGGCAAGGTAATGGGCCCTTACCCGGCGTGGCTGCACAGCCCGGAACTGGCCAAGCGCGCTCGCGCCCTTAGCGAATACCTGCGGTTCCAGTCGACGCCGTCCAAGCGGCTGGCGGAGATCGCGATCCTGATCACCGGCCGCCACTGGAAAGCTGAATTCGAGTTCTACGCACACGCCGAGCTGGCGCGCAAGGCAGGCGTCGAGGAACACATCATTCAGGCGCTGGCCGCCGGAAAACGCCCCGATTTTTCGCACGACGATGACATTATCGTTTACGACCTTTGCACCGAGATGCTGCAAACGCGGCGCGTCACCAGCGCAACCTACCAGCGCGCGCTCGACGCGTTCGGCGCTCAGATGCTGGTGGATCTGGTGGCGATGATGGGTTACTACTGCATGGTATCGGTGACCTTGAACGCGTTCGATGCGCCCTTGCCGGCGGGCGAACCGTCACCGTTTCCGGATTGACGATGTAACGGGCCGTTAATTGAAAACGTATTGCTTAGCCTGTTCTTGTTCAAACCGATTTTTCGATCGAACCGTTTTCTTTGCCATACCAGTATTTCGCCAAACCGGTATTTTCCCGATTCGAACAAGGAGCCCCGATGAAAACTATCAACCTGATGGCATCCCGCCATTCGGCGTTCTACAGCCCTTTCATCTGCTGTATCGCGGGCGGCTTCCTTGAGAAGGAAGGACTGACAGGCACTTACCAGGTGGTTGGCCAGGGGCAACGTACCGGTGCAGAAATCGCTTCGGGGCGTATGGACGTCGGCCAGTCGGCCGTTTCCGCCAGTTGGACGCCGCTCGAAAAGGGCAACAAGCCGGACGTCGTTCACTTCGCACAGATTAACCGTTATGACGGGTTCATTCTTGCCGCCCGGCAGCCGCAGCCGGATTTCGCATGGTCTGACCTGAACGGCAAAAAACTGCTGCACGTGCATGGCGGTCAACCGGAGGCCATGCTGCGTTTCGCACTGCACCGGGAGGGCATCGATCTGGATTCGCTGGATCGGATCGAATCAAATGGCGGCGAGAAAATGATGCAACAGTGGCAAGCCGACGAAGGCGACTACTTCCATGAGCAAGGCGCCTGGCCGCAGCAACTCGAGCACACCGGCAAGGGACACGTCGTCGCATCGATCGGGCGGTCCATCGGCCCGGTGGCGTTCAGCAGCCTGGCATGCCGCTGGGACTGGGTCGATTCGGATATGGCAAAGCGCTTTACCACCGCTTACCGGGCATCACGCAACTGGGTCAACACTGCCGACCCGATGGAGGTCGCGAAAGCCGAGGCGGAGTTCTTTCCGGATATGGCGGTGGAAGCGACCGCAGCCGCTGTCGCCTTCTATCAGCAACTCGGTAACTGGGGCGGCGACATTGCGATTGACCCGCAGCACTATGAAACAGCACTAGACGTATTTACCCATTCAGGGCTGATCACGAAGCGCCACGCCTACGGCGATGTCGTCGGCGCGCCACCGGCGGCCGGATAGTCCAGCTTGCCAGAGAGGTCCGTGCGACCGAAGGTATAGAAAAGTTACTGCTAGTTAGTGTTTTTTAGTAACTTTATATACACTCTCTATATATGGACCCACGAACCAATCCCTATGCCCCCGGCGCCGGCACCTTGCCACCGGAGCTGGCCGGGCGTGACGACATTATCGAGCAAGCGGCAATTGCGCTTGACCGTTTTCGCAACGGGCTCGCGGCGCGCAGCCTGCTGCTGGTTGGGTTGCGCGGTGTCGGCAAGACCGTACTGCTGACCCGCATCGCCCAGGAATCGGAAGCGCGGGGCTTTGTTGTAGTCAGTATGGAAGCGCCGGAAAAGCGCTCGCTTCCCGCGCTGCTCGTTCCGCATCTGCGCTCTGCCTTGCTGAAACTGGACCGCGTCGCCGCAGCCGGCAACCTCGCCCAGCAAGCCCTGAAAGTGCTCGGTGGTTTCGTCAACGCAATGAAGGTCAAGTACCGTGACGTCGAATTCGGAGTCGATCTCGGTAACGCGCCCGGTGTAGCGGATTCCGGTGATCTCGAACACGACCTGATCGAGCTTTTCCTTGAGGTCGGCAAGGCAGCAAAAGAGAAGCACACCGCGGTCGTTTTTTTCATCGACGAATTGCAATATGTCGCCGAGGACGAGTTCGCGTCGCTGATCACCGCGCTACACCGGTGCGCGCAAGCGCAGTTACCTATTGTCCTGATCGGTGCCGGGCTTCCGCAACTGGTAGGGCGCGCCGGTCGCGCGAAGTCTTACGCAGAACGCCTCTTTGAGTTTCAGGAAATTGGCCCACTCGGAGATGAGGATGCGCGCAAGGCGCTGGCCGCACCCGCGCAAGAGCAGGACGTGCACTATGAGGATGGCGCTTTGCAGGAAATTCTTCTGCAAACGCAGGCTTATCCGTATTTTCTGCAGGAGTGGGGAAAATATTGCTGGCACTGCGCCACCAAATCACCGATCACGCGTGCCGATGCTGTGTCCGCCACCGAACTGGCGATTGCGGAACTGGATGCCAGTTTTTTCAGGGTGCGCTTTGACAGACTGACGCCGGTGGAAAGGAAGTACCTTCGCGCGATGGCGGAGCTCGAACCCGGCGCACGGCGATCGGGCGACATTGCACAAATGCTGAAAAAAGAAGTGCAGTCGGTCGCGCCTACGCGCGCCACATTGATCAGCAAAGGCATGATTTACAGCCCTTCACACGGAGACAACGGATTTACCGTCCCGTTGTTCGATGGCTACCTGAAGCGCGTCATGCCGGTGTTGCCGGAATAGCCGGCGGCTATACTCCGGGAGCACCGCCGCAGGTGGTACGTCCCGCAACACAAACACTCTTTTCCGGAATAGATCCCCATCGCATGGCTCTCAAGGCAACGATCTGCAAGGCGGAACTCCATATCGCCGACATGGAGCGTAACTACTATCAGGACCACACCATCACCCTCGCCCGCCATCCGTCGGAGACCGAAGAGCGCATGATGGTGCGGCTGCTGGCGTTCGCGCTGAACGCCGGAGAGGCAATGGCCTTCGGCGCCGGTATAAGTACCGAAGACGAGCCGGACCTGTGGCACAAGGACCTGACGGGCAACATCCAGGTGTGGATCGATGTTGGCCTGCCGGACGAGAAACACATCCGCAAAGCCTGCGGGCGCGCTGACAAGGTGATTGTCTACACCTACGGCGGTCGCGCCGCGCAACTGTGGTGGCAGCAGTCCGGTGACACGCTTGCGCGCCAGGAAAAACTCACAGTGGTCGATCTGCCGCAGGAAGCAACACGGGCGCTGGCCGGATTCGCCACGCGCAACATGGATTTGCAGGTGACGATACAGGATGGGCAGGTCTGGATATCAAACGCCGCCGAGTCTGTACATCTGGAACCGGACATCAAACTGGCCGCCAACGCCGATTGAAGCTGGTCCGCCAGTACCGGGCGAACAATGCCTGAGCAGACAAGGCGCCGCTAATCGCGGTACCGGTCTGGTTTAAACACGACACTGAAACGGTTTTGTTTCAGGTCAAAACCCGGGGCGGGGACACGCAATCAACAGCTCCCGATGTCTATAATGAAGCTTCTGGTCGCGGACGCCGCGCCTTCCGGACACTGGAACGGGCACGGTGGAAGCAACAATAAGCGTGTCAACGCTCCTGCAATTAACCTGTTTCAGAAAGGGGCAACTCCCATGAAGTCCATTCGGTTTCTCGCTGTGCTTACCCTCGGCCTCGCGCTTGCTGCCTGCGACGCGCCACCTGAAACGGTCGATGAAGCTGCGGCGCCTGAAACCGATGCGCAGAAGTACGGCGTCCAGATGGTCGATGGCGTCAAAATCAAGAAAATCGAAGGATTTGGCGGCATCATCGCCGAAAGTTACCAGGACTCGAAGGAATGGTGGCCTGAGTACGTCAATCCGAACAAGGACGCTCCGAATGTCATTATCTTTCTGCTCGACGATGTGGGCTTCGCCCAGGTCGGCAGCTTCGGTGGCCTGATTGAAACCCCCAACATCGACGCACTGGCCGAAAACGGTTTGCGCTTCAATAATTTCCACACCACCGCACTGTGCTCGCCGAGCCGGGCATCGCTGATGGCCGGGCGCAATCCGCACTCGATTGGCCTTGGCAGTCACGCGCTGACCGCAATGGGCTTTCCCGGCTACAACGCCGTGATGCCGGAATCTGCGAAGTCCGTGGCCAACTACCTGGCCGAAGCCGGCTACATCAACTATGCGCTGGGCAAGTGGGACCACACGCCGCTCTACGAAATATCCCAGGTCGGTCCGTTCGATCGCTGGCCCAGTGGCGAAGGCTTTCAGCATGCCTATACCTTCATGGCCGCTGACGTGCATCAGTTCGTACCGGTTATGTGGAACGACCACACGCCGGAGCCTTATCGCAAGTCAGTGCATCTCGACAAGGATCTGGCCGACCGCGCGATCGAATGGGTCACCGGCCACAAGTCCATCAAACCCGACCTGCCGTTCATGATGTTGTGGGCTTCGGGCTCCATGCATTCACCGCACCACGCCCCCGATAGCCATATCGACAAATACAAAGGCAAGTTCGACATGGGCTGGGACAAGGCCCGCGAACAAATCATTGCGCGCCAGAAGGAACTCGGCATCGTGCCCGCCGACACGGAACTGACCGGACGAATCGACCAGATCCCGGCGTGGGACTCGCTGCCGGCAAAGGAAAAGAAACTGTACGCGCGCCAGATGGAAGTGTTCGCCGCGCAAATGGAATGGGTCGATCTTCAGATCGGCCGCGTCGTCAATGAACTCAAACGTATCGGCGAGTTCGACAACACGCTGATTTTCGTCACAGCCGACAACGGCGCCAGTGGCGAGGGCGGACTTGCCGGCACATTCAACGAAACCTATGTGCTGAATGGCCTGCAGACCCCGCTCGATGCGAACATGCGCGCACTCAATGACTGGGGTCGCGAGAACACCTACCCGCACTATCACGCCGGCTGGGCAATGGCAGGCAACACACCGTTCCGTTACTTCAAGCAATCGGAACACCGCGGCGGTCAGCAGGACCACCTTGTGGTGCACTGGCCAAATGGTATCCAGGCTAAGGGCGAGATTCGCGATCAGTATCACCACATCAGCGATATTGCGCCGACGATTCTCGAAGCCGCCGGTGTCGGGGTTCCCGAGGAATATCACGGCGTGAAACAGCAACCGATGGACGGCGTGTCGATGATGTACGCCTTCGACAACCCGGATGCACCCAACGCCAAACAGCGCCAGTACTACGAAATGTTCGGCAATCGCGCGATCTGGGTTGACGGCTGGAAAGCAGTCACGCTGCACGCCAACCGGATGCCATGGGACCTCGCCGTGACCCTGCCGTTCGACCAGGACGAGTGGGAGCTGTACCACGTTGCCGAGGACTTCTCCGAGTCGCGCAACCTCGCGAAGGAAAACCCGGAGAAGCTCGCCGAACTGGTCGCGATCTTCGATGAAGAAGCCTGGAAATACAATGTATACCCGCTCTACGACGACATGATCGCGCGCCTTGGTAGTCAACAGGACCGGTTGTTCGGCGACCAGAAAGAGTTCGTCTACTTTGCACCGGGTGCGGTGCGCATTGCCGAGAAATCCTCGGCGCCGGTCAAGAACCGGGCGCACACCATCGAAACCCGGCTCGAACGCGAAGGCGGTGAGTCAGGTGTGATCGTAGCGGTCGGCGGCATGACGGGCGGCTTCTCGATGTTCATCAAGAATGAACGCCTGTATTACGACTACAACTATCTCGACGGCGTGCATTACATCCTCGAATCCAAACCAATGGACAGAGGCGCAGTCGACATCAAGTTCAACTTCATCAAGACCAAGGAGTTTGGCGGTCTGGGCGAGCTCTACATCAACGGTGAGAAAGTCGCTGAAACCGAGATGCCGTTAATGCATATCAGCACGTATTCACTGGCCGAGACCTTCGATGTGGGCCAGGATACCGGCACCCAGGTATCGAAGATGTACGCCGATCCGTTCGCATACAACGGTGAACTCGATCGCGTAATCATCACAGTCTCGGACGAGAACGCGGTTCCGCCACGCGGTCTGCCACGTAGTGCGTATTGACGGGCCCGAGCAAGCTCTATCGCGGTAAGAAATATTCTTTGCGTCCTACCCGGCACTTCGGTGCCGGGTGGCCTTCGGGTTTTCAGCCTGAGCGATTCAGCGCGAGCGAAGCCGCAGAAGGGCTCGGGGCTGCCACGGCCACGCGCGCAAACCGGGCTAGAATCAGAATCGCGCATCGCACCCGGCCACCGGTGCAAACGGAACAAAACTTTGAAATTTGAATCAACCCCGACTCGTTCGTTCCTGAATGACCAATCATCAGCGCCTGGATCCGTAAGGATTCCGCAGTTGTTAAAGCTATCTGGAGACTCGTTATGAAAAACCGTCGCGTTGTAAAACAGGATCGTCGTCGTTTCCTCATCGCCGGCGCTGCCACGGCAACGCTGATGCTCAATGGTCTACCGCTGGCGGCTCGGGCGGCAAACGGAAAAATGAAAATCGGCATTGTTGGATCTGGCAAGGTGGGCGGTGCCATCGGCAGCGCCTGGGTCAGGGCCGGCCATGAAGTCATGTTCTCTTCGCGCAGCCTTGATCACGACAAGGCACTGGCCGCAAAACTGGGAAGCAATGCACGTGCTGGCACACCACGCGAAGCCGCCGCCTTCGGTGAAGTGGTGATGATTTCGGTTCCATACCATGCGCTGCCCGATGTTCGCAGCGATCTGGGTGATCTGATCAAGGGCAAGGTGGTAATCGATACCTGCAATCCGTTCACGTGGCGCGATGGCGAGCTTGCAACATGGGCGCACGAGAAAGGTGCCGGCCTCGCTTCTCTGGAGTTGCTCCCCGGCGCGCGTATCGTGCGCGCCTTCAATGCCATCGGTTACGCCAACATGGGCACCGCCTACAAGGAACCGGGACGCATTGGTATGCCGATTGCAAGCGACGACGCAGGCGCCATCTCGATCACGTCACCGTTGATTCGCGACGTTGGCTATGAGCCGGTGCTGGTCGGTGGCATGGAAATGGGAAAGTATCTGATGCCGGGAACCCCGCTTGCCGGCGAGCACACGCCGGACGAAATTCGGAAAATTGCCGCTACGCTAAATTAGATTCTGACTTGTGACCGGTCGCCATAACGAGCAGGTTGCGCAATCCGTTCTAATCTGGCCTCGGTGCTCACCGCAAGTAGCGTAACGCGACAACGAGCAAGGCCAAAACGCTGCCGCTCAGGATGGTGGAAAGAATAATCCGCGCTTCGGATTTACGATATGCCTCGAACTGCGCGACGAGCGATTCATCACCAAGCGTTTGAAAATCGCGGCGGCCCACGAATCGCGCAAACCGGGTTCGCCTGGTGCTTTCGAAATAGCCCGGTTGCGGACGACCCAGTGCTTCATACGTCTCGGGATGCCGGGATGCGAGCATCTCAGCGAGTTCGCGGCCGCGCCGTATCGATCGCGCCATCGCGAGAACCGAGACGATCAACCAGATCAGCGCGACAATAGCTAATGCCTTCTCAGGTTCCATTCTGGAGGGCGCTCTGATGATGTGAAATAAGCCAAGGCTCTCCCGAACACTCGGTGCACAACCAAACCAGACCACTCCGTCATATCGCTCTCCTTCGCGTGGTTGAATGGCCGATGATGTTTCAGGTGGCCAGCATGTCAAATAAACACCGGCTCTCGTCTTCGGTTACCTGACACCCGAATTCGCCGACAAGCAATTGCCTGAGTTGCCCCGAATCGCGAACCGCTCTGGTACAGGTGCCCGATTGCGTAATGACCGAATATTCCAGATCACGCAGGGAACGGGTTTCACGCTCCAACAACAGTGAGACGACCAGATGATTCACAAAGGTCGCTTCCGGATGTCGGTGCGAGTAGAAGTGCCCCAGTTCGCAATCGGACTGCCCGTAACGCGCCAGCTCAAAGCGGTACAGCGAAAAGAACACTTCGTCCTTGAAAACTTCCACGTGGTATTCACCGGGCCGGCGCTGTGCGATACGGAATATCTTTTCACCGTCTTTCGCTTCCGTTGCCGGCATCGGGACGGCAATCCGCGGGCCAAGAGGGCCGAAACCGACGTCGAGCACATACTTCTGGCCCGCATGCTCAACCATCGAGATCCGGTGTGTTAGACCGGGGTGCACGTCCTGGTTGTAGATCACGCGCGCGAGATAAAGAGTTGGCGAAAACCCGAGCTCTTCCAGCACGCCATACATCAGTCCGTTGTGCTGAAAACAGTATCCACCACGCCGGTCGACAACGATCCGCTGGTACAGGGATTCGAAATCTAGCGGCAGATCCTCTCCGAGGAGACTTCCGACGCTACTGAATGCGAAGGTGGCAACATGGCGCGCAACCAGCTCATTGAGTAGCGCAAAATCGCATTCGTGGGCGTCCAGACCGAGAACGCGGAGATACTCCCGGACCATTTCAGCACGTTCCATCACATGCTCCGATTAGTGGTGCCATTCTCAACCTGCCTTGCCGCGCAATGGGGGCACAGCCTCGCCACTTTCTTGCGCTAGACGTACGATTCGACGGCTTCAATCGCCGCGACGAAATCTGCCGGCTCCAGGCTGCGCTCGAAGTTCGCAATGTAGGGCGCGGTCAACGTCTGCGTTGCAATCGTCTTGATCTGCTCCGGAGTCGCTGCCTGCTTGAGCCCCAGATCCCGCAGGCTTTGAGGAAGCCCCGTCTGTGCGTAGAACTGTCGAAGTTCCCTGATGAATCCGGCAGATCGGTTTTCCAGTTGCAGTTGGATCAACAACCCGTAGGCCACTTGCAAGCCATGCAGCTCGTGCGCAGTTTCAGGTATCGCGGTCAAGCCCCGGGTCATGGCGTGTGCGATAGAGAGCCCGCCATTCTCAAAGCACAGCCCGCTGAGCAATACGGTTGCTTCAACCAGAGCCTCGAGGCTGGCGTTCGGCTGTTTCTGTTCAACGGCTTCTATTGCGCCTTGAGAGTTCTCGAGCAGGGTTGTGTAGCAAAGCTCCGCTAATGCATTGGCCGCTAATGTGCCGCGCGCACCATACATCGTCTTCGCGCCGGCCTTGAAGCACTGCGCGACTTCGAACTTCTTGGAGATGGCATCGCCGATACCGGCGAGCAGCAGCTTCTTCGGCGCGCCTGCAATCAGACCGGTGTCGACCACGACCGCCAGCGGGTTACGTGTCATGTGTTGCACCCCGAGCAAACGATGGTCTTCAGCGTAGACGACGAAAATCTTGCTCGTTGGCGCGTCGTTGGATGCAATGGTCGGGAGCGTGATGACCTCGACATTCAGATGATGCGAGACCGCCTTGCCGGCGTCGATGCCCTTGCCACCGCCTGCGGCAATCACCACGTCCACCGGCGACGCCGAAACCACACTGCACAGCCGTTCGATCTCGGCTGGCGTGATCTCACCGTTGAACAAAGCGGTTTGCACGGACACCTCCGACCGGCGGCAGGATTCGGTAATAGCCCCGCCAATCAGATCCAGCACGAATTGATCGGCAACCAACAGCGCGTTTTTTCCGGCCAGCGAAGCCACGCCGCCGATTTCGTTCAGCGCGCCGGGGCCCTGGATATAACGTAAAGGCGCGCCAAAGACGCGGTTGGAGTTCAGTTCGGTTGAGTTTGGCATGAATGATTCGGTGGTTGGTCGTTGAGCGTCTGGCAACCGAGGATGCCACAAAATCCGGGCCGATCAAGACGTCACACGGCGCCGGGAGGGTGTGTTGAAAAAATGGCCGCTGCCTACCCTTGTCTGCCTGCCCGGACTTATTTCAGGCTCGGACTATTTCAAACCCAGGCGTGCCAGTTGCGGGAACATGTGGCGGCGTGCATCTTCGTCCATTTCGGCCTTGAACTTGAACTTCTCGCGCAAACGCTCGACGCCTGCTGCTGCGGGACGGGCGCTGATCTCATCGAACAGGCGCTGGACGTTCGGAAAGTCGCTCCACGCTTCCGGGTTGTCCATGACAAGGGAAAGCATTCGTGCCCAGCCCCAGAGGGCCATGTCAGCTATCGTGTAGCTCGACCCCACCAAATAGGGCTGATTGGCTAATCGGGCGTCGAGCACTTTGTAATGACGCTCGACTTCGAAGTCGTAGCGGTTGACCGCGTATTCCTCCGACCCTGGCGCGTAGTGGCGAAAGTGCACGGCCTGACCGGAATATGGCCCAATTCCACTCGCCACAAACATCAGCCACGAAAGCAGCTCGCCGCGCCGGGCCGCCTGCGGCTCGCCAAGAAAGCGCCCGCTCTGTTCCGCGAGGTAAATCAGGATGGCGTTACTGTCGAACACCGTCGTATCGCCATCGATGATCGCAGGCACCTTCGCGTTCGGGTTCACTGCCAGGTATGCATCCGTGAATTGCTCGCCCTTTCGCGTATCCACGGGGATGGGTTCGTAAGGCAGGCCCAGCTCTTCAAGTAACAAGGCAACCTTCATCGGGTTGGGCGAGAGATTGAAGTAGAACTTGATCATGTAAACGTACTCCTGATGGTATCGGCACACTTGGTATGGGAGCTACGCGGCAGTCGACGCTTTAGCTCCCGAAAGTAAATTCGAGACTGAGCCTGATTATCCTCGATTGGCATTACCGCACATTCTTGCTGCGGCACGCTTCGCAGCGCCCGCGTCGCTCCATCCCTAAAGTGTAATCACTCGCACGGTTAAGCATTTCAGCGAGACACCTACTCACCCATTACTTATTTTTCAGGAGAAACAACCATGATCATCAAAACCACCATCGCAGCCGCCCTTCTCGGTCTTTCCATGAACGCTTTCGCCGCAGTCAATGACATCAACG
>DATKYN010000127.1:0-11351 GCA_035528435.1 Burkholderiales bacterium
TATGCGTCGTTGAACCGGCGCCGGCAGATTCCCGCGATGCGACAAAGATCCACGACCCACTCGAGACCGTGCTGAACTTTCCCTGGTGGCTGCGGGCGGCTGCGCTGGCGTTGCTGCTCGGGGCGGCGGGTTGCAGCACTGTTCAGCAACCGCAAACCGCAACCCTTCACGCGGACGACGCGGAGCTTGGGCAATGCGATCGCTGGTACCGCGCGCTCGATTTGGCAGTTGCCCAAGCTGGTGTCACGGACATTGCGGCGCGGCGTATTGCCGGATTTCCCTATTTGCGCGTTGATCGATTCACCGCGGCTTTTGGCGACCACGTTGGCAGTGACGCACGGCTGCGAGAGGCCTGGATAGAACGCATGCGCTCGCTCGACGCCAAAGGGCGGGGTGTGGAGATTGCTAATCTGCCTGCTGAAGCAGTTGACCGGCTTGGTGCGGGCACGCGCAATGAACTGGTATCGCGTACGAGCGAATGCGCCCGGAAAACGGCGGCAGCGGAGCTGTCAGACGAGGCGCTGAGAGGGCTGTTGCGCCAGCGTGCCAGGGTTAAGGACGACTACAGTGCATTCAAGCGAACGATCGGTCTGTACGGTGTAACCAGCGTGCCGTTTGCCCGCGGCATTGATAATTGGCAGCGAGAAACGACGCAGACCTTCAGCGCAGCGCGCCAGGGCGAAGCCCCGGCACACCCGGTTATTCACTATGTTCCGCCTGCTGGCCATACCATGACGCGCGCGGAGGTCAGCGATGTGCTGGCGGCCGCAGTCAGCGAACCGCTGGGTGTTCCGCGATTGACGGTTCTGCAGCGAGACCGCTTGTTCGCGACCTACGCGCCGGTGCTGGCGATCGAAACTGCGGGTGCGTTCGACCGGATCGGCCGTCTGTTCTGGTCCGGTGCGCTGGCGCCGCAGGTGGATTTGTCGGCGCCAACCATGTACCGCAATCTCGCTTATACCCGGCTCGGCAATCGCACCCTGTTGCAACTGGTCTACACGGTCTGGATGCCGGAGCGGCCAAATGAGAGCGGCTTCGACATACTTGGTGGTCACCTTGACGGGATTGTCTGGCGCGTGACGCTGGCGTCCGACGGCGAACCGGTGTTGTTCGACACCATTCATCCATGCGGTTGTTATCACATGTTCTTTCCGACACCGCGCGCAATACCAGTGCCGCCGCCGCAACCTTACATCGAGTGGGCTTTCTCGCCGGCAGTGCTTCCTGAAATCGGGGAACAAAGTCGCCTCGTCGTCAGTGTGCGGACGCGAACACATTACCTCAGTAATGTGTGGCCGGCCCAAAAGGCCGAAGGTGTTGCCTACGCGTTCGCCGACTATGACGAGCTGCGGACCTTGCCGCTGCCCGCAGGTGGGTCGCGCAGTGCTTTTGGTCCTGATGGGCTGGTTCCTGGCACCGAGCGCGGCGAGCGATATCTATTCTGGCCCATGGGTATCGCCAGCGCCGGCGCAATGCGCCAGTGGGGCAGCCAGCCGACGGCGTTTGTCGGCCGCCGGCATTTTGACGATGCCGATCTGATCGAGAAGCGCTTCCGCCTGTTGGAGTGAGCGCCCGTACGGTCGTCACTTTGCCACCCGCTGCTGGCGCGGGCCATGGAACTTGTTACCATGTGGACGGCAAGTCGCAATTTCTCTTGCGTGGCGTCACTTTAATTTTTGCGGAGCACTCAGATGAGCCGGGCCTTTGTAAAGAACGACGACGATGATCAATCGGGCGCAGAGCTACCGGAACGTCCGGTCAGCGACGCGCCCAATTACGTGACAGCGGAAGGCCTGCGGCTTCTGCGCGAACACGTAGAGCGGTTGTCACAGGAACATGCGCGTCTGCGAGAGGCGGCAGAGGCCTTCGACAAGCCGCAGCTGGCGGTGAACGAGCGTGACCTGCGCTACTTTCAATCGAGACTTGAAAGCGCGATTCTGGTCGACGTTGCCAGCGAGCCCAAAGGTGAGGTGCATTTCGGTGCGACCGTCAAGACCAAAGACGAAGAAGGCAAAGTCAGCAGCTTCACCATCGTCGGCGAAGATGAGGCGGATGTGAAAAACAACAAGATTTCATGGCTGTCGCCGCTGGCAAAGGCTCTGCTCGGATCGAAGGTGGGCGATGGGGTTACGTGGACCCGCCCGGCGGGAGCGACTACGCTCGAGGTGCTGGAAATCGGCTATCCCGGATAGCCTGGACGCCACCGGCGCCACAGGCCCGGCGCATTCAGAGGGGTAAGCGGCCGTCGTATCGGCCCTTTAGCAAATTCACGATTAATTTTTCGCAAAGCGGTTTTTTGCCGGCGTGCACGGGCGAAAAAGATGTCGAGGACAATCAAAAAGCATTCAGGGAGAGAGACCATGCTGGATTTGCGTATTGACAATGCCGCAATTTATGACGGCAGTGGTGGGGACGTACAAAGCGGTTCGGTTGGCGTGAAAGATGGCCGGATTTGCGAGGTAGGCACGTTTGCCGGCGAGGCGCATAGCCGTGTCGATGCCGATGGGCTTGCATTGATGCCGGGAATTATCGATACGCATACCCACTACGATGCGCAAATCACATGGGATCCCTACGCCAACCCGTCGCCGGCGTTGGGCGTAACGACGCTGGTGATGGGCAATTGCGGATTTACCATCGCCCCCTGTCGTCCGGATGATCGCGATCTGACGATGCGTAACCTTACCCATGTCGAGGGCATGTCGCTTGAAGCACTGCGCCAGGGCATTGACTGGGGCTTCGAATCTTTTCCGCAGTATCTCGACATGCTGGAGAAGAAGGGTGTTGGTCCCAATGTCGCCTGTTTCGTCGGGCATTCGAGCGTGCGGACCTTTGTTTTGCGCGATGGCGCCTCAAAGCGCGCGGCCGATGCAGGCGAAGTGAAGCAGATGCGCGACATTGTCACCGAGGCAATGGAAGCGGGAGCCTGCGGTTTTGCCACGACGCGTTCCTATCAGCACAACGGTGAGGCCGGCATTCCGATGCCGTCCCGGCTGGCTGACGATCACGAAATGACGACCTTGTCGGGCGCTCTTCGCGATTCCGGCAAGGGACTGTTGATGATGACCAAAGCCTCCGACACGCCGATGTCGTGGATCGAGTCCTTGTGCGCGGCGGCGGATCGTCCTTATCTGGTTGCCGCCTTGCTGCATTCGAACATCGCCCCTGAGCTCGCCTTCAACGACCTGAACGATATTGCGGCGGCCCAGTCACGTGGGCGGCGAATGTACGGTGCGGTTTCGCCGTGCCCGTTGACCTTCGAATTCACCTTTCATGAGCCCTATCCACTTGAGGGTTTTCGCTGCTGGAAGCCGTTGATGAGTATGGACGGTACAGCGTATCGCAAGGCGCTTGCCGATCCAGTGCTGCGCGCGGCGGTCAGGGAGGAACTGAAGGAACGTTCGCTGCGCGTATTCAACGGTGAATGGAACAAGCTGTTTGTGGCGCAGGTGGCGGATCGTTCGCGGGCTGGTTATGAAGGACGCACTGTGGCAGATCTGGCCGCATCGAACGGCGCCGATCCACTGGACTTCATGCTCGATCTCGCTTTGTCCGAAAACCTGGACACCCTGTTTACTGCCACTTTGCTGAATTCGGACGAAGAAGCTGTCGGCAAGATGATGCGCGACGACAACGCCATCCTTTCCCTGTCAGACGCAGGTGCGCACCTGACTTTTCTGTGCGATGCGGGTTTCGGCCTGCATGTACTTGGTCACTGGGTGCGGGATCGGCGGCAGATGCCACTGCAGGAGGCAGTACGCAAACTCACCTCTGAGCCAGCCCGCTTGTTTGGCATCAAGGATCGTGGGCAGATCAAGCCCGGAACGTGGGCGGATTTGCTGTTATTTGATCCGAACACAGTCGGGCGAGGTGCGACCAGCCGCGTGCATGACCTGCCCGCCGGCGCGTCGCGCCTCACGACACCATCACAGGGGGTGCGCGGAGTATGGATAAACGGAAACCTGGTTGCGGATGGTGATGGCATTCGCGGTGACGCTGTCCTCGCCGGCCGGGTGCTCCGTGACTTTGAGGACTGATTCGGGGACGGCTCGATTACGTCCCCGGAGGTGCAATTGCGTTCACTCGTCGAGCAGCGCCTCGATCCGGGACACGATTTCGGGGTTTTGCGGATTCATTCGTGCCGGGTAGCTGAAGGCGCGATCACCATCGCGTGACAAAAGGTATTTGTGGAAATTCCACTCGGGGGCGTCGCTGGTCATTTTGGTGAGTTCGGCGAAGACCGGGTTCGCTTTTCCAGGCACCACGCTCGTTTTCTCGACCATCGGAAATTCGACACCGTAGGTCAGTTCGCAGAAATCACGTATCTCGGTGTTTGTGCCGGGCTCCTGGTAGCCGAAATCGTTTGCCGGAAAACCGACCACCACCAGACCGCGGCTACCGTACTTCTGATATAGCGCCTGCAGCCCCTTGTATTGTGGTGTGTTGCCGCAGTAGCTCGCGGTATTGACGGCGAGCACCACCTTGCCGGCGAATTGGCAAAGGTCCATTGGCTCACCGTCCAGGTTCTTAAGTTGGTGATTCAGTACGTCCGGACAGGCGCTCATTGCAGTCTCCGTCATCAGCGTGAATAAGGGTATCAACAAGACGGCGAGAAATCGGGGCATGGAAATCGTGGCTCCTGGAAATGAGGTTGGCTTGATGTTCGCAAAATATAACCGTGCAATAACTGACCGTTTTCCGGCTAATCAGTTCAAATGTTGTAATGCAACCAACTTCTGCACAGTCGTCATTTGATTTGTTCCCCTGCGTGCTGGACCGCCGGTGAATCAACCGCGATAGAATCGCAGCATGGGACCACTGGAAGGACTTAAGGTTATCGAGTTGGGTCAGTTGATCGCGGGGCCGTTCTGTACCCGCGTGATGGCGGAGTTCGGGGCGCAAGTCGTCAAGATCGAGTCACCCGCTGGGGGCGATCCGTTACGGCAATGGCGCAAGCTCTACGATGGAAACTCGCTGTGGTGGCTGCTGCAGGCGCGCAACAAACAATCCGTTACGGTGAACCTCAAGTCGCCCGAAGGCCAGGAGGTGGTGCGGCGACTTGCGAAGGATGCGGATATCGTGGTGGAGAATTTTCGTCCCGGCGCGATGGAGAAGTGGGGGCTCGGCTACGAAGAACTGTCGCGCGATAATCCGGGTCTGGTTATGGTGCGTCTGTCCGGATACGGTCAGACCGGCCCTTACCGGGACAAACCCGGCTTTGGTTCCATTGGCGAAGCGATGGGCGGACTGCGCCACGTCACCGGGTATCCGGACCGGCCGCCGGTTCGTGTCGGGATCAGCCTTGGTGATGCGGTTGCATCCCTGTACGGCGTGATCGGTGCGCTGATGGCGCTGCGCCAGCGTGAGGTCAATGGTGGCCGCGGTCAGGTCATCGATGTAGCGTTGTACGAAGCGGTGTTCAGTCTGATGGAGAGCTTGCTGCCCGAGTACGACGTGTACGATTTTGTACGGGAACGCACGGGCTCGTCGTTGCCGGGCATCGCGCCCTCCAATTCCTATACGACGCGGGACGGAAAGTACGTCGTCATCGGCGCAAACGGCGACTCCATTTTCAAACGCATGATGAAGGCCATCGGCCGTGACGATCTGGCGGACGATCCGGATCTTGCGAAAAACGACGGACGGGCCGCCCGCAGTGACGAACTCGACGAAGCGATTGGTGCCTGGTGCGGCGCGCTTGATCTTGACGACGTGTTGGCCGCGCTGGACAGTGCGGAAGTACCGGCCGGGAAAATCTACGACATCGCCGACATCGTCAAAGACGTGCATTTCCAGGCGCGTGACATGATTCAGGAGGCGAAGCTGCGTGGCGGCAAGACCATGAAGATACCGGGCGTGGTTCCGAAACTTACCGACACACCCGGGGGCACGCGCTGGCTGGGGCCTGAACTCGGCGAACACACCGTATCCGTACTGGAATCGATCGGCTACGACGCCACACAAATAGCGGACATGAAATCGCGTGGCGTGGTCTAAGGGCGCCGCTTCGCGCTTGCGTTGTTGTGCGCAGCTTACGTGCGCGGCTCTGAGCACGCGGGCTTCGGGCAAAATGCCGGACGGATGCATCGGGGCAGCCTGGCAATTGCGTGTACTGCCCGTTTGACCACCTAACCGATAACGAAAGCGCTGAATGGCCAACAAGCAATCAATGACGCTGGGCGAAGGCGTGCGCGCGCGAGAAGTCTGGGCGTGGGCAATGTTCGATTTTGCCAATTCCGGCTACACCACGGTGGTGATCACTGCGGTCTTCAACGTGTATTTCATCGCTGTTGTCGCTCAGGGCGCTGTATGGGGAACCTTCGCCTGGACACTGGCGCTGTCGGTTTCGTATGCGTTGGTTGTGCTCACAGCGCCGCTCATCGGCGCTTACGCCGACGTGCACGCCGCCAAAAAGAAGCTGTTGGTGATCACGACCATAGGCTGTATCGCCGCGACCGCCGCACTCGGACTGGTCGGCCCCGGCGATCTCGCACTCGCGATCGCCTTGCTGATCGTGTCCAACTACTTCTTTGGGACCGGGGAGAATCTGATCGCGGCATTTCTGCCCGAGATCGCGCGCGGACATGCGCTAGGCAAGGTTTCGGGCTGGGGCTGGGGGCTTGGTTACATCGGTGGCTTGCTCACGCTCGGACTGTGTCTGGCCTATGTCACATACGCGCAGGGGCTGGGCCAGGGTAGCGAGCAGTTCGTGCCGGTGACCATGCTGATCACCGCGGCTGTGTTCTTGCTGGCGGTGTTGCCAACCTTTATCTGGCTCGAGGAGAGGGCGCGCCCGCAGCCCTTGCCTTCCGGCGGTTATGCCGGCGTGTTCGGGCGCATCTGGCACACCGTGCAGCACGCGCGCGAGTACCGCGATCTCATGCGCTTTCTGGTTTGCATCCTGTTTTATCAGGCCGGTGTGCAGTCGGTCATCACGCTCGCCGCGATCTATGCCGTCGAGGCAATGGGCTTTCAGACCAATGACACGATCATGCTGATTCTGGTAGTGAACCTGACAGCAAGCGTCGGTGCGCTTGCCTTCGGTCACGTTCAGGACCGGATCGGCCACAAAACCACCCTTGTCCTGACGCTGTTTGGCTGGCTGCTGACCATCGGCGTGGCATGGATGGCGCAAACGCCCGGCGTGTTCTGGATTGCCGCCAATCTTGCCGGGCTTTGCCTGGGCGCCAGTCAGTCGGCGGGGCGTGCGCTGGTGGGCTATCTGAGCCCGGTGCAACGCCGGGCCGAGTTTTACGGATTGTGGGGGTTCGCGGTCAAACTCTCCTCGATCTTCGGCCCGCTGACCTATGGTGCGGTGTCCTGGCTGACAGACGGAGACCACCGTCGCGCGCTGCTGACCGTCGGCCTGTTCTTCATTGTCGGCCTGTTGATTCTCGCGACGATCGATGTGCAGCGTGGCCATGCCTCGGCCTTGCGTAACAGCGCGCCGGACGGTGAAGCGTAAACAGCATCTCATTGCCCGGCTGGCCGTGGTCTGACGCTCGTCTGACGGTTCGCGCATGTGTCCGTGACCCCGGGGCTGTGCGGCTGACTGCTTTGCTGGGCTAGAATGGCCGTCCCCGTCGTCGCAGGCAAAGCCGCATGGCAAGCGCAAATGAAATGTCGCCAATGAGCGATGGATCGAACGTAATCCGGTTCTCCGAAGTTGCTCCGCCGGATGCGATCGATTTGTTGTCGGAGGCAACGGAGCAGCTCAACGCAACGCTACACGAATCCGGACTGCGGCTGGGAGTGCTGATCGACCTGGTGGAGCGGGCGGATCATCGCGGAGCGGCGCACCTGCGCGAGTTGACGCGGCGGTTTCTGGCCGGTAGCGGTAATGCCGACCCGAAACAACAAATCCGTATCTGGGAAGCGGTGACGACGTACCTGGCACAGCTTTCATCGGCTTATTGTTCGCTGGTCAGGCAGTTCCAGACCTATGGCCCCGGATGGGCAGTTGTTGGTGATCGATTGCCAGTGGTGATCGCCCGCGCGCTTCGGGCGACCGGTGGCCGAATGAAGTGGATGCGTCTGCGCTATCAACCATTCGCCCCCGACATCTGGAAGACGTTGTCGCAGTTGTGCTCCTATATTGAGGACAAAGGGCTGATGCGATCGCGCGTGTTTGTCTACGATGATTTTTCCACGCTGCAGCGTGAGTTGACCAGACCACTGATGTTTGCCATGTCCGCTGCCGATAGCCTGCCGGTGCGAGAAATCGACATGGTGGAAAAGCTGATTGCGCATCTTGCAGGCCGTTTTTGTGTTCAGCGCCATCCCGCCCGGGGTTTTGGTTTTGTGCTGGACATTGACCGGTGGACCATGCCGGTCCGCCACCGTCGTGGTGACGAGATCCGGCTCGGTGCCCGGTTCTTTGGCCCGGGCGATGCGATCGCGGACCTGGAATTGCTGTCGGCACAACTGGCGGCCGGCGACATCTCGAATGACGACGTCAACCTTGATGGCGTTGCTGATCAGGAAGATGTAATCAACGTCATGGCGCATCTTGAGCGCCATTGGTCGTTCGAGCGCCCGGAACGGCGCGGGCAACGCGAGCAGGTGTCATCGAGCATGGCGGTGATTCTGGACTACGCGGAAATCATGCAGCGCGTCGCTGGCCGTCACAAGACCGCAGCGGTAGATGAAGGAGCGGTTGAATTCTGGGGTCTCGATAACGAAAGCGATGCGGGATTGGGTGCACTCGTTCCGGCTGAGCGTGGCGAGCAGCTTGGTATCGGTGGGCTGGTCGGGATGCGCGCGCCAGACACGCAGACTTGGGTTATCGGTGTCATTCGCAGGCTGGGGCAGCGTGACGCAGCGCGCCGCTGTGTGGGGATCGAATTACTGGCACGGGGTGTTCAGACCGTTGACATGTGCGACGCTGGCAGTGGCGAACGTCTTGCAACTGGTCTGATGCTGCCATCGCCAACAGGCCGCAGTGCTGATCACGGAGAGGTTCGTGTGTTGTTACCGGAACGCATCTTCTCCGCAGACCGTGCGCTCGATATGACGGTGTTCGACAAGCGCTATCGGCTTCAGCCGCTGATGGTGACTGAAAGTGGTGAAAATTTCGAGGTCGGCCGTTTTCACATTGATGGTGGTAGCGGTTAGCCTCCGCGGTCGCGACTACAGCAGTACTTTCGTCAGCCACGCGCCGATATCTGCCAGTTCCGCTTCGCAAACGCTGTGCATCATCGGGTACTCGTGCCATTCGATACCGTAGCCGGCCTGCTCCAGGATTGTACGTGAGGCGGCGGCGAGAGACATTGGCACGACGTTGTCCATCGCGCCGTGCCCCATGAAGACAGGCGTTTGCCGGTTGGCCGCGCTGCTCTCCCGCGACAGTGTTGACATCAGTGGCAGATATCCCGATAGCACCAGCAGGCCGGCGAGCCGTTCCGGGTAGCGCAGCCCTGTCTGGAGCGTGATGGCACCGCCCTGTGAAAATCCGGCGATGACGATGCGCGAGGCCGGAATGCCGCGGGCCGCTTCATTGTCAATCAATCCGGAAATGCGGCTTTCCGATGCGCGCACACCATGCTCGTCTTCTGTCCTCGTCGCCTGCTTCGCATCGAGAATGTCGTACCAGGCCCGCATCACGAATCCGCCATTGATCGTGACCGGCATCATCGGCGCGTGCGGAAAGATAAAGCGAATGCCAAGCTTGGGCAGAGCGAGTTGCTCGACAATTGGCACGAAGTCATTGCCGTCGGCGCCGAGCCCGTGTAGCCAGATCACGGCGTGGCTGGGTGATGGACGGGTTTCGATTTCAATTGTCTCGATTCCGTTGTTGCGCCTGGTTTCATGCATGTTGGCGAGATCCTGTGACTATTGTTTTTTGCGAATCGCGGATTTCGGGCGAAACGCCTTGCACACATCCGTATTTGTTTCGATGTAGGGGCCACCGATCAGGTCGACGCAGTATGGGACCGCGGCGAAGATCCCGTGCACAAGCGCTTTTCCGCTCTCATCCTTGAGTCCCTCCAGTGTCTCGCGGATCGATTTCGGTTGCCCGGGCAGATTGATGATCAGGGTGCTGCCGCGAATTACTGCAACCTGCCGCGACAGGATCGCGGTTGGCACAAACTGGAGGCTGATCTGGCGCATCTGCTCTCCGAAGCCCGGCATGACCTTGTCGGCGATTGCGAGTGTGGCCTCCGGTGTGATGTCACGCGGGGCGGGGCCGGTACCGCCGGTCGTCAGAATCAGATTGCAACTCTCGAGGTCGGCCAGTTCCTTCAGGGCGCTTTCAATGACCGGTTGCTCATCGGGAATAATGCGCGCCACGAATGTCAGCGGATTGACCACGGCATGCGTTAGCCATTCTTCGAGCGCAGGTACACCCTTGTCCTCGTACACGCCTTTTGAAGCACGGTCGCTAATGGACACCAGTCCAATGGTAATTTCGTCGTTATCGCTCATAACCGTCCCAGTCAGGTTCCTTGTTTGAATTAAGCTTGCTTCGAGAATCGTTCCCTTGTGCGCCCTGCAATCGCAGCGGAAGCCGAAGGCGAGTCATCCGCCTCGTTATGCTGATTGCCGAAGGCGCCGGGATGACTGTCCGATCCGCTCGCCGTGATTTCTGATCAGACATCAGACTGGTCGGGGCGTTCGTGTTTCAGCATGGTCTCCCGGATGTCTCGCAACAACTGGCGGAACGATCGCGGCGGTTTTGAATCAGCTTTCTCCCGTTTGGCATTGCGCACCAGAGTGCGCAGGCGTTGCGGGTCCGCTCCGGGGAAAGTGGATACGAACAGGGACATTGCATCTGCGTCATCCAGCAACTGAGTGCGCCAGCGCTCGGCCCGATGCAGGATCGCGACGTTGCGCGCAGAGCCGGCCTGAATTTCGTCGACCTGCTCGCGAATACGGTCGGCATCGACATCGCGCATCAATCGGCCCACATACTGCAATTGGCGTCGCAATGCGCCGTGCGCAGAAATACGCTTTGCATCGAGCACTGCGTCGCGCAGCGATTCCGGCAGCTCCATCTTCGCCAGTCGTTCCTGCGGCAGTTCGACCAGCATCTTTCCGAGCGCCTGCAAGGCGTGCATGTCCCGCTTGCGCTGCGACTTGCTGGCATCTGGATCCTGATCCATGTTCCCGGTCCTTAAAGTGCGGGTGGTATCATACCCGACCGTAAAGGCGGTATAGCGCTGTGCGCGATCGCCTGATTCACTTCCACGAATTCCTTGTTCGAACTCTTGCAGCCACATGTCAAGCGACGTTTTTACCTACCGGCAGGAACAATTGATGGCAATCGCCGAGGATGCCCTTGGCCATGCGGCGGGTTCCGGGGCATCGGCCGCCGAGCTCGATATACACGAAGGCTTCGGTCAGACGGTCAG
>DATKYN010000128.1:0-4704 GCA_035528435.1 Burkholderiales bacterium
AAGCTGGGCCGATCAGGCTCATGGTGAAGCCGCTAGCAGGGATAAACCCGAGCGGGCTCGAACCACCGACGCCCCGTCGTCCAGAGCGTTGATCGGTTGTAGCATCCGATCGTGATACCTTGCAGGAAATGTACGAGACCGCACGGGCGCGGCGCTTGAAGCCGCCATCAATTGACGAACGGGTTTCATGCCTTGTTCGTTCGCAGCCTGCCAAAATCATTCTTGATGAAACCGAATCCAGCGACTATCCATCATGCCGAAGCCGTCGTCAGAGACGGGGCGTTGTATTCCCCCGGGTTTGACGATATCTATCATTCGATCTCGGGTGCTGTAGAGGAGTCGCAGCATGTCTTCATCGAGGGAAACGGCCTCACACAAAGACTGAAGGAAGCCAGAGACTTCACCATCATTGAAACCGGTTTCGGTTGTGGCCTGAATTTTCTGTCTACGTGGAACACGCTCAGGCAAAGTGCGCCCGGGTGCCGGCTCGATTTCGTATCGGTGGAGAAACATCCGTTCACTCGCGATGATCTGGCACGAGTACTTCGCGAATGGCCGCAGTTTTCGGAACTCGTTGATCAATTGCTCGCCGCCTATCCGCCACTGGTTCCCGGGTTCCATCGTCTGCACTTTGATGATGGGCGGGTCACGCTGACCCTGCTATTTGGCGATGCGCTCGAAATGCTCGAGGAACTGGACGCGCGCGCCGACGCATTTTTCCTTGATGGTTTTGCGCCCGCAAAGAATGCCGACATGTGGTCGGACGCATTGTTCCGCCAAATCGGGCGGCTGTCGGCAGAGGGTGCAACGGCTGCGACCTACAGCGTTGCAGCCGTCGTGCGAAGAGGTCTTGAGAATGCGGGGTTTTCTGTAGAGAAGCGTGCAGGTTTTGCGCGCAAGCGAGAGATGTTCGTGGGGCGCCGGCCCGGTCAAAGGCAAGCATCATCATCCCCCTGTAAAGTCGTTGTTGTCGGGGCTGGAATCACGGGAGCGTCATGCGCGTTTGCCCTGGCCAGAAGGGGTATTCAGGTTGTATTGCTGGATCGTGAGACTTCGGCCGGCAATGCGGCCTCGGGCAACCCCGCGGCTATCGTCCGGCCGTTCGTCACACTCGATGGCGGTGTTCGCAGCCGATTTGGTTGGGCGGCGTTTCTGTACGCCGTGCGGTTATATCGTGAGTTGAATGGGCAGGCCGGATTCGCCTGGAACGAAACCGGGGTCCTGCAACTGGCGCGCGATCCGGCGCATCTTGAAAAATTATCCCGAGGCATTGAGCGCAACGCGTACCCGCCGGAGCTGGCCCGTATGGTGGACGCGTCACATTCAGCTGTGCTTGCCGGCGTGCCTGTTAGCGAGCAGGGCGTGTGGTTTCCGGACGCAGGGTTTGTGGACGGTTCGGCATTGTGCAGGGCATTGGTCGAAATTGCTTCGCAATCGGCGTGTTTTCAAATTCAAGGTAACGCGGAAGGCATGCGTTCCGGGTCTGGATCTGTTCAGATTACGGGCTCGAAAGGACGAATCCTCGAGAGTGGCGACAAGTTGATTCTTGCAAACGGGGTTGGTGCGCAGGCGCTTATCCCCGGCGGTGCGCCGTGGCTTAGTGCGGTGCGCGGTCAGGTGACTGCGATCGGGGCTGCGGCGCCGCAATTGCGTATGCCCGTTTGCCGGGACGGGTACATCACTCCAGTCATTGGGGATCGTCATTTTGTTGGCGCGACATTCGACGAATCGCGATCTGATGCAAACTTGAATGACGCAGACCATCAAGCAAACCTGCTGCGCGCGGCGCTTATCTTGCCCGGTGTGTTGGATGATCCTGGCGATGCTCGCGTTGAAGCAGGATGGGCGGCTGCCCGATGCGTGAGTCCCGATCGGCTGCCGGCTGTCGGGCCTCTTGATGAAAATTCGTTTTATTGTGTTGCAATGGGTTCACGTGGATTTGGCTGGGCACCGCTGTTGGCCGAATACCTGGCGTCACACATAACAGGTGCGCCCGCACCACTGGAACGCAGCGTACTTCAAGGCCTGTCGGCAGCGCGCTTCGCGTCAAGCGTCAGACACGGCGACATGCCCTGACCTGCGGGGGCAGTATGTCTGGCAAGCCGGACGGTCTGCCAGAGTGGTGGTACCCCCTGGTCGTTGGTTTGTATATCCCGGATGGACCGGAGTTTTACTGACACTCCTGAAGCCAAAGGATTTGCTGCGCCGCAGCATCCGGCGATCTGCATTGCTGTCCCGACGGCAGTGACGTGCTCGCCGATTTTTTGTTTGAGGCTGAACCTGGAATCTGCTTCAGCCACAGCCGGCGCATGTCACGATTTCGTCACAGTTGGCGCGAGAAACTCTCCTCGTCGCAGCCATCGCCAAGATCTGTATTTCGCAAACAGGTGCGCTGAAGTGCGCGGTTCGAAGCGCAGGTTGCCAAAAACCCTTGATCTTCACTTGCCCTAGACCAATGTTCTTGAGAAATCACTTCAAAGTGGACGGGATGACTCACGGCGGTGGTTTGAAAATTGCGGGATCTCATTCCAGTAAACAGCAGTCGCGCATCCGGCGGGTCCTTACGAAATCGGTTTCGGCGTAATTGATCAATCGTTTTTATGGCGACCGAAATTGCCCGGATGATGATGTTGCAGCGCACGCTGCACGAATAAAAAGGCAGGACATCAATCAAGATCGAAAGAAAGTCATGGCAAGAGGTCAGGATTTCTTGCTATCGCCACCGCTTTTTGGGTGTGGGCGACAAAGAAAAATGGCCGGTTAACTACCGGCGCTACCTGGCGATGAGGCGCGACGAGATGCATACAAGCGTCAGATCGCCTGATTCAAATGGCGAGGGAGGATGAGGGATGGATTCTCAATTATTGATCCATGAAATGGCGGTACCGGTCAGTGCAGAACGGCATGGCGACTGGTCACTCAAAACAGCCAACGATTTCGGTTTTTGTGCGAGTGTCAATTCCGTGCCGCTGATGACGGTCGAGTTTTTTAATGCGGCTTCGGAGTACGCGATCGTCTTCAGCGAAACGGACGAGGGCGTGATGCCGTCCGTGATGCTGGGATTGGATCGCGACGAAAACCGTTATCTCAGCGATGTCGGTGGCTGGCAAGCCCGCTACGTTCCAGCATTTGTTCGTCGTTACCCGTTCGTGTATTCGTTGTCAGATGATGGCAGGAAATTCGAATTGTGCGTTGATGAATCGTTTCCACACTTCAACATCGAGGGTCGTGGTGAGCGACTTTTCACTTCGGACAAAAATCCATCACCCTACCTTGGTCGCATGCTCAGGTTTCTCGAGCAATACCAGCTGGAGTTCGAGCGAACCCGATCGTTCTGCGACAAACTGCTCGCCTTCGGCCTGCTCGAGCCGATCTGCGCCGAAGCGGCGACGGGCAAAGGGGAGAGCCTATCGCTTGATGGCCTGATGGCGGTCAATCGCGACAAGGCGCGGTCGTTGGCGGCGGATAAACTATCTGAGCTCGCGCGATCGGACGAATTTGGATTGCTCCAGTTGCAGTTGCACTCGATGCGCAATTTCCCAGCGGTTATCGAAAATTCGATCGGGAAAGCGCTCGTATCGCTCGGTCACGCATCCGTTCGTGGAAGTGAGGTTGCCAGTTCCGGACGTTAGCTTACAGGCGATTTACTAGTTGTCCGTGCAATAACTCCGGCACGAAATGCAACTGACCTGGCCGCCGAAGCTTGCACTGAAGAAACGCAGTCAGTTGCTCCATTATCGGATGTGTCGCACCGCATTAGACACCGTAGACACTTGACCCGATCAGGTACGGTGGAGTTCGGTACAATGGCCGCAGGCGCGGCTGTTAATGACGCGCACCTCGCGCTTCAAGGCAGTGTTTGCATCGCTGACGTTCCCCCAGAAAACGGTCTACTCCAATCGCTGGTGGGCACTGACGTGGGCGAGCGCTTGTGCTTCCGATGCGCGGTTATCCGTAGTACCATGGATTCGAATTGGGAGCGCAATTACTGCTAACGCGAGGGCGTCAAAATTCAAATCAAGTTAGCAACTAATTTCGGGAGAGTTGAGAATGGCAGCGAGCAAGGAAGGGGCCGAAGGCAGCAAGGGGGCGGAAGGCACCAAGCTAAAGTGGGACGATAGCAACATGAAGAGTTCCTACGCGAACGTGTGCAATGTCACCAGCACGCGCGAGGAAGTGGTCATGCTGTTTGGCGTGAACCAAGCCTGGAACCGCGGCCAGAAGGAGGTCACCATCCAGCTGACTGACCGCATCATCATCAGCCCGTATGCGGCAAAGCGCCTGAGCATGCTGTTGCAGGGGGTTGTTACCGAGTACGAAAAGCGCTTTGGCACGCTGAACGTAGAGGCGGGCGGCACCGAAGCCGGCAAGTAATGTGATGATGGCTCCCGCAGCCTGGCGCTGGAGGCCCTGGATCTGTGGCTTTACCGGAATTACATGAAACCCACGCGCGCCTGCGCGTGGCTGACAATGTTGCTGCGCACGTACCGGGCGCAGCGTGGAAGCAATTTGCCAAGGCCCAGACAGTCGAGTAGCTCTGCGGTAGTTGGCTGGTCATTCAGGCCAACGTGATTGGTGGAGTATCCGATGGATTAGTCGTTCTGCAGAAACCCGGTGGCACATCGTTCGCCCCGGTTGCTTTTTTCCCCGAAGAATTTCCGCAGCGTTCGCATCTGGCGAGCATCTGCGAGCGGGTAGTCGCCA
>DATKYN010000129.1:0-5745 GCA_035528435.1 Burkholderiales bacterium
CAATCCCTCTCTTGAATCTCTGCACCCCCATTCACAAGTGGGGCCTTTTCTATTTGGTGAAGCGTTGAGGGTTGAGAACCGTCGTGGGTTCGACCAGCGAGCACCGCTCGCGCAGGACGCCCGAAGGGCGGTCTCGGGCAGTGCCCGGGATGGCCGGTCGCTCAAAGGCGATCCGGACACAATCCCTCTCTCGGAATTTCCGCGCTGCTCTTCTCATCGAACCGTCTATTTGGCGAAGTGCGTAGGGTTGAGATGCCTCGCGGGTTTGACAACCGAATGTCCGGGGGACATTCGGTTGGACGCCGCGCGCCATAGGTGCAGCGGCGGTCCTGAGGCGCACGCGGCGAAGGATGAGTGGGTCGCCTCAAGGCGAGCCACTCACACCAGCGAGCACCGCTCGCGCAGGACGCCGACACCGCAGGTGTTGGCGGTCCCGAACGCAGTGAGGCATGGCCGGTCGCCACAAGGCGATCCGGACACAATCCCCCTCCCGGAATAACCATACTGCTGGCCCATCCATTTTGGCGAAGCAATGAGCATGAGAACCGTCTGAGTTCGACAGCGGTAGAGTCCGGCGGCTTCGTGTCATGCCGCACCTAGCGCCAACCCGCCAGGTGCGCGATTACACCCCAATGTAGTCAGCGTGATAGCCGGGATCATTTTATGCTTTGACCTTCAGTGCCAGCGGTTGTTGAAGCCACCATCCCACAGGCCATGCCCTTCGGGGCCTCGTACACAAGATTAAGCCACGTTGGTGATCGTGCGATGGAACAATAATATCCATATGTTTCTAATTGATTTTTTGTCCTATTCAAGAGGGCGGAGTTTGACCTCTCCAGGTTCTTCAGAACGAGGTTGCGTCCCGGTAGAGTTGTTCTCACCTGACTCCAATCCAGCGTATTCCGGGGCAGTTTTCGGACAGGCGTGGTCTATGCAATCTGCCGCAGCGACTGCGGAAATCACATATCGGCTGAGCCGCCATTAGGCCGCATTCCATGCTCGCCATCCAATCAATGCCGCGATTCCTTTTAGCGTTATCACTCTTCGCGCTTTGCACGGCCACTATGGGCAAGGATCTTGATCTTGCAATCTCGAACTACGCAGGCGGCGATTACGAGAACGCAGCCACCGAATTCAGAGATCTGGCAAAACAGGGAAATCCGGACGCGCAGTTTTACCTGGGCCTGATGTACCGGAACGGCGAAGGCGTGCCGCGCAACGATGAGCAGGCAATCTACTGGTACGCGCAGGCCGCCCAACAGGGGAACGCAAATGCCCAGTTCAACCTGGGTCTCATCCACGACAGCGGTGACGGCGTTCCGCGCGATGGCGAACGGGCGCTCTACTGGTATACCAAAGCCGCCCGGCAAGGCAACGAGAACGCGCAGTTTTATCTGTGGTACATCAAAGCTGCCGAACACAAGAATCCGGATGCGCAGTTCTATCTGGGGCTCATGTACCGTAATGGCGATGGCGTGCCGCGAGACGACAAGCGGGCACTCTACTGGTACACCAAAGCTGCCGAACAGGGAAATGCGAACGCGCAGTTCCACCTGGGTCTTATCTACGATATCGGGGAAGGCGTAGCGCAGGACGACGAGCAAGCACTTTACTGGTACACCAAAGCCGCCAAACAAGGATACGCAAAAGCACAGTTCTACCTTGGCCTCATGTACCACACGGGCGAAGGCGTGCCGCGAGATGCCATGCGGGCGATCTACTGGTACTTCGAAGCCGCTGAACAGGGAAACGCCAACGCGCAGGTGAATCTGGGGATCATGTACGATATCGGTGAAAGCGTTCCGAAGGACGGAAAGCGAGCGCTATTCTGGTACACCAAAGCCGCCAAACAAGGTAACGCGCAAGCACAGGTCAACCTCGGTGTCCTGTACGACAACGGTGAAAGCGTGCCGCAGGACAGCAAGCACGCGCACTACTGGTATACCAAAGCCGCCGAACAAGGCAATACGAAAGCGCAGTTCAATCTCGGTGTGATGTGCCACACGGGCAAAGGCATGCCCCGAAACGACAAGCAGGCGCTGTACTGGTACTCCAAAGCCGCCGAACAGGGGCACGCGAAAGCACAATTCAACCTCGGTGTGATGTACCGCAATGGCGAAGGCGTGCCACGCGATTACGTGCAGGCGTACTTCTGGTGGAGTCTCGCTGGCGCGCAGGGTGAAAGCGATGCCAACCGGAACATTGAGACGACCGAAAAACTGATGTCACCTGAGCAGATCGCGCAGGCGCAACGTCTGACACGCGATTGGGAACCACTGTAAACCGGACTGCCCGGCCGGCCACGGCATCCCTGCTCGCCAAATTTCAATAAGGCCAGAACCGAAAACCACACATAACTATCTTCGGGAAATTCTTCCTGTGCCTTGCGGACCCGAAAACTCTCGCCCGCTGCCTCATATGCTTTACTTCTCCGGATATCGGCTAGAACATTCGCTCAAATTTCTCGAGCAAGCACATGCGCTGGACCAACCCGCCATGACCAACGTTATCCAGCTTCGGGGCCCTACTGATCACTGCAAGGGAACGCCTCAGCCAGTGCGCTCACTACTACAGCACTTCCCGATTCGTGGGACAAGCCCGGATTGTTCTGAAGATATTTGTACACAACCACCGAGACCCCGGCCACCGTCGTGCCCATTGGAGTGCAAAACAACTGGTCAGTAGTCGAAGCTCGAAGACTTTCGGTATATGCGTCGTGAACGCCGAGGATGTAGACCTGAAACCGCCTGTCGTAAATATGACTCAGATAGTCTCCCGTGCCCGATCGCACCCGCTGATACTCGCCGGCCCATTCAGCCAAAGTTTTGCCGTCAACAAATTCGGCGCGGACTGGGAACACCGTAACAAGAGCGACCAGACCAATCGCACAAGCAACCATCGACTTCAGCATCTTCGTCCCCTCATTGCCGAGATATCTACACCGTTCTGACACTTCGAATTTCAACCACCCGCTTCTATACACGACAGCCTGTACGTGTTGCCGTGCAAAGGCTAATCGCATGCCGGGTCTGCTGCCCATCTTAATGCCACCCCGTCGCGAAACAATGCAACTGTATTTACTAGACTTCATTAGGCGCCTGCTGGTCTTGATCATAATCAACATTTGATTCCATACACCACAAACAAGCGCTTCCCAAAGACGAAATTGAAGATGCGACATAACATCAACAAGTCACCGCTGTGATCTCTTGTCCTCAAGGCCGATCCATTTCTTATGGACACCAGGACACGTCGTTTGTGGTCCGGCATGCACTTGCCCTGAATCACCCTCCCCGGTCTGGCGGAAAAGAAATCATGCTTCTGAGGAGTTTCCCGATCAACGAATACAATCGAGTCAGTCAACGGGGGAATACACTTGTCACAAACACTGCTGAAAGCGAATGGCGACCGGTTATGGGATCGTTTGATGGAAATGGCACGCATCGGCGCGACGCTGGCCGGCGGCTGTAATCGTCAAGCGCTCACCGATGAAGACCGGCAGGGACGAAAACTGTTCGAATCATGGTGCACCGCGCAGAACTGCACCATTGAACATGACCAGATGGGAAACATTTTCGCCCGGCGTGAGGGTGCTGAGCCCGGCCTGCCGCCGGTATTGGTTGGTTCGCATCTCGATACCCAGCCAACCGGCGGGAAATTTGACGGCGTGTATGGTGTGCTGGCGGGACTCGAAGTCATCGAATCACTGAACGAACACCGCATCCGGACAGACCATCCCATCGAAGTCGTTGTCTGGACCAACGAAGAAGGTGCGCGCTTCTCCCCCGCGATGATTGGCTCGGGTGTTTTCGCTGGCACATTCGAGCTCGAATACGGTCTTTCCAGGGTATCCAGAAACGGCGCAACACTCGGCAGTGAGTTAGAGCGCATCGGGTACGCGGGATCACGCCCCTGCCACCACTATCCAATCAAGGCTGCTTTCGAGGCACACATTGAACAAGGCCCGATCCTTGAAGACCAGGGGATACAGATCGGCATCGTCACCGGCGTGCAAGGTATGCGTTGGTACGATCTGGAATTGATCGGCGAAGCGGTGCATGCGGGCCCGACGCCAATGACCAGTCGCCGTGATCCGGTTCGGGCAATGCACACGATCATGGCACAGGTATACAAATGGGCCGACGACTTCAGCCCATGGGCCCGCGTCACGTTTGGCGACGCGCGGTTCGAACCGGGATCTCGAAACACCGTGCCCGAGCGAGTCATCGTTACCCTGGATATACGCCATCCGGATGAAACCACTCTTGCCGCGATGGAAGATCGTCTGCAAGAGATCGTCTCGACTGCGGCGACTGAATCCAACATCACCGGCATCGTGCACCGCGAATGGCAATCAGCCGCAATACAGTTTGATGACCTATGCATTCGCACGATCGCAGAGTCCGCGACAGACCTCGGGTTTTCGACGATGCATCTGGTCTCCGGCGCAGGACATGACTCCGTTTATGTTTCAACGATTGCGCCGACAGCAATGATTTTCGTGCCCTGCAAGGGCGGCGTTTCGCATAACGAGAGCGAATCTGCAGAAAGAAACGATCTGGCAGCGGGCTGCGACGTACTGCTGAACGCGGTGCTGCGGATGGCGGGATGTGCAGCGCAGGACCAAACGACGTCTAACTGATTCTGCGGCCTAAAAAGCAGAAGGGCCACCCGGCTATTTTTCTGCCGGGTGGCCCTGCGCCCGGTTGGTACATCCCAACCGTGGGCGGCGATCAAGCCAGCGTCATCAATTCTGAGTCAGCGAATTGATGTCCGACCACTTGTAAAAGCTTGCGGCAGACCGGCCGATCGGCTTGAGAGCAGAGGGTACGCTGTGCTTCGGATGATTGCGGTCTGACCACTTGTAGAAACCCTCGATGCGTCCTGACTGCAACACGGTGTCTCCGTGCGATGACAAGCCATGCGTCAAAGCCGAAATGTCGGACCACCGATAAAAGTTGCCGGCAGAGTCTTCGGACATCCTGTAGGAATCCCTGACCGCCGCCGAGGCAGAGCCGATGCCCAGTCCACCAATCAAAACAGCAGCAAGTGTTGCAGCAAGTGTCGTTTTGGCGAATTTCATAACAGTATCTCCTGATAAAACGAGTTAGAGGTAGCTTAAGCAATCGTGATGCGTGATTGCCTCGCTCGTAGTGTTAGATACGCAGGCTGTGCATCAAGAGATGGTGTTATCCGGCGCAGGGAAACCGTGTGAAATTACCGTTAGCGGCCACGATCATTTGTAAAATCTGATGACATTTTTAACCCCCGGCACTTGGTCGCCTTGCCGCTTCCCGCTTTGACGAAGCAAGTTAAATACTGCCTGACGATGTCAGCCCCACATCAGTGAGATTTTTACCCGGCATTTACCCTGATCTGTCCCGCGAGAACAGACAAGCCAGGGGAATGACTGATCAGCCGAAGCGGCCGGTAATGTAGTCTTCCGTAAGTTGATGCCCGGGTCTGATAAAGAGCTCGTTGGTCTCGCCAACTTCGATCAAATCACCGAGGTGAAAGAAGGCGGTACGCTGCGAAACGCGCGCAGCCTGCTGCATGGAGTGCGTCACGATGCAGATTGAATAATTCTGGCTCAGGTCAACCATGAGGTTCTCGATCGTTGCAGTAGCGATCGGATCGAGCGCAGAGCACGGCTCGTCCATCAGAATAACTTCCGGTTGCACGGCAATGGCCCGTGCAATGCACAAGCGTTGCTGCTGCCCCCCTGAAAGGCCGGTTCCCGGCTCT